>DASVQA010000144.1:0-25759 GCA_036389375.1 Pyrinomonadaceae bacterium | reverse complement strand
CACAACGTCGAAGCGCACACCTATCTCGGCGTCATGGCCGATCAGTCGGGCGATCTGGCCGAGGCCGAACGGCAGTTTGCCGCCGCCGCCCGCGCCGCGCCGCAGCTTGCCTCCGCGCGCAACAACTACGGCGCGAGCCTGCTGCGGCTGGGGCGCACGACGGAGGCGCAGGCGCAGTTCGAGGCTTCGCTCAAACTCGACCGCGACCAACCGAGCGCGCTCGTCAATCTCGCGCAGATACGTTTCGCCGCCGGCACGCCCGAAGACCTGCGCGCCGCCCGCGACCTGTTCGCCCGCGCCGACGCCCTTGCGCCCGACTACGAAATTGCCCGCGCGCTCGTCGTCACCTCGCTCCGGCTCGGTGATAGAGAGGGCGCGGCCCGTCATTATCTCGCCTACGCGACCCGGCTTGAGCAGGCAAATGAGGCAAGCGCCGCGCCCGCCCGCGCCGAACTCGCGGCGGCTCTCTTGGCCGCCCGCCTCTTTGCCGAAGCCAGTAAAGAAGCGAGCGCGGCCCTCGCCGCCGACCCTGCGAACGTGTCGGCGTCGGTCACGCTCGCACGCGCCTACCTGCAACAGCGCGACATCAAGGCGGCAGGGCGTGTGCTGGAAACGGCCGTTGCGCGCGGCGTCGAAGCCGCGCCCGTCTATGCAACGCTGGCCGACGTGTACGCGGCCGGCGGCTACTACGAGAACGCCATTCCCGCGATGCGGCGGGCGCTGGCGCTCGCGCCGGCCGACGAGACTTATCATTTTCGCTACGGGCTGCTGCTGACGGATTCGCACGCGCCCGCCGCCGCCATCATCCGGCTGCAAGAGTCGCTCAAACAGTTTCCGCAGTCCGCCTCGCTCTGGCTCGCGCTCGGCATCGCCCAACTCGTCAACGGGCAGAATAACGAGGCGGAAGCCTCTTTCAAGCGTTCGCTCGCGCTCGATCCGAAGTCCACGCCCGCGCTCGCCTATCTCGGCACAACCTACGCCGAGCGCGGCGAGTATGCCCGCGCCATAGAACTCTACGAGCGCACCATCGCCGCCGACGACCGGCTCGCCGTCCCTTACTATCTGGCGGCCGACGTGCAACTGAAACTGCCCGACGTTGATTTTGCGCGGGCCGAAAAATATCTCGCGCGCGCCATCGAACTCGATCCCTCGCTTGCGTCCGCGCGCCTCGCGTTAGCCAAACTCTACGTGCGCGGCGAGCGTTGGCCGGAAGCCGCCGCGCAGCTTGAGCGCGCCGTCCAACTCGCGCCCGATCTGGCCGAAGCGCATTATCAGTTGAGCCGCGTCTACGTCCGGCTCAAGCGCACGCCGGACGCACAGAAAGAGTTGGCGGCCTTCAAACAACTGAGCGACACGGAAAAAGAGCAGCGCACGACCGGGCGACGCGACCTCGTCCGTCGCCTTGCCGACGTGCGCTTTTAACCAACAGGGAGGGTGAGCATGAAAAAGTTCGGCGCAAGTCTGGTGCTGGCCATGATGCTATGCGTTAGCGGCGCGTTTGGTAGCCGCGCGCAGGAGGCAGCAAAACCGGCGACGGGCACGCAGCCATCAACGCCGCAGTTCGACACGTGGGCTGACGACTTCAACGGCGACAAACTCGACGAGACGAAGTGGGAGCGGTTCACCTTCGAGGGCGCGGGCGGCGGCAAACTCGAAGTCAAGGACGGGCAACTGCGTCTGCGCAGCGGCAGTAAGACCCGCGCGGGCGTCCGCACGAAACCGACTTTCAGCGCCGACCGCTTCATCGTCGAAGGACAGGTGGCGCGCGTGCTGGCGCAACTGCCTGAAGCGGGCGACAAGGCTTCCGACATCGGGCGCGCGACCTTGACGCTCATGTTCGACGGCTCCGGGCGCAACCGCGTCGAGTGGCTTTACACGAGCGAGCGGACGCTGGAAGCGTGGTCGGTCATTGACGGCACAGGCGAGCGGTTAGACAACGGCAAACTCGGTCTGAAGTTCGACCGCCCCGTTCTGAGCATCGTCCGGCGCGGCGACGAATATCTGTTCGTCGTCAACAAGCCCGACGGCGCGCCGCAGGACGCACAGGTTGCCTTGACCAGAACGATCAAGAACCTGCCGCGCACGTTCCGCCTCATGCTCTACGGCTTCGGCTCGTCCGAGAACGACTGGGAATCGGTGCGTATCGTCACCGCGAAGTGAACGGCCCAGCAGATAGAGCCACGGCGAGACGCCGAAACGAATGAACACACACGCTCAAGCCCGCCGCGCCCTGCTGCTTATGTGGCCGCTCCTCGGCGCGCTGCTCTGGCTCGTCGGCCCCGTATCGGCGCAGACGCAATCCGTCGAGCTTGCCCAGGGCTGGCAGTTTCTCGCGGATCAAGCGGGCACGCGCAAAGCCTCCGACCTCGACAGTGCCGCCGGCTGGCGCGATGTGCGCGTCGGTGTTTCGTGGAACGCGCAGTTCGCAGACCTGCGCGACTACATGGGCGTCGCGTGGTATCGCACCACGTTCGTCGCGCCCGACCTCGGCGGCGACCGGCGTGCGCTCCTGCGCTTCGGCGCGGTCGATTATTACAGCGAGGTCTTCGTCAACGGTAAAGCCGTCGGCACGCATGAAGGCGGTTATACGCCTTTCACCTTCGACATCACGGGCGCGCTGCACGCGGGGCGCAACGAACTGGCCGTGCGCGTCGTCGATCCGCCGATGGACGAGCGGGAGAACCGTGCGCGTTTTCCCCGCATGCTCTACAACGAAATCCCGCACGGCAAACAGAACTGGTACGTCCAGACCGGCGGCATCTGGCAGCCGGTCACGCTTGAGGTGCGCCCGAGTCTCTATCTTGAGCGCATCCATGTGACGCCGCACGCGGACGGCGAAGTCAGCGTCGAAGTGCAACTGGCCGGGCAGGCTTCGCAAGACCCGAATCCGATTGAAGTAGTCGTCAGAGATGCAAACGGGCGCGTCGAGTTTAAGACGGGCGGCGGGGGCATCACGCTTTTGCAGCGCACTTTCACGGGGCGCGTGCGCGCACCGCAGCTTTGGAGTCCCGCGCACCCCGCGCTCTATTCCGTCGAGGTGAAGCTCAACGACAACGATACCCTGACGGAGCGATTCGGCTTCCGCACGTTCGAGGCGCGCGCCGGGCAGTTTTACCTGAACGGCGAGCCGTTCTACATGGTCGCGGCGCTCGATCAGGATTTCTACCCGGAGACGATCTACACGCCGCCGTCGAAAGAGTACGTGCGCGCGCAGATGTTGCAGGGCAAGCGCATGGGTCTCAATGTGCTGCGCTGTCACATCAAGGTCTGCGATCCGAGTTATCTTGCAGCGGCGGACGAGGTCGGCATGCTCGTCTGGTACGAAATTCCGTCTTGGAACGACTTTGACCACTTCGCGCCCGTGGCGGCCGAGCGCGGCGAAGCCATCTTCCGCGAAATGGTGGCGCGCGATTGGAATCATCCTTCGATCATTATCCAGTCCATCATCAACGAAGGCTGGGGCGCAAACCTCGCGCGCGAAGCCGAGAGCCGGCGCTGGCTGCGCGCCGCCTTCGACCGAGCCAAGCGGCTGACCGCGCCGCTCGGTCGCCTCATCGTGGACAATAGCGCCTGCTGCAACAACTTCCACCTCAAGACCGACATCACAGACAATCATCGCTACAACTCGATCCCCGACGATTATCAACCCTTCGATAAGTGGGTCGCGGATTTCGCCGCGCGCCCCAAGTGGAACTTCAGCCCGCACGGCGACGCGGAAGAGACGGGCCGCGAGCCGCTCGTCGTCTCGGAGTTTGGCAACTGGGGCTTGCCGCATCTGCCGAAAGATTTGCCCTGGTGGTTCGAGCGCGACTTCGGTGGTCGCCCCGTCACGCGCCCCGCCGGTCTCTTCGACCGCTTCCGAGAGTTCAAACTCGCCACCGTCTTCCGCGACTACGATGCACTCGCTGAAGCGACCCAGTGGCATCAGTTCGTCTCGCTCAAACACGAGATCGAAGAGATCCGCCGCTACGCTTCGATTCAAGGCTACGTCATCACCGAGTTCACAGACATCAACTGGGAAGCCAACGGCCTCATGAGCATGTGGCGCGAGCCGAAAGCCTACGCGGCCGAACTGGCGAAGATTCAACAGCCCGACCTGCTCATCGCGCGCACGGACAAGCACAACTACACGAGCGGCGAGCCGATGCAGTTCGAGGTCTTGCTCTCGCACTACAGCCAGCGCGACCTGCGCGGCGCAACGCTGCGCTGGCGCACGGAGCGCGGGCGACGCTTGGGCGTGCAGCCTCTCGCGCAAGCGCCTGCGCCCGCGAGCGTCACGCCCGTTGCCCGCCGCGCGTGGCCTGCGCCGCAGGTCGCGCGCCCTGAGCGCCAGCGCATACGCGTCGAACTGATCGACGGCGCAGACCGTGTCATCGCGGAGAACAGCGCGGAGGTCTTCGTCTATCCGAAGCCGCACGCGGCCGTGCAGACCGCGCTCAGTTTCCACGATCCGAAACGTGCGCTCGCGCTCAAGCCCGCACAACTCACCGCCGCTGGCTACACGCTGCTGCGGCCCGACGTTGACCTCGCGCCGCTTAACCGGCCGACGTTGATTGTCGCCAGCACGCTCGACAACAGGGTGGAGCGCCACCTGCGCGCAGGCGGGCGTGCGCTCATCATTGCCAACACGAAAGAGGCGCTCCCGCCGAGCGCGCCGTTCAAGATCACCCCGCGCGCCGGGTCTGATCTCGACGGCAACTGGGTGACGAACTTCAACTGGATCCGCGCCTCTGCGCCCTCGCCCTTCGCGGCGGTCGGGTTCACCAATATTCTCGGTTTTGAATCCGCGCGCGTCGTGCCGCGCTTCGTGATTCAGGACGTGCCGGGCGCGCACTACGAGGACGTGCTCGCGGGCGTCTTCTACGGCTGGTTGAATAACAACGCCGCCCTCGCCGTGCAGCTACGCGCAGGCAACGGGCGCGCGTTGTTGACGACTTTCAACTTCGACGATTACGGGCGCGACCCTTACGCCACGCACCTGCTCGACGCCATGATCGCCTACGCGAGCGGGCCGGACTGCGCGCCCACGCTCGACTATGGTGCGGGCGCGGCGGCGATGAAGTGAGCGCGGGCGCGCGGGAAATTTGCCGCCCCGTTTACGGCCGGGATGCAGTAGAATGCGCGCACCGAACGTAAGTTTAGACTGAAGCCATGAGCATCAAAGACGTGGCGCGCGAGGCGGGCGTCTCCACCGCGACCGTGTCGCACGTCATCAACAACAGTCGTTATGTCTCGGAAGAGACGCGCGCGCGCGTGCTCGCCGCCATCGAGCGGTGCGGCTACTATCCGAACGCGCACGCGCGCAGTCTCGCATCGGGGCGCAGTCAAACGCTGGGCTTGCTCATCTCCGACATTGCCAACCCGTTCTTCCCCGAACTGGTCAAGAGCATCGAGGCGGCGGCCTTTGAGCAAGGCTATGACGTGGTGCTGTCGAACACGAACTACGATCCGGCGCGCACGTCCAATTACGTGCGCCGCCTGATCGAGCGGCAGGTGGCGGGCGTTGCGCTGATGACATCGGAACTGGACATGACGCTCGTGGACGAGTTGGCCCGCCGGCAAGTGCCCGTCGTCTTTCTCGATCTCGATGCGCCCGGCGTCAACATGAGCAACCTGTGCATCGATTATGAAGCGGGCATAGACGAAGCGGTGCGCCACTTGGCCGCGCACGGGCATCGTGAGATCGCTTTCATCGGCGGGCCTGAGCGGCTGCGCTCGGCCGTCAAACGGCGCGATGCGTTCCGCGCAAGTGTGCGGCAGTACCTGCCCGCCGCGCCGCCGCCGCGCATCTACGAGGGCGATTTCAAACTCGCGGGTGGGCGCAGCGCCGCGCGCGCCATGCTGGCCGAGCGCGCCGGCACGTTGCCGACCGCCGTCATGGCCGCCAACGACATGATGGCCTTCGGCGCGATGCAGGAGTTTATGGCGGCGGGCTTGCGGATTCCCGCAGACGTATCGCTCGTCGGCTTCGACGACGTGGCCTTTGCCGCGCTCTCGCATCCGTCTTTGACGACCGTGTGCTTGCCGCGCACGGAGTTGGGCCAGCGCGCGGTCGAAGCCCTGCTGGCGACAGTCGCGCACCCGCACCGCACAGGCGTCGAACTGCACGTGCCGACCTATCTGGTCACGCGCGGTTCGACTGCGCCCGTCGGCAGCGCCAACGGTCAGCCGACGCGCGAGACCCTGCGCGCACCTGAGGCCGGGCAACACGAGTTTGACGCACGAGGGGATAGATGAACCACGAACACACACGACGCAGCACGCGGGGCTTATGGTTGTTGCTCTGCGTTTTAGGCTTCAGCCTCAATGTGGCGGCGCAGCGGCGGGCGACCTACGCGAACCCGGCCGTGGCCGGCGATTTCCCCGATCCTTCCGTCACGCGTGTCGGACAGGACTTCTGGGGCGCGGCCACTTCGTCCGAGTGGGGGCCGGAGTTTCCGATCCTGCATTCGCGCGATCTCGTCAACTGGGAGGTGGTCGGCACGGTCTTCACGCGCCCGCCCGCATGGTCGGTCGGCAACTACTGGGCCCCGGAAATCTCGCAAGACCGCGGCCGGTTCTTCATCTACTACGCCGCGCGCAAGCGGAACGGGCCGCTCTGCGTCGCCGTGGCAACGGCCGCGCGCCCGCAAGGGCCTTATACGGATCACGGCCCGCTCGTCTGTCAGGAGGTCGGCTCGATTGATGCCTTTCCGGTGACGGACGAGAACGGCGCGCGTTATCTGTTGTGGAAAGAGGACGGCAACAGCGTGAGCAAGCCGACGCCCATCTGGGCGCAGCGGCTATCGAATGACGGCACGCGCTTAGTCGGCGCGCGGCAGGAGATACTGCGCAACACGCAGGGCTGGGAGAAGCACGCGACGCTGCCCTTCGGCGACCTCATCGAAGGCCCTTCGGTCGTGCGCCGCAACGGCTGGTTCTATCTCTTCTACTCCGGCAACTTCTGTTGCGGGCGCGAGTGCAACTACGCGCTGGGCGTGGCGCGCGCGCGCAAACTTTTAGGGCCGTGGGAGAAGAATCCCGCCAACCCGATCCTCGCGGCCAATGACAACTGGAAGTGTCCCGGTCACGGCACGGTCTTCGACGCGGGCGGCGGGCGCACCTATGTCTTCTATCACGCTTATCAACCGCGCGATTTCGTCTACGTCGGTCGGCAGGCGCTGCTTGACGAGGTCGAGTGGCACGGCGCAGACGACTGGCCCACGATCAATCACGGGCGCGGCCCTTCGGGGCGCGCGCCTGCGCCCTTCGGCATCGGCGAGCACAATCCCAAGTACACTTTCTTCGATAACTTCGTGGACGCGCGGCTCAGTCCCGGCTGGCAATGGCCGCAGGCGAACGAACCCAACGTGCGCGTCGCGCCTGCGCGCGGCGGTTGGCTCATGCTTGCGCCGACTGCGCCGCACGCGAGCGATGCGCTTGGCGCTGTCGTCGCTCGCACGATGACGACCGGCAATTTCGTGGCGACGACGCTGATTGACACGCGCGGGCTGCCGCCGGGCGCGCTCGTCGGGCTGTCGGCTTACGGCGACGGCGAGAACGCGCTCGGCGCTTCGGTGGATGCGGGCGGGGCCGTCCAACTCTGGCGGCGCGAGAAGAACGAGCACAAACTGGTCGCCAGCCTGAACGAACCCGTCAACGGGGCGCGCGTCTATCTGCGCATGACCGCGCGCGCAGGGCATCTCTATCGTTTCGCCGTCAGCACGGACGGCCGCCGTTGGCAGGCCATGAACGAAGAACTCGATGGCAGCTACTTGCCGCCTTGGGACAGGGGCGTGCGGATCGCGCTGGTCGCAGGCGGCACGCAGGGCGCGGCGGGCCGGTTCGACTGGCTACGCATCGAGCCGACGCGTTAAATGCAGTTCTATTTTGGCTTCGATAATCACGGGAGAAGAGATCATGAAACGTTTCAACGGTGGCCGCAGATTAGTCGGCGCTTCCTTGTGTCTGATGCTCGCGCTCTTGGTGCTCGCTTCGGGCTGTCGCAAGCAGGCTGGCAGTGGCGGCGGCGGCAGAAGTAGCGGCGGCGCGGACGGGCGGAGCAATCTCGCGGCGAAGGCGCAGCGCGGCGAGAAGATCGTCGTCGGCTTCTCGCAGATGGAGAACAACGGGCCGTGGCGCATCGCCGAGACGCAGAGCATGCGCGACGAAGGCGCAAAGCGCGCCGCCAAGTATGAACTGCTCGTGACGGACGCGCAGGGGCAGACCTCCAAGCAGGTGTCGGACGTGGAAGACCTCGTCGCGCGCGGCGTTGACGTGATCTTTCTTGCGCCGCGCGAGGAGCAGGGCTTCGAGTCGGCGTTGCAGGCGGCGCAGGAGAAGAACATCCCCATCTTCATGATCGACCGCGAGGTGAACGGCACGGCGGGGCAAGACTTCGTCACTTTCATCGGCTCGAACTTCGTAGACGAAGGGCGGCGCGCGGGCGAATGGCTGGCGAAGCAGACGAACAACAAGGCGGGCATCGTCGAGTTGCTCGGCACTTCGGGCGCGTCCGTCGCCCGCGACCGGCACGACGGTTTCGCCGCCGCGATCAAGGATTTTCCCGATATGAAAATCCTCACGTCGCAGACCGCCAACTTCAATCGCGCCGAAGGCCAGAAGGTGATGGAGAACATCATTCAGGCGCACCGCAAAGAGATCACGGCCGTCTACGCGCATAGCGACGAGATGGCGCTCGGCGCGATTCAGGCTTTGAAAGCGGCCGGCATGCAGCCGGGCAAGGACGTGATCGTCGTCTCGGTTGACGGCGAGAAAGCGGCGCTCGAAGCTATCGCGCGCGGCGAGATGAACGCCACCGTCGAATGCAACCCGCGCTTCGGCCCCATCGCCTTCGACACGCTCGAAAAATATCTGCGCGGCGAACAACTGCCGCCCAAGATCATCAATCAGGATCGCTTCTTCGACACAAGCAACGCCGCGCAGTTCGTGGCCGAGGCGTTTTGAAGCAAGTAGTCAGCCGCCATTAGCCAGTAGTCAGTAGCAAAGCATGGCTGACGTTGCTGGCTGGCGACTAAGGCTGAAGGACGAAACGCTTAAAAACCTACTGACTACTGACTACTCTTATGACCTCCGAACCACTGCTCCGCATGGCGGGCATCACGAAAGTCTTTTCCGGCGTGACGGCGCTCGACGGCGTGGACTTTACGCTTGAGCGCGGCGAGGTGCATTCGCTCGTCGGCGAAAACGGTGCGGGCAAGTCAACGCTCATTAAGATCATGACGGGCGCGTACCGGCGCGACGGTGGGCAGGTCTGGCTCGAAGGGCAGCCCGTTGATTTTCGCTCGCCCGAAGATGCACAGCGCGCGGGTGTGGTCGCGGTCTATCAAGAGGTCAACCTGCTGGCGTATCGCACGGTCGCGGAGAACATCTATCTGGGCCGCGAGCCGCGCCGCATGGGGCTGATTGATTGGAAGCGCATGCGGGCGGACGCGGCGGCGCTCTTAGGTCGGCTTGGGTTGGACATCGATCCGGGTGCGCCGCTCGGCAGTCTCAATATCGCGCTCCGGCAGATGGTCGCCATCGCGCGCGGCGTCTCATTCGGCGCGAAGGTCGTGGTCTTGGACGAGCCGACGAGTTCTCTGACCGAGCACGAGGTCTCGATCCTCTACGACGTGATCCGGCGTTTGAAGGCGGAGGGCACAGGCGTCGTCTACATCAGCCATCGCTTTGACGAGCTATACACGGTCTGCGACCGCGTCACCATCCTGCGCGACGGCAAACTCGTCGGCACGCGCGCACTCGCCGGGCTGGAACGGATCGATCTCGTCTGCCTGATGCTCGGCAAACAGCGCGAAGAGTTGCGGCAGGGCACAACCGCGTTCGGCGCACAGCACACGGCGCGCGCCGCCGAAGACGTGCCGCTCCTGCGCGCAGAGAATCTGACGCGCGGGCGCAAGCTCGACCACGTGAGCCTCGCCGTCGGGCGCGGCGAGATCGTCGGCATGGCGGGCCTCCTCGGCTCAGGCCGCACGGAGACGGCGCGCGCCATCTTCGGCGCGGATCAGGTTGAGGCGGGTCAGGTGCAACTCGAAGGGCAGACGCTCAAGCTGCGTACGCCAAACGATGCGATTGACGCCGGACTCGCCTTTCTCTCCGAAGATCGCAAGGCCGAAGGCATCATCCCTGAGTTGTCGGTGCGCGAAAATCTGACGCTCGCGGCCTTGCCTGCGCTCACCAAGCTCGGCGTCGTCTCGCGGCAGAAGCAGAACGAGATCGTGGCGCGCTACATGAAGCGGCTTGGCATCAAGGCGGCAAACGCCGATCAGAAGATACGCGAACTCTCAGGCGGCAATCAGCAGAAGGTTCTGCTGGCGCGCTGGCTCTGCAAGCATCCGAAGTTTCTGATCCTCGACGAGCCGACGCGCGGCATTGACGTGGGCGCGAAGGGCGAGATACAGGCGCTCGTCAACGAGTTGGCCGAATCGGGCCTCGGCGTGTTGATGATCTCGTCGGAGTTGGAAGAGTTGGTCGAAGGCAGCGCGCGCGTCGTCGTCATGCGCGACGGGCAGTGCGTCGCGGAGTTGCGCGGGGCAGAGATTTCACAGGACGCGATCATACACGCGATGGCCGAAGGCAGCGCGACCACCGATGCGAGCGGCGCGGTGGACGAGACTGCGTAGAGGCCACCGGAGGGGCGCGAACGTTATGGCTGATGCAATGAAGATTGATCCGGCGGCGGGCGGGGCGCGGGCGCGCGGCCGGACGAGCCTCGCGGACTACGCGCCGACCTACGGTGCGCTGGCCGCGCTCGTCCTCCTGTTCATCGTGAACGCCGTCGCCACGCCGAACTTCCTCGACGTAAATAATTTCCGCAACATCCTGCTGCAAGTTGCGCCGACGGTGCTAGTGGCCACCGGCATGACGCTCGTGATCGCAACGGGCGGCATTGATCTGTCGGTCGGTTCGGTGATGGCGATGGCGTCGGCGGTCGCGGCCGTGTCGCTGGGGCGCGGCGTCGGCGTCGCTATTCTGCTCGCGCTCGTCGTTGCAACGGCCGTCGGCACTTTGAACGGCGCGCTCATCTCCGGTTTTCGCATCCAGCCGATCATCGTGACGCTCGCTTCGCTCATTACGGGGCGCGGCGTGGCGCAGGTCATCAGCAACGGCGGGCAACTGATTCCGTTCGACAATCCGCGCTTCGCGTGGCTGGGGCAGGGCTATCTGGGCCCTGTGCCGGTGCAGGTGGTCGTGATGGTGCTGGTCGTGGCGCTGGCGATCTTCGTGATGCGGGCGACGAGTTTCGGGCGCTACGTGGCAGCGGTGGGCGGCAACGAAGCGGCGGCGCGGCTCGCGGGCGTGCGCGTACATCGCACGAAGATCGCGGTCTATGCGCTGAGCGGGCTGCTCGCCGGCCTCGCGGGGCTGGTCGAGACTGCGCGCTTGAGCGCGAGCGACGCGCAGAAGGTCGGCCTCAACATCGAACTCGACGCCATCGCGGCGGTCGTCGTGGGCGGGACGCCTCTGACGGGCGGGCGCGCGACCGTCATCGGCACGCTCATCGGCGCGCTCATCATGCAGATGATCACGACGAGCTTCAACATGAACGGCGTCAGCTTCTCTTGGTCGCTCGTCATCAAGGCGGCGATCATCGTCATCGCCGTCTATATTCAAAGACCCAAAGTGGCGTGAAGGTCAATGCTCGGCTCGCAGGGTAAAGCAGGCACGCGGCTGTTAGTGGCGCTTGGTGCTTGGCGCGTAGTGCTGCTCGCGTTGTGCGTGCAGGGCTGTCTGCTGGCTGTCAGCGCGCAGGCGGTCTATCACAATCCGGTCATGGCGGGTGATTATCCAGACCCGACCGTGCTGCGTGTCGGCACGGACTACTGGGCGCTCGTCACCACCGGCGGCTGGGCTCCGCATTTCACCATTCTGCATTCCCGCGACCTCGTCAACTGGCGCACGGTCGGCGCGGTCTTCGACGAGAAACCGGCGTGGGCGAAGGGTGACTTCTGGGCCCCCGAATTGATCGCAGACGGCGACAGTTTTTATCTCTACTACACGGCGCGGCGCGACGACGGGCCGAACAAGAAGGGCACGCTCTGCGTCGCCGTGGCAACGGCCGCGCGCCCGCAAGGGCCTTATACGGATCACGGCCCGCTCGTCTGTCAGGACATCGGCTCGATTGATGCCTTCAGCCTGCGCGACGAACGTGGACAACGCTATCTGATCTGGAAAGAGGACGGCAACGACCGCAATCAGCCGACGCCGATCTGGGCGCAGCCGCTCACGGAAGACGGTTTGAAGTTGACGGGCAAACGCAAGGAGTTGATCCGCAACGATGCAGCGTGGGAGCGCCACGTCGTCGAAGGCGCTTACATCCTGCGGCACGGCGACTACTTCTATCTCTTCTATTCCGGCAACGCCTGTTGCGGGCGCGGCTGCAAATACGCGCTGGGCGTGGCGCGCGCGCGCAAACTTTTGGGGCCTTGGGAGAAGTACGTTGACAATCCAATCGTCGGCGCGAACGCCGCGTGGCAATGTCCCGGGCACGGCGATGTTGTGACGACGCCGGACGACAACTACTATCTGCTCTATCACTCTTACCGCCAGCGCCCGGACACGTTCAACGTCGGACGCGAGGCGTTGCTTGATCGGATCGAGTGGACGCCGCAGGGTTGGCCTGCGATCAATCACGGCGCTGGGCCGTCGAACGCGGCGTCCGCGCCGGTCGGCATCGGCGAGCGGACGGACGACGACGAGTTCTTCGCCGGGTTCAACGACGCGCAGCTTGATCCGGCGTTTCAGTGGCCCATGCGGAGCGCGCAGAGCGCACGCGTGGACGCGGGACGCGGCGGCTACCTGTTGCTTGCGCCGGAGCAGCAGCAAGGCGCGGCGGTGGATGAATGGACAGCGGCGGTCGTGGGCGTGCGCGCCCCGTCGGGCGATTACGTGGCGACGGCGCTGCTGGATACGCGCAACCTGCCGCCGACAATGCGGGCGGGGCTATCGGCTTTCAGTTGGCGCGATGCGGCGGTCGGGATCGCGGCGGCGGGCGACGGCAAGATTTACGTCTGGCGGCGCGAAGGCAAAGAGACACGGACGCTGGCGACGGCGACGCTGGCGAACGCAAACGCGCTCTACCTGCGCATGTCAGTCACGGGCGGCGAGACGTACCGCTTCGCCTTCAGCCTGAACGGGCGCGATTGGACGATGGCGGGCGAGCCTGTAAGTGCCGCTTACATTGAATCGGCGCACGTGGCGCTGACGGCGGCGGGGGCGGTGGGCGCACCCGCGCGCTTCGATTGGCTGCGCGTGAAGCCGGGCAAAACGGCAGCGCATTGAGTTGAAGAGGTTATGGCTTATGGCTCAGGTCGGCAATCCTGCGGTTGACGAGGCCGGTTCGGTGCGCGGCGGTGCGGCGCGCGCGCGGGTGGCTTCATTCCTGCAACGACAGGGCGTGCTGGTGGCGCTCGTGCTCGTGGGCGGGTTCGCGGCTTATCGCTATCCGCAGTTTTTGACGGAGAACAATCTGACGAACGTGCTCCGGCAGAACAGCATGCTCGGCCTCGTCGCGCTCGGCATGACGTTTGTTATCCTGACGGGCGGCATAGACCTCTCGGTTGGCTCGCTGCTCGCGGTCGCGGGCGTCGTCGCCGCGCATCTCGCGGGGCACGGTCTCATCGTCGCGCTCGTCGCGGGCGTGGCGTTTGCGGGCGTGCTCGGTCTGGTCAATGGCATCGTGATTGCCAAGGCGCGGATTCAGCCGTTCATTGTGACGCTGGCGATGATGATCGCGGCGCGCGGACTTGCGCTCGTCTATACGGGCGAGCAGACGGTGCGCGTGGACAGAAGCGCGCAAGGGTTTACGGAGCTTGGACGGGGCACGTTCGACATAGGGCCGCTCTCGCTGCCCGTGCCGGTCGTCGTGCTGGTTGCGGCTTACTTGACGGGTTGGCTGGTGCTCAATCACACGCGCTTCGGGCGGCACGTCTTTTCGATTGGCGATAACGAAGAGGCGGCGCGCCTGATGGGTTTGAACGTGGGGCGCGTGACGATGGGCGTGTATGCTTTGAGCGGGGCGCTCGCAGGGCTGGCGGGCGTCATCCTCGCGTCGCGGCTGGGTGCGGGGCAACCGGTCGCGGGGCTGGGTTGGGAGTTGGACGCGATTGCGGCGGTCGTCGTCGGCGGGACGCTTTTGACGGGCGGGCAGGGGAGCGCCCTGTTTACGCTCGTCGGCGTGCTGCTCTTGGGCGTGATCTTCAACATCTTCAATCTCGAAGGCAGCATCACGCCCTGGTGGCAACAGGTGTTGCGCGGCCTAATCCTGCTCGCGGTCGTGGTCGTGCAGAACCGTTTGAGCCGGCGTAAGAAATAGTTTGCTGAGCATGTCGGTCGGTCGTTACAACGAGGCGGAACTGGATAACTTCGCGCAGCAAGTGCTGACGGACGGCTTCTGCATGTTGCCGGCGCACTTCGCGCCCGCCGTGCTCGATGTGTGGCGCGCGACCTTCACGCCGCTTCTGGAAACGCACATCGCGCGCGAAGGGCACTTGCAGAATCGGGGCCCCGCGCGCTACTACGTGACGCTGCCGTTCACGCAGCCCTTTGCCGACCCGCGCATCTTCGAAGACGAAGACGTGCTTGCCATCGTCGCGCGGCTCGTCGGCGCAGATGCCGTCATGTGCCAACTGGCGACCGACACGCCGCTCGTCGGCTCGGACTATCAGGACATACACCGCGACACGCCGCCGCTCTTTCCTGAAACCGGACAGGAGACGCCGCCCTTCCAACTCGCCGTCAACTTTCCGCTCGTCGCGGTCACGCCGGAGAACGGGCCGTTTGAAGTCGCGCGCGCCACACACATGCTGCCGAAGGCGGAAGCGCTACGGTTGATCGAAACCGGCGCGCGCACGCTTGAGCCGATCCTGATGCGACTCGGCGACGTGATGATCCGCGACGTGCGCGGGCTGCATCGCGGCACGCCCAATCGCACCACGACGCCGCGCCCGATGGTCGTCATCGGCTACAGCCGGCGCTGGCTCTATCGGCCCGAAGTCTCGATTCGGATTCCGCGTGCCACCTACGAGACGCTCTCCGCGCGCGCACGCCAACTGCTCCGCTTCAATCCCATCGTCGAAGCGGCCGACGACGACCAGCCAGAGGTCTATCAATCGTTCGCTTACTGACAGAAGAACCGGACGCGCGCGCCTCCCAAGATGCTTTCATACGACAATCAACTGGTCGATCTGTTAACGCCCGCGCGCGAGCTTGCAGACCTGCGCCGCCACGCGAGCACGCTGCCGTCCTTGCAACTGTCGGAGCGTGCCATGTGCGATCTGGAACTGCTGGCGACGGGCGCGTTCTCGCCGCTCGACCGTTTCATGGGTCGCCGCGATCATCAGCGCGTGCTCGACGAAATGCGGCTCGCCGACGGTCACATCTTTCCCGTGCCCGTGACGCTGCCGGTCGAAGCCGCCAGCCACATACGCGAAGGGCGCGAAATTGCGCTGTGCAGCCCGAAGAACGATCTGCTGGCGGTGCTGACCATTGAAGAAATTTACGCATGGGATCGCGCGGAGGTGGCGCGCAAGGTCTGCGGCACGGAAGACCTGCGCCACCCGCTCGTGGCGGAGATGCACCGCTGGGGCCGGCTGAATATCTCCGGCCCGCTGCGCGTGCTGCAACTGCCGCGTCACTACGATTTCCCTGAACTGCGGCTCACGCCGGCTCAAGTGCGCGCGCGCCTGCGTGAACTCGGCCGCGCAAACGTCGTCGCCTTCCAGACGCGCAACGCTCTGCATCGCGCGCACGAAGAGTTGATCAAGCGGGCGCTGGCCGAGACGGACGGCGCGCTGCTCCTGCACCCGGTCGTGGGTCTCACGAAGCCGGGCGACGTGGATCACTACAGCCGCGTGCGGACGTACAAGGCTGTGGTCGAGCGTTATTTTGATCAGGCGCGCAGCCTGCTCGCGCTGCTGCCGCTGGCGATGCGGATGGCGGGGCCACGCGAGGCGTTGTGGCACGCGCTCATCCGGCGCAACTACGGCGCAAACCACCTGATCGTCGGGCGCGACTACGCCAGTCCCGGTCTCGATGCGACGGGCAAACCTTTTTACGGCCCTTACGACGCGCAGGCGTTGGTCGCGCAGCACAGCGCGGAGCTTGGCATACGGGTTGTGCCCTTCGCGGAACTGGTCTATCTGCCGGATGCGAAAGAGTACGTGGAAGCCGCGCGCGTGCCGGCTGGTGCGCGCACGCTGTCTCTGTCGGGCACGCAGGTGCGGGAAGAGTATCTGCACAAGGGGCGGCGGCTGCCGGGTTGGTTCACGCGGCCCGAGGTGGCGCGCGTGCTGGCGGAGACGCACCCGCCGCGCGCACGGCAGGGCGTCTGCCTCTGGTTCACCGGCTTAAGCTGCGCGGGCAAGTCCACGACGGCCGAGATACTGACCGTTATGCTGCTCGCGCACGGTCGCCGCGTGACGCTTCTGGACGGCGACGTGGTACGCACGCACCTGTCCGCCGGGCTGGGTTTCAGTAAAGCGGATCGTGATATAAACGTCCGCCGCATAGGCTTCGTGGCGGCCGAGATTGTGCGGCATGGCGGCGTCGCCGTCTGTGCCGCGATCAGCCCTTATCGCGCGACGCGCAACGACGTGCGCGCCATGGTCGGCGGCGAGCATTTCATCGAGGTCTTCGTGGACACGCCGCTTGCCGTCTGCGAGCAGCGCGACGCGAAAGGCATGTACGCGCGCGCGCGACGCGGCGAACTCAAAGAGTTCACCGGCATAGATGATCCTTACGAGCCGCCGCACCACGCCGAGTTGACGCTCGACACGGTGGCGCGCGCCCCTGAAGAGAACGCAAGGCTGATTCTCGACTACCTGATCGCGCGCGGGTTTGTCGGGGCCGCGCGCGCGCGCAGGCAAAGCACGACGCTTAAGCAGCGGCCATAACACGCGCGGTCGGGTAGCCGAAGTCGAACATGCAATATGTCGCAAGAGAGCTTTGAGCAGTTTCGCCAGTTGGTTTTTGCGGACGAGGCGCTGCAAAGAGAATTGCGGGCCGCACCGGGCGGCGACAGCTTTCTCGCGTTGACCGTGCGGCTCGGCGCGGAGCGCGGTTACAGTTTCACCGTCGAAGAGGTGGCCGAGGCGATGCGGGCGAGCCGACGCGCGTGGTTGGAGCGCTGGCTGCAATGACGCGGGCGGCCCAACTGGCCGGGTGGATGCCGATTCGCTTCTACTGGCAGCACGCAGAGCCATTCGTGGATTGGTGTGACATGGGCGCGGCGCGCTTGACCGATCCGTTCTTCACACAGACGGTCGAGCGCGCGCTGCAACAGCCCTTCAGCCTGCTCTTTCGCCCGCAGACGCCGGCCCGCGTGTTGATGGAAGTGGCCGCCTCCGTTGAGACTCTGCCGCCGACGGGCTTCATCTTTCATCTATCGCGGTGCGGCTCGACCGTCATCTCGCGCATGCTCGCCGCGCTCGCGCAAAACGTCGTCATCTCAGAAGCCGGCCCCATTGATTCGGTGCTGCGCGCAAACTTTCGCCGGCCCGTTACGGACGAGCAGCGCACGGTTTGGCTCAAGGCCATGATCGCCGTGCTCGGTCAACGCAGGGCAGCGGCCGAGCGCCACTACTTCGTCAAGTTCGACGGCTGGCACACGTTGAACCTGTCGCTTATCCGGCGCGCTTTCCCGGCCGTGCCGTGGCTTTTTGTCTATCGCGCGCCGGTCGAAGTCATGGCCTCGCACCTCAGGCGACCGGCGGGCTGGATGCGCCCCGGCGACCTGCACCCGCACCTGCTGGGGCTGGACGGACACGCAGCTTTAGGGCTGCGACCGGAGCAATACTACGCACTGGTGCTGGCGCGCATCTGTCAGGCGGCTTTACAGCACTTGCCTGATGCACGCGTGCGGCTCGTTAACCATCGGCAGTTGCCGGGCGTGCTAGATCAAACGCTCTTTGATTTCTTTGGTGTCGCTTACACGGCGGCGGAAGTGGCCGCCATGCGGCGCACGATTGCTTTTCACGCTAAAGAACCGACGGCGCGTTACGTAGACGACAGCGCGGCGAAAAGAGATGAAGTCACGGCTGAGGTCAGGCAGTTGACCGAGCAGTTGGTCGGCCCGTTCTATGAACAGTTGGAACTGGTGCGCGCGGCGGGCGAGCAGGTTGAAGCGCGCGGGAAATAATTGACGACGAAAGCCCGCGCAAGCAAGGCGCGGAAGAGACTTGCTGTCGCTTCCGCGCCTTGCTTGCGTGGGCTTCGTGGTTAAAGCTTTCGTGCCCGGCCTTAGCTGGCCGTGCGTCCGGTGTCCTGTAAATCTTCGACGCGCAGGCGCGTGGACTCGCCCATGCGTGTGAGTCGCCCTTGCGCGTCCACTTCGTAATCGGGTACGCCGTAGCGTTGCCAGACCTTCGGGTTGAAGAGGGCGTATGCGCCGCCGCGCGTCACGCTCGCCACCAGTTCGTCCCCGTCCGGCGTCCGATAGATGCCGCGCTCTCTCAAGTCCTTCATATACACCCTTCGCCACCCGGCAAAGCGGGTGCGGCACAAACGAAACTCTCGGCCGTTTAGCTCTGCCCGCGCGCGTGTACCAGCCGGCGCAGCCGATCCGCAAAGAGCACGTCAATCTTCTGCGGCTCAATCACGGCGGTCACTTCGCCGGGCCCGAACGTCAGGTGCGTCAAAGACTGGCCGGCGCGATAAGTGCGCGTCGGATCATAAGGTGCGCCCACTTTCGCCGCCGCTCCGCGCCCGCCTGCATTCGCCGCCGCGCTCAAGGGGCTGCGCGTGCCGCACTTCGGACAACTCACGCGCGAGACCTGCCCGCGCTTCGTGACCGATGCGACGACGTGCCCGCGTTCTTCGCCACACGTAGCGCAGAACTTCTCCACGCGCGCGCCGATTGTATACGTTTGCTTCTCCACCGCGACCTCCTACTACTGTGTTACTTGTAACGGTAAGTGATCCGCCCGCGCGTCAGATCATAGGGCGACATCTCGACGCTCACGCGGTCGCCGACGAGGATGCGGATGCGATTCTTGCGCATCTTACCGGAAATCTGCGCCAGCACGACGTGTTCGCTATTGTCTAGCTGGACTTTGAAAAACGCGTTGGGCTGTTTGTCCACGATAACGCCCTCCGCCGGAATCAGATCGTCTTTCGCCAACTGCTTCTCTCCTTATATCTGCGAGCCGCCGTCGGGCGGCCCGCTGGGTTAGTGAACGAATTTTACCTGCTCGCCCGGCGCGGCCGGAAGGAGCGCCGCCCGACGCTGCTCGCCCGACGAAGCGGCGTAAACGGTTTGCCCGCGCTGTTGCGCGCGCTGCCTGCGGGGCTGCCGCCACCGAAGCCCGGCACAACCACACGCTCAACCGGCTGACCCGTCAGGCGTTCGATGGCGCGCATGGACAGTTCGTCAACAGGTGTGACGAGTGTGATGGCGCGGCCCGTCTTGCCGGCGCGGCCCGTGCGGCCGATGCGATGCACGTAATCTTCGGGCGCGGCCGGTACGTCGAAGTTGATCACGTGCGAGACGGAATCAACGTCAATGCCGCGCGCGGCGATGTCTGTGGCGACGAGCACGCGCGTCTCGCCGTTTTTGAAACCGCGCAAGGCCGCTTCGCGCTGCCCCTGCGTGCGGTCGGCGTGGATGCGATTAACACTGTGGTCACGCGCTTCGAGGATGTGCGACAGTCGCTCAGCCCCGCGCCGCGTGCGTGTGAAAACGAGCACGCGCTCAAGGTCGCTGCGCTCGCGCTCTAACAGGTCGAGCAGCAGTGCCGTCTTCGATTCCATGGCCACCGGGTACGCGCTCTGTTCGACCGTGATGGCGGCACGTCCACGCTGGCTGATCTCGATGAGTTCAGGCTTGTTCATGGTCGTGCGCGCGAGATGTTCGATCTCAGGCGACATCGTGGCGGAGAAGAGTAGCGTCTGTCGCCGCGCCGGCAGTTTCGCCAGCACGCGCCGGATGGACGGCCAGAAGCCCATGTCGAGCATGCGGTCAGCTTCGTCTAGGACGAGCACTTCGATGTGCGACAGGTTGATCGTGCCGCGCTCGACGTGATCGAGCAGGCGACCCGGCGTTGCAATCACGACGCTCGGCGCACGGCGCAGGTCTGCGAGTTGCCGGGTCATGCTCGCGCCGCCGATCAGGTTGACGCAGCGCTGCGTCTTCGTCGGGTTCAACTCGCGGTAGTTCATCTCGATCTGCGAGGCGAGTTCGCGCGTCGGCGCGATGACGAGCATGCGCGTGCCGGGGCGCTCAGTCGCGCCCATGCGTTGAATCGTGGGGAGGAGAAAAGCGGCCGTCTTGCCTGTGCCGGTTTCGGCGCAGCCGATCAGATCGGAGCCGCCGAGGATAACGGGGATCGCCCGTTGTTGAATGGGTGTTGGTTCGGTGTAGCCGAGGGACTCGCAGCGGCGCACAAGCGCAGGCTGAAGTCCGAGTTGCGAAAAGCTCATCAAGTTCCTTTTAGTTAGCGCCCTGTAACGTTCAGGGCTATTCATTGTCGCGTGTCCGCCGCGCCTGCGGGTTGCCGTTGTCAGGCTCTCCCTTTCACAGGCGCGGCGGTCAAATGTTCGCTGGTTGCTTTGCGAATCAGCTTACCAGCGCGGCTCGCGGTTACCACCGCCGCCGCCACCATAGCCACCGCCGCCGCCGCTCCGGTTGCCGCCGTAGCCGCCCCCGCCGCCGCTGCGATTGCCGCCGAATCCACCGCGGCCACCGCCGCCACCACCGCCACCACGATTGCCGCGATCTTCGCGCGGACGCGCTTCGTTGACGGTGAGGTTCCGGCCGTTGAATTCCTTGCCGTTGAACTGCTGGATGGCTGCTTCGCCTTCCTCGCGGTTCGACATTTCGACGAAGCCAAAGCCACGCGAGCGACCCGTGTCGCGGTCTTCTACCACGTTAGCCGTTTCGACCGTGCCAGCCTTGGCAAATAGTTCCTGCAAGTCCTGGCTTGAAGTCTGGAACGAGAGGTTCCCGACGTAGAGTTTCATTGACATAGATGTGTCCCTCTCCACTGAAGGAGGGTCAAGAGAAGCTTCGAATCAAAGTGGCTTCGGTGTAACGGTAGCAGCGAAGGCCTGCGTTCGGGTGCTCAAGCGAGCGGCTTCTGAGTTGTAATTCAGCCTACTCTCTAACCATCCAAAACGCCGCCGCCAATCTTCGAGGCGCGGGGCGCATCACCGTTGATGCGTGAGAGAAGGAGTAACCGGGAACTATGATGCCCTAGATCGAGGTCTAGTTGCAAGGCGGCGCGGCGCGGCGCGGCGATAAACGCTAATTTATCACTAAGATCGGGGCAGCGGGGCGCGTAAAGCGAGTGTAGTCCGCCCGCTTTTAGTCCGTGGGCGCATCCGCCCAAAAGCGTTTGCGAAACTTGGCGTCCGTCCAGAAGTTGCGGAGCAGCACGACGCGGGGCACGGGTTCGGCTGCGCCCTCCGGCACGCCGGGCAGAATTACGCTCACGACATCGTAGCGGTAGGGCGCGCCCGTCAGACCGAACAAGCGGCGGTAGGCGCGGGCGGCGCGGGCGATCTGGCGTTGCTTGCGCAGGTCAACGTTCGCTTCCGGCGCGGCAAACCAATCGGAGCGGCGCGTCTTGACCTCGACGAAGCAGAGCGTGTTGCCTTCATAAGCGACGAGATCAATCTCTGCGTGGACGACTGCGCCGCGCGTGTTGCGCCCGACCGGCAGTTTGAAATTCGCCGCCACGAGTCGGAAGCCCGCGCGCTCCAGATGCGCGGCGGCAAAGGCCTCGCCGCGTTGACCGAGCGCAAGGTGCGCCGCGAGTTCTTTGTGCGGCGCGGCGGCGCGTGGGCGGCGGATCACTTCGCGTATGCGTGTGATGACGTGAGGCAGTTGCATCTTTGTACCCGTGTGGGCCGGACTGAAGATTTACAGAGGCTGGGCCTCGTCCGCGCAAGTCTGTGCGGGCCTAGCTTATAAGTTTCGGCCGCGCCGTCGCAAGGTGGGTTTAATCAGCGTCCGACGGGGGGTGAATCGAGAAACCCTAATGACTCAGGGTTAACCCGGCCAGAGATAGTTAAGAACTTGACAATCAGTTTCCTAAGCATATAATTCGACAGTATGAAAGCAGCGACAAATAGTGTTCAGCCGGCGGCGGACAAGCGCGAGCGCCATTATCTCAACCGCATGCGGCATCACAGCGAGCGCTACGCGGAGTTTCACTGGCCTTCGGTCGAGCTATTAATTAATCTTGTTTACACCTGCGACATTATTCAGACGCAATTAGCCCGTAGGCTCGAAACACACAAACTATCGCTGGGCGCGTTCAATACGCTGATGATCCTGAGCAGGTACGCGGAGACGGGTTGCCCGATGCACGAACTGGGCGAGTTGCTGCTGGTCAGCCGGGCCAACATCACGGGCTTGATTGATTGTCTCGCCGAGCGCGGCTTGGTCGAGCGCAGCGTCGCGCCGGCCGACCGTCGCGTGCGGCTCGTGCAGTTGACGACGACGGGCCATAAGTTGCTCGAAACAATCCTGCCGGGGCATTACGATGGTGTGCGCGCGCTGCTGCGCGGCATCAGTAATAAAGACAAGGCCATCTTGAGCAAGTTGTTGACGACGCTGCGGCATAACATCCTGCACGCGCTTGAGCAACAGGCATAGTCATCACGAGCAAGGGAATAGTCGTGCGAAATTTTAGTCTGTCTCTAATAGTCGTTTTCACGTTGGTTGCGTTTAGTCCGGTCGGCGCGCAGCAGGCGGTGGTTGCCGGGCCGGGCCAACAACCTACACAAGCGCCGGACAGTAACCGCGCGGGTCAGTCTGGCGGGTCGCTTCAGACGCGCCCGACAAGCGTCGTGACGGGCGGGTTGACCGTGCCGGGTGCGGCACAGGTGACTACGGGTGGGCCGGCGACGCTCAGTCTTGCGCAGGCGCTGCAACTCGCCTTGCAGAACAACCTGACGACGCTGCTGGCGCGCGAGCGTCGCCGCGAAGCGGAGGGTTTGCAACAGGAGGCGCGTGCGGGGCTGCTGCCAAACATCTCCGGCGCGGCTTATCAGGCGAGCCTCACGCAGAATCTCGCCGCGCTCGGCTTCCAGCCCGGCACGTTCCCCGGCATCGCGCGCACGTTCATCGGCCCCTTCAACAACTTCGACGCACGCGCACGTCTGGTGCAGAACATCTTCGATCTGAGCGCGCTGAAAAACTATCGAGCGGGGCGGGCCGGCGTGCGCGTCGCGGAGTTTGAGGAACAACTGGCGCGCGAGCAGGTCGCAACGGGCACGGCGCTCACGTACCTTGAGGCGTTGCGCGCGGAACGCGCCGTCGCGGCGGGCGAGGCCAACGTCGAACTGGCGCAGGCGCTCGTCAAACTGGCGGAAGATCAGCGCGGCGCGGGCGTCGCGACCGGCGTGGACGTGACGCGCGCGCAGACGCGTTTGGCGGAGGAGCAGTTGCGCCTGGCGCAGGCGCAGCGCCTGTCGGAGCAGGCGCGGCTGAACTTGCAGCGCATCGTCGGCTTGCCGCTCGAAAGTCCGCTGACGCTGACGGACGAGTTGCGCTTCACGACCGAGCCGATGCCGACAGTCGAGACGGCGGTGGCGCAGGCGGCGCAGAGTCGGCCCGAACTACGCATTGCCGAAGAGGAGATCAGGATCAACGAGTTGGCGCGGCAGGCGGTGCGCGCCGAGCAGTTACCTTCGCTCGCCTTCGTGGGCGATTACGGCGTGAGCGGCATCACGCCGACGAACACGGCGCTGCCCACGCGCCGCGCCGCGCTTCAGTTGAACGTGCCGATCTTTAACGGCGGGCTGACGCGCGGGCGCGAGGCGGTCGCCGCTAGTCGCACGCGACAGGCGGAACTGGCCTTGGGCAACGTGCGCGGGCAGATTGAAGAGGATGCGCGCTTGGCCCTATCGGCCGTGCGCACAGCCGTCGCACAGGTACGCGCGGCGGACGAGAGCGTCAATCTGGCGCAGCGCGAGTTGGAGATGGCGCGCGACCGTTTTCGCGCGGGTGTGGCCGACAACCTTGAAGTCGTAAACGCGCAGACCGCGCTGGCCAATGCGCGCGATGAGCAGGTGACGGCGCTGGCACAGTACAACGGCGCGCGGCTCAATCTGGCGGCCGCGCTCGGCCGCGCTACCTCATTTCGTTGGTGAACTGTAATTGAACGCGAAGTCTTTTGACCGCTGTTGTCTGTTAATTATCGAGTGTTGCAGTAAAGCAGGAGAGCGTCATGGCGGAAGTGTTGGAGCAGACGGAAGTGGAAAACGAGCAGGCCCGCGCCGCACAGCCTGATGAGCGTGCGAGCGCACGTCGTTCGGTCGCAGCGATAGCAGAAGAGGACGTGCCGCCGGTCGTCAGCACGGAAGTGGAAGCAGCCACCGACACGCCGGTCGGGGTTGCGTCCAACGGGAACACGAAAGCGAAAATGTCGCGGCGGCGGACGTTGCTCATCGGCGGCGCTATCGTCCTCATCATCGCAGCGATCTTCGGCGTCCGCTACTGGCTCTATGCGCGCGCGCACGAATCAACCGACGATGCTTTCATAGACGGCCACATCGTACAGGTCAGTCCAAAGCTCGCGGGCTACGTGGCGAAGATCTACGTCAAAGAGAATCAGGACGTGAAGGCGGGCGACCTGTTGGCCGAAATAGACCCGCGCGATTACGAGGCAAAACTGCAACAGGCGCAAGCGGCGCTCGCGGCCGGCGAGGCACGACTAAGGGAAGCACGCACGGGCGTCGAACTGACGCGCGCCAATTCGCGGGCCAGCATCCAGCAGGCGGCGGCGACCGTGCAGCAGGCGCGGACGGGCGTTGAATCTTCGCGCGTCTCGGCTGCCGCCGAGCGCACACGCATCGCGCAGGCGGGCGCAGGCGTGGCGACGGCGCAGGCCAATCTGGCGCAGGCGCGCGCGCAGATCGTTGCGGCCGAAGCTGAGGTCACGCGGGCGAGTGCGGACGTGGCGCGCTATCAGGAGCTTTACGCGAAGGACGAGATTTCCCGTCAACGGCTCGACCAAGCCATCGCCGCCGCGCGCACCGCCGACGCGCAACTCGTCGCCGCGCGCGGTCGGGCCGCCGCCGCCGAAGCGCAGGTCAACGAAGCGCGTGCGGCCGAGACGACCGCCGCCGAGAACGCGCGCCGGGCGCAGACGCAGATCGGCGGCGCGCAGGCGAGCGTCAGCGAAGCACTGGGGCGACTGGCGCAGGCCAACACCGCGCCGCAGCAGGTCGCCGTCAGTCAGGCGCAGGCCGAAACGGCCGGCGCGACCATCGAGCAACTGCGCGCGGCGGTCGAGCAGGCGCAGCTTGAACTCTCCTACACGAAAATCTATGCGCCGGAAACGGGCCGCGTCACGCACAAGGCCGTGGAAGAGGGTGCGCTCGTGCAGGTCGGGCAACCGCTGATGGCGGTCGTATCAGGCGATGTCTGGGTGACGGCGAATTTCAAAGAGAATCAGATCGGCCGGATGCGGCCCGGTCAGCCCGTCGAACTGAAGGTGGACGCCTATCCCGATAGAAGTTTCAAAGGGCACGTGGACAGCATACAGGCGGGCACGGGCGCGCGCTTCAGCATGATGCCGGCCGAGAACGCGACGGGCAACTACGTCAAAGTCGTGCAGCGCGTGCCCGTGAAGATCGAGTTTGAGCCGAATCAAATAGACGCCGGGCACATGCTTGCGCCGGGCATGTCGGTCGAGCCAGAGGTCGAGGTGAAATGAGCGATGCGGTGGCCGGCACAGTGCCGGCGCGGTCAGACAGCACGGCGACGGTGCGGCCGGTTGCCGCCCAACCGGCCGCACCGGCAGTGTGGCGACCG
>DASVQA010000143.1:0-6695 GCA_036389375.1 Pyrinomonadaceae bacterium | reverse complement strand
CGTCAGGCCCGTCGCTCTACTGATTCGGATGGCCGCTGCCGGATGCCGCCCGTTGCCGAGCCGGAAAATTGTTGCGCGCAAACACCTTCTGCGTTTGACAACTTTCCGAACGTAAGTTAGTTTCACTTGGCTCGTCTTGTTGTAGTCGGGTGCGACCCGTCCCTACCACAAAGTTACAACCTGAACATTCCGAGAAGCCTGCACAAGGCTTTGCTTTGTAACCCTTCGCTTTGAGGCTTGAAAGGATTTGAACATGCGCAACCCCCTCAGATGGACGCTGCTTGCCGTCCTGTTCGTCGCAGTGTGCGCGGTAGCGTTGGACTTTAGTCCGACGGCTTCCAGCCAAGGGCCGCGTAAGGGCGCGCCCGGCAAAGGCAGCGGCGGCAAAGAACTTCCCGTCCTGCGTCCACATTCTCCTGTGTTGGAGAATTTCGATATTCGCATCCGAGGCTCCCAAAAAGGAGCAGACATACAGAAGATGGCGAGCCAGAACAACGGCGACGCCCCGGCGGACGACAACACGTTTGACGTAATCCAGAAGCGGCCCATCGTGCAACAGAGCGTGCGCGACGCCGCCCTGCCGGTCGAGCAGGCCATGCGCGCCGCGCAGGACAAGCTGACCGAGCGCCTGCCCGGTTTGCAGGTCGAGTACAACGGCGTGCTCCATGTGCCGGAGGTCGTCAGCCTCGTCGGCGGCGCAAGCCTCACCTCGGCCGACACGTCGCTGGCGAGCGTGAACTCAGCCAGCGCCAACGAGGCGACGCTTCGCAGTTTCGTCACGGAGAACGCCCGCCTCTACGGTCTCAATCAGACGCAGGCCGGTCAACTCACGACCGTCGCCGATTACACCAACCCGGCGGGCAATCTCTCGTTCGTCGAGTTGCAGCAGGAGATCAACGGCATCCCCGTGTTTCAGGGCTTCGTGCGCGGCGTGCTGAACAAGGACGGGCAACTCGTCCGCACCAACAGCCTGCTCGCTTCGGGTCTGCGCGCGTCGGCGCTCACCGCCACGCCCAAGCTGAGCGCGCCGGAGGCCGTCGCCCTCGGCGCAAGCAAGATCAACGTCTTGATGGACGCCGGCAGCCTGATCGTCATGGAGCGCGGCGCGAACGACCGCGTACAGGTCGTGTCACGCGGGGCGCTGGCGCAGAACACGAAGACCGAATTGGTCTATTTCCCGCTCGCGCCCGGCAGCGCCGTGCTTGCCTACTCGATGGTCTTGTGGCAGCCCGACATCGCCTACTACGTGCTCATCAATGCCCAGACGGGCGACCTGCTCTGGCGTAAGAACATCTCGGCGGATCAGACGCAGCCCGTCACCTACAACATCTACAACAACGACAGCCCGTCGCCGCTTTCGCCGACCACGTTCACCGCGCCGACGACCGCGCTGCCGCCCGGCATCACGCGCACAGACGTGACGCTCGTCAGCGAGAACCCGACCGCCGACCAACTCGGCTGGATTCCCGACGGCGCAGGTAACGCCGTCACGACCGGCAACAACGTGGACGCCGGGATCGACGTCACGGCCCCCGACGGCATTGACACTGGCGGGCGCGCGACCGGGACGGGGCGCGTCTTCAGCTTCCCCTATATCCCCGACGGCGCGGCTGATCCGACCGGCTCAAACTTGCCGACCGATGCCAACTACCGCGCGGGCGTCGTCACCAATCTCTTCTTCTGGACGAATCGTTACCACGACCGCCTCTACGATCTCGGCTTCACCGAGGCGGCGCACAACTTCCAGACCAACAACTTCGGGCGCGGCGGCGTGGGCAACGATCCCGTCAGCGCGCAGGCGCAGGACTCTTCGAGCACGAACAACGCGAACTTCAACACGCCGCCCGACGGCTCGTCCGGTCGCATGCAGATGTTCATCTTCACGACCGCGCCCGTGAACCGCGATGGTGACGTGGACGCAGATGTCTTTATCCACGAGTTGACGCACGGTACGTCGAACCGCCTGCACGGCAACGCGTCGGGTCTCTTTACCACGCAGGCGGGCGGCATGGGCGAGGGCTGGTCTGATTATTATGCCCGCGCCCTGCTCTCTAGTGCCGACGAAGACGTGAACGGCATCTTTCCTATGGGCGGCTACGTCACGAAGAACTACTATTACGGCATCCGCCGCTTCCCTTACGCCGTCAAGGCCAACGTCGGCCCCAACGGCAAGCCGCATAGCCCTTTGACCTTCGCCGACGTTGATCCGGCGCAGATCAATCTGACCGACGGCGCGTTTGCGCCAAGCGGCGGCGGCCCCGCCAACGAAGTCCACAACATCGGCGAAGTCTGGTGTATGACGCTGCTGGAAATGCGCGCGCGGCTTATCACTGCGCTCGGTTACGCGGCGGGCAATCAACGCGCGTTGCAGATCGTGACCGATGGCATGAAACTCGATCCCATCAGCCCGACGATGGTGCAAGCGCGCGATTCCATTCTCGCCGCCAACTGCGCGGGCAGCAACGGCGCGAACGAACTCGACATCTGGGAAGGCTTCCGCCTGCGCGGCATGGGCTTCCGCGCCAGCACCGACGGCTTGAACGTCGTCGAGAACTTTGAAGGCCCCAACCTCATCTTCGGCAACGTCACCACGACCGAAGCGAGCGGCGGCGGCAACAACGGCAACGGCTCAGTCGATCCCGGCGAAGCCGTGACGATCAACCTGCCGCTCGTCAACACGCTCTGCGCCACCGATGCGGTCGGCGTGACGGCGCAAGTCGCGGGCGGCGGCTCGGCCAACTACGGCACGGTCGTACACGGCGGCAACGCCACGCAGTCGCTGACCTTCACCGTGCCGACGACCGCCGCTTGCGGCAGCGTGTTGCCGGTCACGATCACCGTCAACAGCACCACGCTCGGCCCGATCAACTACATCTACAACCTGCCTATCGGCAGGCCCGCGCCGCTCAGCAACTTCGAGAACTTCGACGGCGTGAGCGCGCCGAACCTGCCCGCCGGCTGGACTTCAACCCACAGCGGCGCAGGTCTCTTCTGGCAGACGACCACGAACAATCCCGACACCCCGTCGAACTCGGCCTTCACGCCGAACCGGCCCAACTTCGGCACGTCCGAACTCGTCTCGCCGCGCATCCCCGTCAACACGGCGCTCGGTCAGTTGAGCTTCCGCAACCTCTACAACCTCGAAGACAGCTTCGACGGCATGACGTTGCAGATCAAGATCGGCAACGGGCCGTTCAAAGACATCATCACGGCCGGCGGCAGTTTCGTCAGCGGTGGCTATAACGGCGACATCGGCTCAGGCCGGGCCTGGACGGGTCTCTCCGGCGGCACGACCGCCAGCCCGACCTACGTCACCACGGTCGTCAATCTGCCGTCAGCCGCCAGCGGGCAGCTTGTGCAGTTCCGTTGGCAGGTGTCGAACGACGGCTCGGTGACGGCCGAGGGCCAAGCCGGTGCGCAGGTTGACACCATCCAACTCTCGACGAGCGTGCAGCCCTGCTCGCCCTTCGGCGTGCAGACCGTCTCGCTGAGCGGGCGCGTAACGGACAGCACCGCCAACGGCGTCGGCGGCATACAGGTCACGCTCGGCGGCACGACCAACGCGACCACCACGACGAACGGCAGCGGCGACTACTCGTTCCCGAACATCGTCTCAGGCGGCAGCTACACCGTGACGCCCACTTCGCCGGGCTACAACTACACACCGCCGAGTCTCACTTTCAACAACCTGACGACGAACGTCACGAACGCCAACTTCGTCGCCATCCCAGCGCCGAGCATTTCCGGGCGCGTGGCCACGTTCAACGGGGCGCAGGGCATTGACGGCGTGACCGTCACGCTCACCGGCTCGGCGTCGGCGGCCGTTGTCACGTCGGGCGGCGGCTTCTACACGTTCGGCCCGCTGGCGAGCGGCGGCAACTACACCGTCACGCCTACGGGGCGCAACAGCAGCTTTACGCCGCCCAGTCGTACCTACAACAACCTGACCGGCCCCATCACGAACGCCGACTTTGCCGCCGCAGAGAACCTGATCTGCTCGCCGCTCAGCCCGGTCATCAACGGCAGCATCGCCGCCGGCGACCTGACGCAGACCGACCGCCTCGCGCGCGATGGCGTGATCAACACTTGCAATAGCACGAAGGCCTTCCCGGGCCCGCTCACCGCCGGCACGATTCGCTACGACAAGTACACGTTCCCGGTCACGGCGACCAGTTGCGTCCGCATCACGATCACGGCGAACTTCGCCGTGCACAGCGTCGCCTATCTCGACAGTTACGACCCGAACAACGAGGGCACGAACTATCTGGGTGATCAGGGCACGAGCCTCGCCGCGACCGGCGGCACGGTTAACTGGTCGGTCAACGTGCCGGCCAATCACACGCTCGTCATCGTCGTGAACGAGACGAGTTCGAACACCGCCACGACGGGCGGCAACAACTACACACTGACCTTCGGCTGCGGCAACGACATCGTGAACGCAGGCCCCGGTCAGGTGCTCATCTCCGAGTTCCGCCCGTCTGGCGCAACGCCCTCTGACGAGTACATCGAGTTGTACAACAACACCGACGAACTCATCAGCATCGGCGGTTACAGGTTGCTCACCTTCAGCCCCGCCTTCGGCGGCGACATTGGTCTGACGACGATTCCGGCCAACACTACGATCCCGCGCCGCGGCCACTACCTGATCGTGAACTCGAACGCGAGCGGCTACAGTTTGGGCAGCTACGCGGCGGCTAATCGCGGCTACACAGGCGGGGCCGGCGTTGACGTGATCCCTGACAATCAGGGCGTCGCGCTCTACGATGCCAGCTTAACGATCCCGATTGACTCGGTCGGGTTCGTCGGCAACGGCGGCGGCTTCCAGTACGTCGAGGGTAACGGGCTGCCGCCCGTGACCTCGCCGCGCCCGGCGCAGCAGTACGCTTACGTGCGCCGGCAACCGCTCAGCAGCGTCTTCCCGCAGGATACGGGCGACAACGCGGCAGACTTCGTGCTGGTCGCCGTTGACCCGACCACCTACGGGAACAATGCGGTGCTCGGCGCACCGGGGCCGGAGAATACGGCCAGCCCGGTCGAGCGCAGCATCTTCGATACGCCGTCGCTGGTTGATCCGAACGCACCTTCGAGCGGTGGTGAGAATCGGCAACGGTTCATCACCTGCGGTCTGCCGAACGCGCCCGCGTGTCCGCCCGACCCGCTCACCTCGACCACAGGCTATCTGAGCATCCGGCGTAAGTTCACCAACAACTCAGCCGTGTCGGTCACACGTCTGCGCTTCCGCATCATTGACCTGACCACACTGGGCAGCCCCGGCGGCGGCCCGACGAGCGGTCAGGCCGATCTGCGCGCCATCACGTCGAGCAACATCATCGTGACGATCAACGGCTCGCCGGTGACGATTCAGGGCACAACCCTTGAGACGCCCCCGACGCAGGCCAACGGCGGCGGCATCAATTCCAGCATGTCGGTCACGCTGGGTACGCCGATCCCAAGCGGTCAGAGCGTGAACGTGCAGTTCATGTTCGGCGTCAAGCAGGGCGGCAGTTTCCGTGTCGCCGTCGCCACGGAGGCGCTGCCTTAAGCCGGTCGCGTGCTAACAGCTTGCGCCCGACGGATTGAACGCCGGGCGCAAGCCGAACCAACCCGGCAGGGGCCGCCGTTAATGAATGGCGGCCCCTGCTTTTTTCCATCTCGCAGCAGTCGAAGCGATGCCGATGAATCTACGCGTTAACCATGGCCGCCGCGCGTGGCGCGCGGCGCTGCCCGCGCTCATCCTCTGCCTTTGCGGTGCGCTCGCCGCGCAGGAGCAACCGCCCACGGAAGCCGGCCCCTTCCGTCAGCCGGAACTTGTCGAACTCGTCAAACTCGACAAGACCATCAGGCTCGACATACGCTACGCGACCGCCAACAACTTTCTCGGTCGCCCCGTCTACACAGAAGCGCGCGCCTTCCTGCAACGCCCCGCCGCCGAGGCGCTCGTGCGCGCAGGCAAGCGGCTACGCAAAGATGGCTACGGGCTGCTCGTCTTCGACGGCTACCGCCCCTGGTCGGTGACGAAGGTTTTCTGGGATGCCACGCCGTTGGATAAGAAGGAGTTTGTCGCAGACCCCGCCAAAGGCTCGCGCCACAATCGCGGCTGCGCCGTTGACCTCTCGCTGTATGAACTGAAGACCGGGCGCGCCGTCGAGATGCCGTCAGGTTACGACGAGATGACGGAGCGCGCGCACAGCGACTATCAGGGCGGCGCGGTCGAAGCGCGACAACGCCGCGACCTGCTGCGCGCCGCAATGGAGGCCGAGGGCTTCACCGTCTACGCGCCCGAATGGTGGCACTACGACTACAAAGACTGGCGCACCTACCCGATCCTCAATCTCAGTTTTAGCGAACTCGCACGCGCCAGGCGCAAGTAAGGTGTCGTGGACGTGCCCCTTATTGTGAGGCGCGCGGCACTAGCACTTCCAGCGTGAAGCCGCGCGCGGGCGTCGTGCGCGCCTGACCTGGCACGGAGAAACGCAGGTCAGCGAATTGCACGAGCGTATGGTCGGGATCGGGCGTTTGCAGTTGGATGACGGGAAAGCGCGCGAAATTTAGAAAGACGACGGCCCGCGTGTCCCCGGCAGCGCGCGCAACCTCGGCGCGTGCGCCTTCTGGTTTCGCAAAGCGCGCAACTTCAGCCGCGCCGGACGGGCTGCTCGCGGGCAGGCGCGTGGGGAAACGATAGGTCGCGCGATCCG
>DASVQA010000142.1:0-49967 GCA_036389375.1 Pyrinomonadaceae bacterium | reverse complement strand
TCGTCGCGGGCGGCGGGCTTGATCTCGTTGACGGCATCGGCGAGAAAAGCGCGGAGCGGATCAAGGAAAGTCTGACGCGATTCTGAAAGAGTTTCCGCGTCGGACGATCACTCTTCGTACTCGTCAGACCCCTGCACCCACATGAACGATTGGATGTCGATCATGTCGCGCGGGCGCAGGTCGCGGAGGTCGCGGCGCACGACGGCGGCGAATTCAAGGAGACTCGCGTAGGTATCCCAAGCGGGGCGCGACTTGTATTGGAAATCAAAGCCGTATTCGCGCGCGGCGATGCGGGTGACGTTCGGCTTGAGGAAGATGTGCGTCGCGGGCTGCGCGATGAAGCCGAAGACGGTCACGAGCGGCCACGTGAGCACGCGCGTCTGCCGGCGCGGCAGCGCGGCGACCACCTCGACCCAACGTTGGAACTTGTGCTCGACACTCCCAGGGCCGTGCAAAAATTCGTAAAGCCCTTCGCTGAACGCGCGCGCGCCATCGCGGGATTTCACGGCGTCGCGCAACGCCATCTTCTCGAAGGAGAAGATCATGCTGTGGCGGGAGCGTTGTTCGACGCGCACGGCGCGGGCGGCGACCTCGGCAAACTCGCCGCGCCTGAGCAGCGCGCGAAACTCGTCCTGCGCGAGCGCCGCCTGCCAACGCTCGTGCGTCTCCCACTTGTATGAGCGTTCCCAATCAAGGTAGGTCTCGTCGCGGAAGCCGCCGGGAAAGAACCGCAGGAACTTGCGCCGGCAACGCAGAGCGTCCGCCGCCTGATCGTTGCCGTCTGCGCGCGTCGCCGCCACGCCCGCTCCGCGTTTGCTCGTAGCCACCTGAGGTTTAACCTCTTTTCATCGCTTAGCTGCGACTGGATGCGACCATCGCGCCTTCGGCCTGGCGTTTGACGATGACGAGCGTGATGTCGTCAACCGAGGCCGTGCCCTGCGCGAACTTGGTGAGCGCGGCTTCGATCTTATCGCGGATGCCGGAGGCGGTGGCGTCGAGGTTGCGTGCGACCACGTCGTAGAGCCGGACGGGGCCGAACTCTTCGCCCGCCTGATTCTGCGTCTCGGTCACGCCGTCGGAGTAGATAACGAGCGCGTCGCCGGGTTGGAGTTGGGTCTTGCCTTCGCGGTAGGGCGCGTTGGACATGATGCCGAGCGGCATGCCACCTGCGCCGAGTTGTTCCATTGTGCCGGCGGCGTGGACGATGAGCGGCGGATTGTGCCCGGCGTTGATGAACGAGAGCGTGCCCGCCTCGGAGTCGAGTTCGGCGCAGAAGAGGGTGATGAAGCGGTTGGGCGGAATCGTGTCGGCAAGATAGCGGTTGACGGCCGAGATCATGCCGGTGAGCGACTGATGCGCGGTGATCTGCGCGTGGATGGCGGCGTGGAGCGACGACATCAGCAGCGCGGCCGAAGTGCCTTTGCCGGACACGTCGCCTAAGGCGATGATGAGTCGCCCGTCGGGGCGTTCGATAAAGTCGTAGTAGTCGCCGCCGATCTCGTAGCAGGGGAAACTGATGCCTTGCAGTTCGTAGCCGTTGACGAGCGGCGGCGAGGTCGGCTGGAAGCGTTGTTGTATCTCGCGCGCCAGATTCAGTTCGCGCTCAAGTCGCTCGCGGTCGAGTTGCTCCTCCATCAAGCGCGCGTTCTCCACGCGGATGGCGGCGACGGAGGCGAGCGTCGTCAAGACCGTCAGATGATCCTGCGTAAAGCGCGCTTCGGCGAGCGGCGAGTCGGCGTAGATCATGCCGAAGATTTTTTCGCCGACGCCGAGCGGCACGGCCAGCACAGATCGGATGCCCTGAATCGTCATCGTCGAGGACATAAAGCGCGGGTCGTGCTGCGCGTCGGACGTTAAGACGGAACGCCCCTGCCCAACCACCTCTTCGATGATCGAACGGCTGACGCGAATCTCGCCGAGGTTGCCGCGCTTGTCGCGCAGTTGGGCGACGCGCACCTGCAACTCGCCGCTCTGCACGTCGCGCAGCATGATGAGGCAGCGGTCGGCGGCGACGGCCTCGAAGACGAGCGCCGCGACCTGCGAGAGCGTCTCGTCGAGTGTGGCGGGCGCAAGCAGCGTGACGGAGACTTTGCTGATGAGCGCGAGCAGATCGCTGTGCTCGGCCGTCTGCGTCGCCACCGGCGGGATCGTGGCGGCCGCGCGCGGCCGCTGCTGCGTGAGCACGCTGGTCGCCATTTTGATCTCGCCGGACTTCTGCGTGCGCGCGCCTTCGATGGCTTCGAGCAGCCCTGAAGTGGTGCGATGCCCGGAGTCGAGCGCGATGGTGGCGTCGGGCGTGGGCGAAGGCATGTCGGCAATCATCGTGGCCATGACCTGCGCGCCGGCTTGATCGTAGAACTCTATTTCCGTCTCGCCGATCTGGATGCGCCCGCCGGGCACAAGCCTGACCGCGCCCTCGACGCGGTCGCCGTTGTAGAGCGTGCCGTTCGCTGAGCCTAAATCTTGCAGCACGTACTGGTCGCCTTCGCGGCGCACTTCGGCGTGGACGCGCGAGGCGAACGGGTCGGGGATGCACAGGTCGTTGCGCGCCGAGCGCCCGATGGTGATGCGCAGACGGCCCAGGTGGAACGTGTCGGGCGCGCGGTCGGGGTATTTGACGATCAGATCAGGCATAGCAGGAATAGTGACGAGTGACGAGCGACAAATGACGAGTCAGGCACAGGGACGGATTTTAACCCGTCACTTGTCACTTGTCACTCGTCACTGCTTTCGGCGGCGGTCGAACTCTTGCCCTAGTTGATCTTCGTAGCGGCGCGACTGCGCGCCGAAGCGGCCCGCGCGCGCGCGCTGAAAATATTCGAGCGCGGCGACCAACTCGGCGCGGTTCAACGTGTGCGGGTCGCGCCCTTCGGCGAGACTGAGACCGAGATAGTAGTAGGCGTCGGCGTTACCGGCCCCGGCAGCGGTGCGAAACTCGGCGAGGGCGGCGGCGCGATTCGCCGCCCACAGGCTGACGCCGCGCTCGTAGTGTTCGGCGGGTGTGCGCGCGGACGCGTTGGCTGCGGCGGGCGCAGACGCAGGCAGGTGCTCCGGCGCGGCTGCGGCGGGCGCGCGGTTCGCGTTGGCTAGGCCGGGCAGCGCGTTGTCCGCTTTGTTGGGCGCGTCTTCGCGCGTGGCGGCGCTGGCGTTTTCGTCCGCCGGCAAGGCGGACAGGTCTGTGAGGCGCTGCTTGCTGGCGTGCGCCACGTCTGCGAGCGGCGAGGTGGCGAGGCGACGATAGAGGGCGCGTGCGCCATCGGTGCGACCGGCGAGGCGCAGCGCGTCGGCGTAGGCGAGTTGCAGGCGGTCGTCGGTCGCGGCTTCGTTCGACACGGCGAGCAGCATGTGGTAGCTGTCGGCCGCGTCCGTGTAAGCGCCCTCGGCAAACTGCGCTTCGGCCAGTTGTCGCCAAGCGTCCTTGTCGTTTGGCTCAAGACGTGTGACGGCGCGCAACTCTTCAATCGCGGTCTGGCGCGCACCGCTTTCAAGGAGCAGTTGCGCGAGTTGGCGATGCGCTTCTGCGTTCGTCGGGTCGAGCGCGAGCGCCTCGCGCAAGCGCGCCGTTGCCCCGATGGGATTGCCGGCCGCCAGTAGCCCCTGCGCCTCTGCAAACTTGGTCTGCGCCTGTTGGCGCGCGTCCATTGGCACGGCGGCGGGCGCGTCCACGTTTACGCTCGCAGGCGCGCGCCGCGCACTGAGCGCAAGCCAGAGTGCGCCGACGACGCAGACGAGCAGCACGGCGATGATGGCGGCGGAGACCGCCCACACGCGCAGCGCGCGCCGTTCAGTCGCGGGCGGCGCGGCGGCCTTGAGCGGCTTGGAGGTGGTCGTTGCGGGCGGCGGGCCGGACTCTGCGCCGACGCCGGTGCTGAGCACGCCCGTCGCCTGTTGGGCCGCTCTGACGACGGGGATCGTGATCTCGCCGCTGTCAACGCTCGTCTGTGCCGGGGTCGGGTAAGCGGCGCGTTCGTGGGCGCTCGCGGCGGCGGGCGGCGGCGTGCTGAAGTGCGGGTCGCCCGCGTCGAGCGCGCCGGTGGTGACACCGCGATCAGGGAGCGGGGCGGTGGCAGCGAGCGGCGAGATGGTTTCGCCGCCCATACTGCTGCCGCTCGTCGTCGTGCGCAAGGCCGTCCCGCAGTGGCGACAGAAGCGGGCCTCGGCCGGGGCGTGCGCCCCGCAACCTGGACATGACTTGGTCATCTGTTTTTAATCGAACGCCGCCTGTACGGCCGCCTAGCGCAGCCGCCCGCTGCCGCCGTCGCGCACGACTATCGTGCCCGCGATCCGGTCGTGCAGCCCCCGCCCTTCGCGGTTGAAAGCAGCAAGCAGAAAACCCAACCCGAACGGCACGAGCGCGACAAGATAACCGACCGTGTGGCGCAGGAGCGCGCGCAGGAAATCAATCGGCTCGCCGTCGCGCCGCTCGATGCGTAAGCCCGTAACCCACTTGCCGAGCGTCTGGCCCGTGAACCCGGGCAGCACGAAGAAGTTCAAGAGCAGTACGACGAGCGCGACGATGAACCCGAACTCGATCAAACTGCTGCCCGCCGTGCGCGAGCCGCCGCCGAAGAGTTGCGCCAGAAGTGTGCCGAACGCCGCGATGCCCGCCACCACCGTGTAATCGACCAGCAACGCGCCGCACCTGAGCGCAAACGGCGCGCGCACTCCATGCGCGACAAACGCGCGGGCGCGCTGCGCTTCACCGACCGTCGGCCATTCCGCCTGCTCGCTGCTCATGTAGCTTTAGTCTACCCGATCAAAAAATGGAGCGTCGTCTCGCCGAGCCGCAGCTTGTCGCCGCTCTCCAAAGCGCGCGGCTGATAGGGCGCGAGCCGCAGCGAGTCGTTGACGACCGTGCCGTTGATCGAGCCGAGGTCTTCGACGAGATACACGTCACCTTTGCGGAAGATGCGCGCGTGGCGGCGCGAGACTTTCGTGTGCGGATCGAAGCGGGAGAGATCGATCTCCGGGAAAATGTTCGAGTTCGGATCGGTGCGCCCGACCAGACAACTCTCCTTGTGCAACTGAAACGACGAGTCCAATTCGGTCGTGCCGACGACGACGAGCTTCGCCGTCGCGCGTGCTGAACGCAGGGCGGCGCTTGCGGTCGCCAGCGGCTGGCGCTGCCCGCAATGCGCGCAATAGAGATCGTCGGCGGCGATGCGACCGCCGCAGAAGCCGCAGAAGACGATCTCGGTCTGGATGGTCTTCAAGCCCGCCGGCTCGTGCGGCGAGCCGTAAGTGACTTGGCCCGTGCGCAGGCGTTCAAGGTGCGCGGCGAGCGCGTCGCGCATCTCGGCGGCGGTGCGGAAACGGTTCTCCGGCTTGTACTCGACGGCGCGCAGCAGAATGGACTCCATCTCGTTCGAGAGCGACGGCGCGAGTTGGCGCGGGCGCGGGTTCTTCGTGAAGTCGAAGATGAGAAGCGGGTTGTCCTGCGGGTCTGAGCCGGTCAGCAGGTGAAACATGGTCGCGCCCAGACTGTAAATATCCGAGGCGGGCACGACCTTGCCGCTGAAGAGTTCGGGCGGCGCGTAGCCCATCGTGCCGACGGCGGTGACGCCCTTCTCCTGCGGCGACACCCAGCGCGCGATGCCGAAATCAATCAGCATGATGCGCCCGGAGTTGCCGTCAATCATCAGGTTCGCGGGTTTCAGATCGCGGTAGATGATCGGCGGGTTGCGCCGGTGCAGATAGTCGAGCACGTCGGCGATCTGCATGCCCCAGTCGGCCACGGTCTTTTCGTCGAGCCGCGCGTTGTGCGCGTTGCGCATGCGCGCGAGCAGGTCGCCGCCGGAGATGTATTTCATGACGAGGTAGAAGCGCGAGGCCGCTTCGTCGTAGAAATAATCGTAGATGGTCGGGATGGACGGGTGTTCGAGCGAGGCGAGCAGCATGGATTCGCGCTTGAAGTCGTTGACCGCCTTCTCGTGCTGCGACTCGTCCAACTGCGACTGGATCATCTCCTTGACGGCACGCGGCTGCTCGCCCAGATTGCGATCCTTGGCGAGATAGACCGCGCCCATGCCGCCGCCGCCGATGCGCCGCACGATCTCGTAACGGCTGTAGAGCATTGTGCCCGGCTCAAGCTGCTTGGCGGGCGCGCGCAGGCGACCCGTCGAGCCGCTGCGCACCGTGCCCGCGCGTTGATTCGTAGCCGGGGTTTCGCCCGCCGCGCCCGTCGGCACGGCCGCCGCCGCGTCGCCTGTCGGGCGGCCTGCCGCCGGGTCTGCAACTGCTGCGGGGCGCTGGGCGCTCAAGTCCTCATTCGTGTTCTCACGCTGCACGGGGGCGGGCTGCGCCGACTCCGCCGCCGCAGGTTCTACCGGCGCGGGCGGTGCTGCGGCTTCAGGCTCGGCACGCTCGGCCGTTTCGTCGGCGCTCTCGTCGTCGGCTGCATCGGCGGCAGCAGGCGTGTGTGCGGTGGCTGTGGCGTGCGACTGGGCGGGCGCGTCGCCGGCCGCAGAGGCGGCAATCGCCAGCAGCGCAGGCGGTTCTTCCAGCGCGCGCTCGGCCGACAGCGGTGCGGACTGCGGCAGAGGCAAGCCGCAGTCGCCGCAGAACCGATCCGCCGGCGCAGTGCTCGCGCCGCATTGAGGACAAAGGGACATTTCGTTCGCGTTAGTCCACCGTCAGTTGGCCGGCGTCAGTTGTCGCGCCGGTCGGCCGTTTCCTCTTCCACTACGCAACAGCGCGCCCGCCGGGACAAAGCACAACCGGCCGAACACTGACTAAGCCGTTAACACCTTAAACTTCAAGAACGTCTTGCCGATGATGATCTCGTCGCCGTCGTTGAGCGGTTGCCGGTCGCCGGGCAGCAGTCGCCGGCCGCGATTGATGAACGTGCCGTTGGTCGAGCCGAGGTCTTCGATGAAGTATTGCGCGTTGCGGCGTGTGATGCGCGCGTGGCGGCGCGAGACTTTGGCTTCCGGGTCGTCGGCGTCCATATCAACGTCCGGGAAGATGCCGCTGTCCGCGTCCCAGCGCCCGACGTAACACTCGTCTTCGTGCAAGGGAAACTCTTTGCCGGCCGAGTGCCCGCGCTGGATCGTCAGCACGGCATGGGCCGCTTGCTGGCTGGCCCGCGCTGCCGGCGCGCCCGCCCACGCGGGCCGCGCTGCGCCGGCCGCCCCGGCGGCCGCCGCTTCCGAGATAGCCACGACGGGCTTACCCGTTGGCCGCTGTACGCGGTCGAGCGGCGCACCGCACTCGTCGCAGTATTGCGCGTCCTCGCTGTTCTCCGTCCGACACTTGTCGCAGGTATTCATGACCTTACAAGCCCTCGGTCTGCGGTCGGGCACTTCGATTAGCTGGCGAGATAAAAGGCCGCTCTGGTCGGCGGCCGCCGAGCGCCCCTTGCCGCGCCGCCTGCCGCCGAAAGCGGTTCATTGTAACGCGAAACAGAAAGGCGCGCCAACAGAAGCGCATTGTCGAGTGACAAGTGACGACGGCCGTGTCGGCGGGCAGTAATTTTGTCGTCGCCGACATCTAAAAAGCCGATCAGACAACACCCCGACGCTGGCCCGACGCGATCCAGACGTGGGCCCGACCTAGCCCGCTCGTCACTTGTCACCTGTCACTCGTCACTCTCTTTATGAAACCGGCTGCGCCATTTTGACGTAGAAGAGTCCGAACGTGATGCGACACGGCGAAATTCGCGGGTTTGGTGCGCTGCGCCGCTTTATGTCAAGGTCAACGGTTAGCCCGACGGACATTTAAATCCCTTATCAGAGGAACACGAGCATTATGGCCATGAGCCGCAGGAAGAAGATTATCATTTCGGTCGCGGCGGTGGCGCTGGTTGCCATCGTCGTCATCATCAGCATCGCCGCCGGGCGCAAGGATGAACCGGAGGTGACGGTGGTGAAGGTCGAGACGCGCCCTGAGTTGCGTTCGACCGTGACCGCGTCGGGCGAAGTCCGCCCCGTTAAATTCATCAACCTGACAAGCGAAGTAGCGGGGCGCATCGAAGAGATTTACGTCAACCCCGGCGACCACGTGAATCAGGGTCAGCCGCTCGTCCGGCTCGACCCGACGCAGTTACAGTCGGGGCAGGAAGCGCAAGCCGCGGCCGTGCAGGTCGCCTATAGCGACGTGCAGAACGCGCGCGCCGCCGTCGCTTCGGCCGAGAACGCCGTCGCACAGCAGCAGCAGGCTTTGAACGTGGCCGAGGCGAGTCTGGCGCAGGCGCGGCAGGCGGTCGTCTCATCGCAGACGAACGTGGATCGCGCACAGGTCGATCTCAACACGGCGCAACGCGAACTAAAGCGCACAACGCAACTGGTCGAAACGGGCGTCTCATCGCGCTCCGAGTATGACGCGGCGCGCGACCGCATCGAGACGGCGCAGGTCGCGCTCCGCACGGCGCAGGCCGAGCTTGAGCAGCGCAAGATCGCCATCGAAGAATCGAAGGCGCGCGTCAATCAGGCGAAGGTGAACGTGCGCGACGCGCAGATTGGCGTGCAGCGCGCGCAGGCTGGCGTCAAATCGAGCGAAGCGCGCGTCAATCAGCAGCAGGCCGTGTTGCGCGGCGACGTGAGCCAGCGTAGCAAAGCGACGCAACTCTCGCCCCTGACCGGCGTCGTCGCCGACATCCCCGCACGTCAGGGCCAGTTCGCGCTCGCCAACTTCCAGTCCACGCCGCTGATGACCATCGCCGACATGTCCTCGATCAACGTCGAGGTGAACGTGGACGAGACCGAGATCAAAGAGGTCGAGGTCGGGCAGCAGGTGAAGATCAAAGTGGACGCGATGGGCGATAAGGAGTTGGTCGGCGCGGTGACGCAGAAGAACCCGCTCGCCATCGGCAAGTCCGCGACGGCGAGCGGCGGCTTGCAGGAGCGCGTCAACGTGCAGGAGGCGAAAGAGTTCAAGGTCGTCATCGGTCTCGACATGTCGCAACTGCCGCAGGACATGCGCGATTCGTTGCGCCCCGGCATGACGGCGACCGCGACGATCACGACCAAGACGAAACAGAACGTGCTGGCCGTGCCGCTGCAAGCCGTCGTCGAGAAGCCAGCGCCGACGCCGGTCGCCGGGGCCACGCCGCAAGGCAGCGTGCCCGCGCCCGCGCCGAACGGCGAGAAGCCGAAGGACATGAAGGGCGTCTACGTGCTGCAAGCCAACAAGGTGAAGTTCGTGCAGGTCGAAACCGGCATCACCGGCGAATCTGACATAGAGATCACGAGCGGACTATCGCCCAACGTAGAGGTCATCACCGGGCCGAGCCGCGTCCTGCGCACGCTCAAAGACGGCATGGTCGTTAAGAAGCAGACGCGCAAGCCGGGCGAAGGCAACGCCAATGCAAACGAGGCCAAGTAGGCCATAGTTTAAGCCGGGTCGCCGGGTAGTTGGTTACGAGCATGGCAGAGAGAGAAGCCGATATGAGTCAAGCAACACTGGATGCGCCTCCGCTGGAAGCGCGCCTTGAGCGCGGCGACCTGCTCGCGCATGACGCTGTGCCCGCCGCGCTGATCGCCATGCGCGACATCTGGCGCACCTATCAGATGGGGTCGGAAGAGTTGCACGCCCTGCGCGGCGTCTCGTTCGACGTGCAGCGCGGCGAGTATCTCGCCATCATCGGCCCGTCCGGTTCTGGCAAGTCCACGCTCATGAACCTGATCGGCTGCCTCGACACGCCTTCGCGCGGGCGCTACTGGATCAACAGCAAACTCGTCTCCGATATGGACGACGACGAACTGGCGCGCATTCGCAACAAAGAGATCGGCTTCGTCTTCCAGACCTTCAACCTGCTGGCGCGCGCCACGGCCCTGCATAACGTCGAACTGCCGCTCATCTACGCGGGCATCAGTGCCGGCGAGCGGCACGACATGGCCAAGCGTTCGCTCGCCGCCGTCGAGCTATCAGACCGCATGACGCACCGGCCGAACGAGCTGTCGGGCGGGCAGCGCCAGCGCGTCGCCATTGCGCGGGCGCTCGTTAATCACCCCTCGCTGCTGCTGGCGGACGAGCCGACCGGCGCGCTCGATTCACACACGAGCATCGAGATCATGAACCTCTTCGAGAAGCTGCACGCCGAAGGGAACACGATCATCGTCGTCACGCACGAACCGGACATCGCCGCCCGCGCGCATCGCGTCCTCTCGATCCGCGACGGGCAGATTGAGAAGGACGAGCGGATCAGGTAAACCTCCTTTTCATCCGAACGAAGGCGCGGCGCTGAGGAAACTCGCCGCGCTTTCTGTTTTCTACGCGCTTCGCGTTTTTGTCTGCCGAACGAAAGACTTGACGCTGACCTTGCGTCATAGTTTACGGTTCACATAACAAACCACCGGGCGCGTGCGTAATATAGTTTGCACGATGCGCGTGCGGCGTTTGCGAGGACGTGGACGATGTTGCGGGAAGAACAGATTCCAGTTGCGGAGTTTGAACCGGTGGGCGGCGGTGGCGGCGGCGCTTCGCGGCGGGCTGCGCCCAAGCGCGGCCGGCGGCCGAGAAACCCGCGCTTCCTCTTCATCCACACGGCGCTTGAATCCTTGCGCATCGCGGGCGGCAGCTTGCGCGCCAACAAACTGCGCACGATGTTGACGCTTGTCGGCATCGTCGTCGGCGTTGCGGCCGTGATCGCCGTCGTCACGATCATCAAGGGCCTGGATAAGACTGTAGCGCAGACCTTCTCGTCGCAAGGCTCGACGGTCTTCTCCGTCTCGAAGCGCCCGCAGGTCGTCCTCTCGCGCGAGGACTTCATCAAATTCAACCGCCGCAGGGACATGGTTGAAGACGATTACAACGCGATCACGCGGCTCTGTACGCTCTGCGCGCGCACCGGCATGGCGTGGAACACGGGCGCGACCGTCAAGCACGGCGACCAAAAGAGCGAAGGCGTGCTCGTGCGCGGCACGACGGCGGCGGTGCTCAATTTCGACAACATCAACGTCACGACCGGGCGCGAATGGACGGACAGCGAAGAAGCGGCCGGGCGCGACGTGTGCATCGTCGGCCCCGACGTGGTGCAGAACCTGTTCGGCAGCGCCCCGGCCGATCAAGTGGTGGGGCAGAACATACGCATCGAGGGGCGCGAGTACAAGATTATCGGCGTGCCCGACGCGCTCGGCAAAATCTTCGGCTTCTCGCGCGATAACTACGTCTATATCCCTTACCAGACCTATCACAAGGCGTTCGGCACGAACACCGGTGCGCTCGTCGTCTTCGTGCAGGCGCACTCGGCCGAGCAGATCGAAGAGACTGAAGATCAGGTACGCACGATCATGCGCGTCCGGCGCGGTAAAACTTTTAATGACCCGGAGGACGGTTTCACCATCGAGACGCAGGCCGTCTTCCTTGATCTCTATTCCAAAGCGACCGCCAACATCTACCTCGTCACCATCGGCGTCGCCGCCATCTCGCTCGTCGTCGGCGGCATCGTCGTGATGAACATCATGCTGGTGAGTGTGACCGAGCGCACCAAAGAGATCGGCATCCGCAAAGCCATCGGCGCGCGGCAGCGCGACATCCTGCTGCAATTCCTGATCGAAGCGGTCTTGCTCGCGGCCATCGGCGGCGCGCTCGGTGTCCTCTGTGGCTTCGGCCTTGCTTACGGCATCTCCGCGTTGATGAGTTTCCCGCTGCTCATCAGCGTCGTCTCGGCCGTGCTCGGCGTCTCGGTCTCGTCCATCGTCGGCATCGTCAGCGGCATCTGGCCCGCGTGGACAGCCGCGCGGCTCGATCCGATTGAAGCCCTCAGGGCTGAATAAGTATGACTTTCGATGACATCAAAGAATCGGCGGCGATGGCCTTTGACACGCTCAGGGCGAATAAGCTGCGCTCGGCGTTGACGGTGTTGGGCGTGGCCATCGGGGTCATTACGCTGACGTTCATGGTCTCGATCATACAGGGCCTCAATCGCGCCTTCGCGGAGCAGATCGAGTCGTTGGGGTCGAACACGATCTTCATCTCGAAGTTTGATCCGAGTTTCGGCAAACAGCCGAGCGCGGAAGAGAGACAGCGCAAAGACCTGCTGGTGGCCGATGCCGACGCCATCCGGGAGTTGCCGGGCGTGGCGGGCGTCTCGCCGATCTATCGCAAAATCTCCGAGAAGATTCGTTATGGCGAACAGCAGACGGACACGCCCGTGTTGTTGGGCGTGACGCAATACTACGAGTTCACACATTCCCAGTACGTCGAACGCGGGCGCTTCATCAACGAGTTTGACATGCAGGCCCGCTCGAATGTCTGCGTGCTGGCGCAGGACGTGGTGCGCGCGCTCTTTAAGTATGAAGACCCGCTTGATAAGGAGATTAAGATTGGTGGCACGCCCTTTCGCGTGGTCGGCGTGATGCAGACGCTCGGCAACTTCTTCGGACAGTCCCGCGATAACTCGCTCTTTATTCCGCTCACGACTTATCAGAAGTATTACCCGGAAGTGCAGCCGCCGCAGACCGTCTTCTTCGTGATCGTGCGCCCGACGACGCGCGCCGACGTGCATCCCGTCATGGAAGGCATCACAGACCTGTTGCGGCGACGACGGCGCGTCCCCCTCGGTGCGCCAAACAACTTCGGCGTCTCGTCGCAGGACTCGCTGCTCGACTTCTACAACCAACTGACGGGCGCGACCGCGCTTGTGCTGACCGCCATCTCGTTTGTCGCGCTCATGATCGGCGGCATCGGCGTGATGAACATCATGCTCGTCTCCGTGACCGAGCGGACGAAAGAGATCGGCGTGCGTAAGGCAGTGGGTGCGACGCGCGTGAATATCCTGTCGCAGTTTTTGATCGAAGCGGTGGTGTTGACCAGCATCGGCGGCTTGGCGGGTCTGGCTGTGGGCGAGTTGATCAGCCTCGCCATGAATCAGTTCTCGCCGCTCCCGGCTTACGTCCCCGTCTGGGCCATCGGTGTGGGCGTCGGTATCTCCGCGAGCGTCGGCATCATCTTTGGCATGTGGCCCGCGTGGAAGGCGGCGCGGCTCGACCCGATTGAGGCGCTCAGATACGAGTAAGCCGCGCGGGCTTGCCGCACAGATGAACTGCGCCGCGCCGGGCCGCCGACATGATCGATCACGCGCGGCCGGTCTTTTGCTTTCGCCTACTGCTCGCTGGCTCGCGCTCACTTTTGCAACTATAATCTCCCTGCCCCCGTATTAAGCGCATCGTGAAACTTGTCGAGACATTAAAGCTCGCGCTGGCGGCGATCTGGGCGCATAAGCTGCGCTCGGTGCTGACGCTCTTAGGCATGATCATCGGCGTGACGGCCGTGGTCGTCGTCGTCTCGCTCATCGAAGGTTTCAATCGTTACGTGGACGAGAAGATCGCGGGCATCGGCTCAAAGTCGTTCACCGTTCAACGCTTCAACATCTTCGAGGACTTCAAGGACACAGACACCATCGCTGCCGCCACGCGCCGCAACAAGGACTTGACGCTCGACGACTTCGAGTACCTGCGCGCGCACGCCACGCTCATCGACAAACTCGGCGCGGGCGCGCGCCCGTCGAACGCGCAGATCAAGCACGGGACGGCGGTGCTTGAAGACGTGCAGGTGGACGGCGTCACCGCCAACGTTGCCGACATCAAGAACATTGACATCGCCGACGGGCGCTTCTTCACCGAAGTGGAGAACAACACAGCGGCGCGCGTCGCCTTTCTCGGCGCGGACGTAGCCAGCAAACTCTTTCCCACGACCAGTCCCATCGGCGAAGATATTTCGATCTCCGGTCTGCCTTATCGCGTCGTGGGCGTCGCCGTGGCGAAGGGCACGGTGCTCGGCATCCCGCAGGACAATTACGTCACGCTGCCCTTAAAGACCTACGCCAGCAACTTCGGCGGGCTAAAGAACAATCGCTCGCTCTACTTCATCGCCACCGCAAAATCCGACCCGCTCTTTAACGACGCCGTTGAGGAGACGCGCCAGATCATGCGCGTGCGCCGCCGCGTGCCCGCGAAGGAGAAGGACAACTTCGGCATCATGACGCCCGACGCGATCACGGGTCTGCGCGACCGCATCTTCGGCTCGATCTTCATCGTGGCCATAGCCGTGCCGGCCATCGCGCTCATCGTCGGCGGCATTGTGATCATGAACATCATGCTCGTCTCCGTGACGGAGCGCACCAAAGAGATCGGCATCCGCAAGGCGCTCGGCGCGCGGCGCGCAGACATTCTCAAACAGTTTCTGGTCGAAGCCGTCACGCTCTCGGCCATCGGCGGCGCAACCGGCGTGCTGCTCGCATGGACGGTCGGGCGTGTGCTGACGGCCGTCTTCTTCCCGACCTTTTTATCTATCACAGCGATCATCGTCGCCGTCACCGTCTCCGGCGGCATCGGCGTGGCCGCCGGCATCTTCCCCGCGTGGAAAGCCGCGCGCCTTGACCCGATTGAGGCCCTCAGGGCGGACTGAGCAGAGGAGTAGTCAGCGGCCAGTCGTCGGCAGCAGAACATGGCTGACGGTGATGGCTGGCGACTAAAGGCGGAAGAACGAAACGCTAAAGACTTACTGACTACTGGCTACTGGCTACTTCATTATGAACCTACTGCGCAGCGACATTTACGAGAACCTGAAGATGGCGCTGGCGACGTTGCGCGCCAACAAGCTGCGCTCGATCTTGACGGTGGTTGGCGTGGTCATCGGCGTCTGGACGGTGATGGCGATTGCCTCGATCATCAGTGGCATTGATCTGGCGGTGACGAAGGAGATCGAGTCGTTCGGCACGCGCTCGATCATTCTGACCAAGTACGAGACGGGCATACACGTCGGGCGGCGCTCGCGCGAGGAGCGCATGCGTAAGGAGTTGACCTACGACGACGCCATCGCGCTGCGCAGTCTGCCCGCCATCGAATTGTCCGTGCCGTTCCTCGACATCACAAACAGTTTCTTTGGGCAGAAGCTGCTGGTCAGCGCAAACGGCAAGACCTCTTCGGCCGTGAACCTGAACGGCACGCTCCCCGATTACGAGCGGGCCGGCATCGAGAACATCGCCGACGGGCGTTGGTTCAATCAATTCGAGAACGACACGAATCAGCAGGTCTGTGTGATCGGCGCGAGCGTGGCGGAGAACTTCTTCCCTTACTCGTCGCCGCTCGAACAGAAGATCGAGATCGGCGGGCAGGAGTTTCGCGTGCTTGGTGTGTTTGAGAAGCGCGATCAGTTGGGCGGGGGCGGCGGCAACAACGACGACAACAACGTCATCTACGTGCCCTACAACGTGGCGCGCAAACTCAAACCGAACGCCGACGACGTGACGATCCTCGCCGTCGCCAAGACCGGGCACATGGAGGAAGCGATTGATCAGGTGACGGACATGATGCGCGTCCGGCGGCAAGTGCCCTTTGATCAGCCGAACAACTTCGGCCTGACTACGGCCGAATCCGCCATCGCCAGTTTTCGTTCGATCACGGCGGGCGTGGCGCTGGCGATGGTCGTCATCTCAAGCGTGGGGCTGATGGTGGGCGGCATCGGCGTGATGAACATCATGCTCGTCTCCGTGACGGAGCGCACGCGCGAGATCGGCACGCGCAAGGCGGTGGGCGCGCGGCGGCGCGACATCCTGTGGCAGTTTCTTATCGAAGCAATGACGCTGACCGGCATGGGCGGTCTCATCGGTCTGCTGGTCGGTTGGGCCACGACGCTCCTGATCCGTCTCTTCGTGCCCTCTTATGTGCCGCTCTGGGCGCCTATCGCCGGCTTCGTCGCCTCGGTCGGCATCGGCGTCGTCTTCGGTCTCTGGCCCGCATGGAAGGCCGCCCGCCTCGACCCTATCGAATCGCTCCGCTACGAATAGAAAAGCAGTGCCGAGTGCCGAGCAGGCAGAAATCCTTAACCCGGCACTCGGCACTCGGCACTTGGCACTCGGCACTGCCTTTTAACCTACGGGCGCGTGCGTGAAGGTTGAAACGGCGATGCGGGCGATGACGCCGAGCAGCCAGAGCGCAATGACGACGCCCCACGCCGAGCTGGACGAGAGCCGCCCCACCTTGCGTAGCCCCAACGCCGCCAGAAAGAGACCGTAGAAGGCAAACAGGTCTAAGGAACTGAGCGCCGTGATGAGCATGGGGTTGGCGTCCGACGCCATGAACGCGCCGGGGTTGGCGTGTACCAGCCCGCCCAAGCCGCGCGTGACCCCGGCGTAGTCGCCCGGATCGGGCGGGCGCAGGAACAGGATCAGGATGTTCGCCAGCATGGCGAGCAGGAGCGGCGGAAAGCTCGAATAAGTCCAGACCGCCAGCGCCTGCTTGTAGCTGATCTGCTTGCCCATCGCCATCACGCCGAGCAGGTAGATGGCTGCGCCGGCCGCGAAGACGATCACGAAACCGATGGGCGGCGAAGCGTAGCGGATCGCCTTCACGAACGGCTTCAACTGAATGTCGCGCATGGCCGTTTTCTGTTCGTCGCTCATCTCCGACTTCTGCGCCTGCATTTCGATGCCGGCGTTGATGATGTTCTCGTAGCCGATACGCGTCATGTAGAGCAGGTAGAAGGCCATGAAGATGATGATGCTCAGGATGCCCACTGCGAGAAAGCGCGGGCGCACGCGCAAGGATTCAAACGTGCGCCCCGGCTCGAAGAAGATGCCGGTGACGGTCTGCGGCGTGGACATGGCGGCAGCATCGTCGGCCGCGCCGCCGCGCAGGTCAGAGGGCGTGTAACTGCCGGGGTTGGGTTCGCTCATAATCTTGATCCAATCGTGCTTGGAGGTTCAGTCAGGTCGGTTTACAGGCCAAGAGTCTGCCTTAGCTGCGGCTGCGGTGTAAAGCGTGGATTGATACGTCTGCCCTGCGGCGTGTGTTTCAGCGCGCGCCGCGCGGGCTTTTATGCCTGCGTCGGCGCGTCGGCCCAACCGGGCACGCGTATGCAGGCGACGGTGTGGCCGGGCGCGACCTCGCGCAAGTCCGGGTCAATCTGCGCGCACTCAGGGATCGCTTCCGGGCAGCGTGTGTGAAAGCGACAACCTTGCGGCGGGTTAATCGGCGTCGGCACGTCGCCGCTCAAGACGATGCGCTCGCGCTTGCGCGCCGGGTCAGGCACAGGGATCGCGGACAGCAGCGCACGCGTGTAAGGGTGGAGCGGCTGCGCGTAGAGTTCAACCGCGCTCGCCACTTCGACGATGCGCCCCAGATACATCACCGCCACACGATCCGAGATGTGCTCGACCACTGCCAGCCCGTGCGAGATGAAGAGGTAGGTGAGGTCAAACTCGCGCTGCAAATCAGCCAACAGATTGACGACCTGCGCCTGCACCGACACGTCGAGCGCCGACACAGGCTCGTCCGCCACGATCAGTTTCGGCTGCAAACCGAGCGCCCGCGCGATGCCGATGCGCTGGCGCTGCCCGCCGGAAAACTCGTGCGGGTAACGATTCATGTAATCAGGGTCGAGACCGACCTTGCTTAACAAGTCCGCGACGCGCGCGCGCTGTTCGCGCCGGTCGCCGATGCCGTGAATGATGAGCGGCTCGGCGACGATGTCGCGCACCTTCATGCGCGGGTTGAGACTCGCGTACGGGTCTTGAAAGATGATCTGCATTTCGCGTCTGAGCGCACGCAGGTCGCCGCCCGCGAGCGCCAGCACGTCCCGGCCGGCAAACCTGATCTCGCCGCGCGTCGGCTCGATCAGCCGCAGCAGACAACGACCCACCGTTGATTTGCCGCAGCCCGACTCGCCGACGAGGCCGAGCGTCTCGCCCTTAAAAATCTCGAACGTCACGCCGTCTACCGCGCGCACAACGTCTTCGCTGCCCTCGACCGGAAAGTGCTTGAACAGAGCGCGCACGCGCACCAACTCCTCCGGCGCGCGCCCGGTGCGTTTGTCATCCAGCGCGCGCGCCGCCTGCGCTTCGGCGGCGGGCACGCGCTGCGCACGCTCGTTGGTCGTGCCGTCGCTCAAAGCGGTGCGCTCCCCTGCTCCTGTTCGGTCTGATGATCGGCCGTGACCGCCGCGGCCAGATCGTAGAGGACGCAGCGCACGCCGACGTTGTGCTCCAACTCGTAGAGCGGGATGCGCTCGCCTGCGGTGCAGCGCGGCATGCGATGCGGGCAGCGCGGCGCGAAGTGGCAGCCGGGCGGCAGGTCGGTCAACTTCGGCACAGTGCCCTCGATGGTCTGCAAACGCTCGACCTTCTGCGCCTCCGCGACGGTCAGCTTCGGCACGGAACGCAGCAACCCCTCGGTGTACGGATGCTTCGGTCGCGCAAATAGTTCCGCGACCGGCGATGCTTCGACGATGCGCCCCGTGTACATCACCGCCACGCGATCCGCGACCTCGGCCACGACGCCCAGATCGTGCGTGATCAAAAGCACGGCCAAGTCGCGCGTCTTGCGCAGCCCGTCGAGCAGTTCAAGAATCTGCGCCTGAATCGTCACGTCGAGCGCGGTCGTCGGTTCATCCGCGATCAGCAACTTCGGATCGCACGCGAGCGCCATCGCAATCATCACGCGCTGGCGCATCCCGCCCGACAGTTGATGCGGGTAATCGTCTGCGCGCCGGGCCGGGTCGGGTATCGACACCTCGCGCATCGCCTCGACCGCCGCCGCCCGCGCCTCTTTCCGCGCCAGCTTGCGATGTAGCCTGAGGGCCTCGGCGATCTGCTCGCCGACCGTATAGACCGGATTGAGCGAGGTCATCGGGTCTTGAAAGATCATCGCAATGTCGTCGCCGCGAATCGCCCGCATCTTTGCTTCGGACAACTGCAACAAGTCCACGCCGTCAAACAGCACCTCGCCCCCGACGACCCGCCCCGGCGGCGCAACCAGCCGCATCAATGACAGCGCCGTCACACTCTTCCCGCACCCCGACTCGCCCACGAGGCCCAACAACTCGCCCCGCGCAAGCTGAAAGCTCACGCCATCCACCGCGCGCACCAAGCCCGCGCGCGTGAAGAAATGCGTCTGCAAATTTTTGACTTCAAGCAACTGCGGCATGCGCGGTGAGATTAACACAGGAGATTGAGTCGGCGTGAATTAGACAACTTTGTATTGCCATACAAGTTTATTAAACCGTGATGGCCTCCTGATACTCGCCCCAGACGCGGCGCAGGCGGTGGCTGATCTCGCCGACGGTGGCGTAAGCCTCGACGGCGGCGAGGATGCGCGGCAGCAGGTTTTCCGTGCTGCGCGCGGCGGCGGTTTGGAGGGCGTCAAGGGCGTTCTCTGTCTGGTTGTTGTCGCGGCGCTGGCGCACGGCACGGACGCGTTCGACCTGCGCCGGTTCGACTGCCGGATCGACGCGGAGCGTGGGCGGTGCGGCATCCTCCGCCACCTGAAAGCGGTTGACGCCGACAACGACCGCCTCGCCGGTTTCGACGGCGCGCTGATATTGATAAGCGGCTTCCTGAATTTCGCGTTGGACGTAGCCGGTCTCGATGGCGCGCAGCATGCCGCCCATCGCATCGATCTTTTTGATGTAGTCGGCGGCGCGTTGTTCCAGTTCGGAAGTGAGTTGCTCAATCGCGTATGAGCCGGCGAGCGGGTCAACCGTGTCGGCGACGCCGGACTCGTGGGCGATGACCTGCTGCGTGCGCAGGGCGACGCGGGCCGCGCCTTCGGTCGGCAGCGCCAGCGCCTCGTCCATCGCGTTCGTGTGCAGACTCTGCGTGCCGCCGAGCACGGCGGCGAGCGCCTGTATGGTTGTGCGGGCGACGTTGACTTCCGGCTGCTGCGCCGTCAGCGTTGAACCTGCGGTCTGCGTGTGAAAGCGGAGCATCAGCGAGCGCGGGTCGCGCGCGTGGAAGCGTTCACGCATGATGCGCGCCCACAGGCGACGCGCGGCGCGAAACTTGGCGACCTCTTCCAAGAGGTTGTTGTGCGCGTTGAAGAAGAAGGAGAGGCGCGGGGCGAAGTCGTCAACTTTCAGCCCCGCCGCCGTCGCGGCTTCGACGTAGGCGATGGCATCGGCGAGCGTGAAGGCGATCTCCTGCGCGGCGGTCGAGCCGGCTTCGCGTATGTGGTAGCCGCTGATCGAGATGGTGTTCCACTGCGGGACTGCGCGGGCACAATAGGCGAAGGTGTCGGTGATCAGGCGCATCGAGGGTGCGGGCGGATAGATGTACGTGCCGCGCGCAATGTACTCCTTGAGGATGTCGTTCTGGATCGTGCCCTGTAGTTTGGCGGGCGCGACGCCCTGCTTTTTAGCGACCGCGATGTAGAGACAGAGTAAGGTCGCGGCGGTCGCGTTGATCGTCATCGAGGTGGAGACGGAGTCGAGCGGGATGCCGTCGAACAGGCGCTCCATGTCTGCGAGCGAGTCAATCGCCACGCCGACCTTGCCGACCTCGCCGGCGGCAAGCGGGTCGTCTGAGTCCAGCCCGATCTGCGTCGGCAGGTCGAAGGCGACGGAGAGGCCGGTCGTCCCTTGTGCGAGCAGATACTTGTAACGCGCGTTCGAGTCTTCCGCCGTCGCATAGCCCGCGTACTGGCGCATCGTCCAGAAGCGCCCGCGATACATCGTGCGGCGCACGCCGCGCGTGTAAGGGTAAGCGCCGGGCGCGCCAAGATCGCGTTCGTAATCCAGCGCGTCGGTGTTCGCCGGGTTGAAGTCGTTCGGCAGTTCGATGCCCGAAGAGGTGGCGAAGCGTCCGCGCCGCTCCGTGCTGTCTGTTTTGGTGCTCATAAGACCGCTCGTCCTCAAACGTCAGCAGTAGTGTGTTTGTCGCCCGGTTGAATGTGTCGTCAACGCTAGCACACGGCGCGCGGGCGTCGCAACGAGTTGCTTGGCCGCGCCCGCGCCGGTGTGGTTGACCGGGCAGGGCCGCGTCGCTTAGCATCGCACGCAACGAACGGACGCGGCCGTTGCCGGGGCGCGTCGCCGGCCCAATCGGAGCTAAGTTTGGAACTGAACGACCACGCGAAAGAGATCGTCGAAGAGATCGGCCGCGCCATCAACAACGCGGTCGAGCGCGCACCCGAAGTCGCGGATGCCATCGCGCGGCTGCGCGCCGCCGGCTACGAGATGGAGTTGTCGCTCAAGCTCGTCATCGGCTTGCGCGAGTTGGAGGAAGACGAAGCGGACGAGGCCGGCACGAGGCTCGAACTCACAGACGAAGACCGGCGCACCCTGCGCAGCATGAAGATTCGTTTCGACGACGGCGAATTCGACGAATAACATTAAGCTGCGCCGTGGCGGCCCGGCCCGCGCTGACGGCTAGTTTACGCGCACTTTTGCCTTTGCCTGCAGCCGTGTGCTATCTTCCCCGTCTTCAGTTCCCGCTGAATTTTTCACCCGTAACCCTTAACTGAGGAGTTGGCGCTGAAATTATGTCTAGCCCTAACGGAAATCCGAGCAGCAACGCCGAGCAGACGGGCAAAGTCGTGCAGGTGATTGGCCCCGTCATCGACGTGCAGTTTTCAGATCAGTATCTGCCGGAGATTTACACGGCGCTGCGCGTCACGTCAGAAGGCTTCGACGTGCCGTATCCGATTGACATCATCTGTGAGGTCGAACAACACCTCGGCGAAGGGCGCGTGCGTACCGTCTCGATGAAGCCGACCGAAGGCGTCGTGCGCGGCATGAAGGCGATTGACACGGGCGGCCCCATCACCATGCCCGTCGGCGAAGCGACGCTCGGCCGCGTGCTGAACGTCATTGGCGAGCCGGTGGACAATCTCGGCCCCGTCCGCTCGGAGAAACGCGATCCGATCCACCGCCACGCGCCGCTGCTGGAAGAACAGTCCACCGAACTTGAGATGTTCGAGACCGGCATCAAGGTCATTGACCTCATCCAACCCTTCCTGCGCGGCGGCAAGATCGGTCTGTTCGGCGGCGCGGGCGTCGGCAAGACCGTGCTTATTCAGGAGCTAATCAACAACGTCGCGCAGAAGCACTCAGGCTTCTCGGTCTTTGCGGGCGTGGGCGAGCGCACGCGCGAAGGTAACGACCTGCTGCGCGAGTTCGTCGAGTCCGAGGTCATCCAGTTCGGCGCGACCTTTAACAAGCACTTCAAAGAGACCGGCGAGTTCGACATGACGAAGGTGGACATGAAGGCGCTCGGCGAATCGAAGGTGGCGCTGGTCTACGGGCAGATGACCGAACCGCCCGGCGCGCGTCTGCGCGTCGCGCTCTCCGGGCTGACGGTGGCGGAACACTTCCGCGACGGCGGCTTGGACGTGCTGCTCTTTATCGACAACATCTTCCGCTTTACGCAGGCCGGCTCGGAAGTGTCGGCGCTACTGGGGCGCATGCCCTCGGCGGTCGGCTACCAGCCGAATCTGGCGACCGAAATGGGCGAGATGCAGGAGCGCATCACTTCGACCAAGACCGGCTCGGTCACGTCCATTCAGGCCGTCTACGTGCCGGCGGACGATTACACAGACCCCGCGCCCGCCACGACCTTCGCGCACCTCGACGCCGTCACCGCGCTCTCGCGCCAGATCGTCGAACTCGGCATCTATCCGGCGGTCGATCCGCTCTCCTCTTCGTCGCGCATTCTCGACCCGCGCATCGTCGGCGACGAGCACTACAACACGGCGCAGGACGTGAAGAAGATTCTGCAACGCTACAAAGAGTTGCAGGATATCATCGCCATCCTCGGCCTCGACGAACTATCGGAAGAGGACAAACTCGTCGTCTCGCGGGCGCGCAAGATTCAGCGTTTCTTCTCGCAGCCCTTCTTCGTCGCCGCGCAGTTCACCGGCCTTGAAGGCAAGTACGTCGAGATCAAAGACACGATTCGCGGCTTCCGTGAGATCATAGACGGCAAGTGCGACGACATCCCCGAACAGGCTTTCTTCTTACAGGGCACTATCGAAGACGTGCGCAAACGCGCGCAGGAGATCGCCGCAATGTAAATAAGAGATCGGAGGTTAGAGGTCAGTGAAGAACTGGCTTTCTAATCTCTGACCTCTGACCTCTGCTCTTATGGCTGAGAGAATCCAACTCGACGTGATTACGCCGGAGCGCAGCGTGCTCTCGGAGGCGGTGGACTTTGTCTCCGTGCCGGGTCTCGACGGCGAACTCGGCATCCTGCCCGGCCACACCCCGCTCATCTCGCAATTGCAGACGGGCGTGCTCAGCTACACGCAGGGCGGCACAAGCGAGCGGCTGCTCGTCTCCGGCGGCTTCGTCGAGGTCAACCACGACCGCGTCTCCGTCCTCGCCGACATGGCCGAGCGCCCCGAAGAGATAGACTCCGCCAGCGCACGCCAAGCCCGCGAACAGGCCGAACGCGCCCTCGCCGCCTTCACCGGCGACGAGGCGGATTTTGCCCGCGCCCGCGCCGAGCTAGACCGCGCCGACGCCCGTCTCCAACTCGCCGACAACAACCCCGCACGCACCTAGTCGCCCGAAGCTTGCCGGCGCACCGATTGGTTTTACTGCCCCGCCCTGTCGCCGTTTGCCGCCAAACTGCAAGTCAATTTTCTTCAAGCATTTTCTTAACCTGTCGCCGTGTTTCATAGTTGAAACGTTGATGCAGACAAGGTATAATCCTGCCTGTCTCAAAGGCGAAATAAAGGACGGCAAGGGGATCGCTGGATGGCACAGTTGGAAGCGACATTGGCGGCTGAAGAACCACGCGCAATAGCGGGCGAGGCGACGCCGGAGGATCGGCAGGCCGAACCTTCCTTGCGCCCGCGCGCGCTCGACGAGTACATCGGGCAGACGAAGATCACGACCAACCTCAAAATCTTCCTGCGCGCCGCCAAGGGCCGCCGCGAGGCGCTTGACCACGTACTCTTTTTCGGCCCGCCCGGCTTAGGCAAGACCACGCTCTCGCAGATCATCGCGCACGAGATGGACGCGCCGCTCAAGTGCGTCAGCGCGCCCGCCATCGAACGCGGCGGCGACCTCGCAGCCGTGCTCACGAATCTGCAAGAGGGCGAGGTGCTCTTTATAGACGAGATTCACCGCCTCAAGCCGCAGATCGAAGAGGTCTTGTACTCCGCGATGGAGGACTACCAACTCGACATCATGATCGGGCAAGGCACGGCCGCGCGCTCGATCAAGTTAGACCTGCCGAAATTTACTTTGGTCGGCGCTACGACGCGCGCCGGTCTCATCACCGCCCCCTTGCGCGGGCGCTTCGGCATCGTCTTTCATCTGGATTTCTACGCGCAGAAGGATCTGGAGATCATCGTCCACCGCTCCGCCGAGATTTTGCATGTCGAGATAGAGGCGACTGGCGCACGCGAGATCGCGCGCCGTGCTCGCGGCACACCCCGTATCGCCAACCGGCTCCTGCGCCGCGTGCGCGACTACGCGCAGGTCATCGGCGACGGGCGCATCACGCAGAGCGTGGCGCGGCGCGCGCTCGACGAGATGGAAGTGGACAAGTTCGGGCTGGACGAAGTGGATCGCAAAATCCTCTCGGCGATCATAGAGAAGTTCGACGGCGGCCCCGTCGGCATCGGCACTATCGCCGCTTCGATTAGCGAGGAGCGCGAGTCCATCGAAGAGATCATTGAGCCGTACTTGATTCAGATCGGCTTCCTCAACCGCACGCCGCGCGGGCGCATGGCGACGCGCGCCGCTTACAAGCATTTGGGGCTGACGCCGCCCAAGCGTCAGGAGGACGCGCTGGCGAGTTGATGGAGCAGTTTGAGAGTTGCGCTCTCAAACTTGGGGCTTGATTTTACGGGATTCGGTCTGCCGCCCTTACGGGCACGTGGGCCGGAGCAAACGCCGGGCGCGTGGGTGCTGGCGGACGTGCGGATCGGGAGCCGCGCGCTCGTCGCAACCTGCGCCCGGCGTTTTAATTTAGCCCTGCCTGATCGCCCTGCGCATCTCGCGCACGGCCCGGTCTAAACCGACCAGCACGGCGCGCGCGATGATGTTGTGCCCGATGTTGAACTCTCTGATCTCTTGAATCGCGGCGACCGCGCCGACGTTGCGCGTGGTCAGCCCGTGCCCGGCGGCCACTTGCAGACCCGTCCGGGCAGCGAACACAGCCGCCTCGCGCAATCTTTGTAGCTCCTGAGCCGCGCGGGCCGCACCCGTGCCGTGCATCGCCTGTGCGCCGAGCGTCGCTTCGGCATAAGCGGCCGTGCATAACTCGACCTGCTGCGCGCCCGCCGCATGCGCCGCCTCGATCTGTCCGCTGTCCGGGTCAATAAAGATGCTCGTGAAGATGCCGCCGCCGCGCAGACGTTCGACTGCGGCGCGCACGGCATCGGCGTTGGCGCGCACGTCCAAGCCGCCTTCGGTTGTGATCTCGTTCGGGCTTTCGGGCACGAGCGAGACGGCGTCGGGGCGCGCATCGAGGGCCACTCGGAGCATCTCGTCAGTCGTCGCCAGTTCGACGTTGAGATAGGTCGTCACCGCCTGCCGGAGCGCGTACACGTCCGCGTCCTGTATGTGCCGACGGTCGCCGCGCAGATGGATGGTGATGCCGTCCGCGCCGGCCTGCTCGCAGAGCATGGCCGCCGCGATCACGCTCGGCTCCGGCGCGCGCCGCGCCTGTCGCACAGTGGCGACATGATCTATGTTGACGTTAAGTCGTGCGGTCATGGGTTCACGTACTTAAGCAACCGCAAGACGCGGTTCGTTCTGGACTACAACTGTCGGATTAGAGTTCTGTTCAGGCACGGGCAAGCCCTGTGCCTGCAACAACGAGACGTGCTCCTCCATGCCCCACTTCGCCTGATAGAGACAATCTTCGATGGAATGCCCCACGCCAGTGAAGCCTTCAAGCTCCGGCGAGTAGAAGCCGAAAAAGGTCGGATCAGACGTTGCCTCTATGACGAGTGAGTACTTTAGATCGAGCATCGCTCTTTACCCTTTCTTTATGCCTGCCGCCTTCAGAATCGCGTTACATGTGCCGCTCGGGACTTCTTTCGCACCATGAAAATCAACGCGGATCAGACGATCATGCGCTGGCTTGCCGTAATAACGAATCGAGCCCTTCTCTTTGATCAACTTAAAGCCATTACTTTCCAGTAGTCGGACTAGTTCGCTGAATCTCACCTGTGCCTCGTCCGTCGCAGATTAATGCCGGGCTACAACCCCTGTCACCAAATTCGACGCAAATATAAACTTGTTTGCGGCCGTGATACAGGGCCAATTGGTCGGCGATTATTTGCGCGAGTGGATCGCGCGGGCTTAAATCCGGCGCGCGGCGCTGGCGAGTTCGGCCGAGATGTCACTGGGCGGTGCGGCGGCAGACCCGTCCACGAGGGGCGCGCGCACGTCTATGCTGTTGCAGAGCGCGCGTGTGCGGGCGATGGCGTCGTCGTAGATGCCTTGCTTGGCCTTGCGGCGCACCTCGCGGAGTTCGTCGAAGCCTTGCAGCCCGGTGCGGAAGTTGACCTTGCTGCCGGCCACATCGTTCCAACGCACGGGCCATTCTTTGAGCCGCAGCCCGGCGGCGTGCGCCACGTAGAGCAGTTCCACGTCGAAGCCGAAGCGGTCTATGACGCACGCGGCGATGAGCGGGCGGCACACGTCCAGGCGAAAAGCTTTGAAGCCGCACTGCGTATCGTAGAACGGCAGCCCCGTCGCAAGGCGCACCATCAGGTTGAAGAAGCGCCCGCTCTGTTCGCGCGCCCACGGCTGATGCACGCCGACCAGTTTGCGATCTAGTGCGCGCGAGCCGAAGACGACATCATACTGGCCGGCGCGGATCGGGCCGACCAGTTTTGGCAACTCTGTGATCGGCGTGGACAGGTCGGCGTCGGAAAACAGCGCGATAGGGGCGCGCGCCGCGAGCAGACCGGCGCGCACGGCGTAGCCTTTGCCCGCGTTCGGCCGCAGGCGGATGAGATCGGTGCGGACGCGCCCCGCGTGGCCCGCGAAGGCTTCTTCGGCCACCTGCGCCGTCCGGTCGTGCGAGCCGTCGTCCACAACGATCACTTCGCACGCGTCCGGCTGGGCGTTCAGGTACGCAAACACCTCGCCGAGCGTCTGCCCAAGCCGCGCCTCTTCGTCATAAGCCGGAATGACCACCGAGAGAAACATAAAAACAGTCGTGCGCGACAAGCACCATGCAAGCAGAAAGCAGTTAATCGGGACTTGCACGGCAACGTCGCCGGGCAAGCTAAACGTAACACCGCGACCAGCAGTTTAATTTATCAACAGCAGTCTAACTTGTCACTCGGCACTTGTCACTCGTCACTATTTTAGGGCTATGTTAGAATTTCGACGGTCAACGTGCGGTCAAACATATTGTTAACGGGGCGCACGGGCGAGGTGGCATATTGCAGCGAAGGCGTAAGCTTCAGGCTGGTCTGATCTTGGGCGTGATGCTCATCGCGCTGGCGGCCCTCTTTGGCGGGGCGGCGAGCAGGCGCATGCGCGCGCGCGCCACGACGACCGCCGCGACAGAGCGCGCCGAAGACGCCGGCATTGAGCAGGATTTTCAGGCGGCGCTCGCGCTCGTCACGGACAACTACGCGGACGAAATCGATTACGAGAAAGCGAATCAGGCGGCCATACAGGGCATGCTCTCGACGCTCGACCCGCATTCGACCTTCTTCCCGCCCGCCGATTTCACCCGCCTGAAGCAAGATCAGGACTCGCAGTTCTACGGCATCGGCGTCACGATCTTGCGTCATCACGACGGCGTCTACGTGCAGTCGCCGGTCGAGGACACGCCGGCCGGACGCGCGGGCTTGCGCTACGGCGACAAGATCATCGAAGTTGACGGCAAGGACGCGCGCGATTGGTCGAGCGAGCAGGTGTCGAAGGCCGTGCGCGGCGACCGGGGCACGCCCGTCACACTCAAGGTCGAGCGGGCGGGCGCGCTCGCGGCACAGTATTACACCATGACGCGCGACACCGTGCCGCTGCCTTCGATCCGCAGCACCGTCATGCTCCGGCCCGGCACGGGTTACATCGCACTCGTCGGCGGCTTCACGCACACGACGAGCGACGAACTGCAAGCCGCGCTCGACCAGTTGCACAAACAGGGCATGCGGCAACTTGTGCTCGACCTGCGCAACAACCCCGGCGGACTGCTTGATCAAGCTATCGAAGTGGCGAGCCAGTTTCTGCCGCGCGGGCAGGTGGTCGTCTCCGTGCGCGGGCGCGGCGAGTACAGCCAGACGAAGACTTACAAGAACACAGATTTCGACGCTGAAGACTTTCCGCTCGTCGTGCTCATCAACCGCAACACGGCGTCGGCTTCAGAGATTGTGGCTGGCGCGATTCAGGATCACGGGCGCGGCTTGCTTGTCGGCGAGACGAGTTTCGGCAAGGGGCTGGTGCAGCGCGTCTTCGAGCTGCGCCCGTGGGGCGCGGGGCTGACGCTGACGAACCAGAAGTATTACACGCCTTACGGGCGCTCCATCCAGCGCGACTATTCTTCCGGCTCGCTCTACGACTACTACGTGCGTCACAGCCCGGAGGACGAGCCTGCGCCCGCGCAGCCCAGCGCGCCCACGCTGCCTGCGCGCCGCGATCAGAACGTGTCGCTGAATGTGCCGCCGCCGCCCACGCCGACACCCGTGCCGACGGGGCCGGCGGTCAAGACGGCGGGCGGGCGCATCTTCTACGGCGGCGGCGGCATCACGCCCGACATAGATGTTAAGCCGCTCGACGTGACCGCCCCGGCGCGCGTCCGCATCTTCGACGCCGCTTTCGCCTTCACGCGCGAACTCGCCGCCGGGCAGATCGCGGGGCTGGAAAATTACCGCGTGGACAAGGTGCAGTACGAGCGCGAGGCGCGCTACGTTGACTACCCGATCACGGATCGCGCCGTCGAAGCATTTCAGAACTTCATCCGGCATCATCCCGAATTCGGCCTCACCGCGCAGCAGACCGAAGCGGAAGTTGATTACGTCCGCATACGCCTGCGCGAAGAGATCATCACCGCCGCCTTTGGCGCAGAGGCCGGCGCGCGCACGCTGCTCGACAACGACCCGCAACTACAACGCGCGCTCGAAGCCTTCCCCGACGCCAAGCGCCTCGCCGAAACGATCCGCAACGGCGGCGACATCAGTCTGAAGCTTAATACGTCTGCGCCCACCAACGCGCGCCCAACGGCCAGCGAAGACGACTGGTTCATGGACGGTCTGCTGACCTGAGGCTGCCTCCTGTGCGTCGCCCCGGTCGGCGGCCACGCAAGTGTCTGCCCACCGCCACCATCCGCACCACCTACTAATACGCAGGCCGACGCGGCTGGCCCTCTCGCAAGCTACACCACTTTTGCTTTCCACTTGCCGCGCTTGAAGAGGATGGCGCTGACGATGGCGAGCGTCGAGAATGCGAGGGTGATGGCGAGGAAGATGCCGCGCGGGCCTAAGTTGAATTTGAAGGCGAGCAGGTAGGCGAGCGGGATTTCCCAGAGCCAGAAGATGAAGAGGTTGATGAGCGTAGGCGTCCACGTATCGCCCGCGCCGTTGAATGATTGCGTGAGCACCATGCCGTAAGCGTAGAAGAGGAAGCCGCTGGCGACGATGCGTAGACAGTCGGCGGCGTGTTGCAGCACGGCGGGTTCGTGCGTGAACAGGCGCGCGATGGGATTGGCGCAGAGGACGAAGAGGAGCCCCACCGCGCCGAGGAAGCACATGTTGTAGCGACCCGCGCGCCAGACCGCGCGCTCCGCACGTTCGGGTTTGCGTGCGCCGAGCGCCTGCCCGACCATCGTGGCCGCCGCGTTCGACATGCCCCACGAAGGAAAGAGCGCGAACATGATGACGCGTATGCCGATGGTGTAGCCCGCGAGCGCGTCGCTGCCGAAGGTTGAGATCAGTCGGATGAGACCGACCCAACTAGCCATCGCGATGAAGACTTGCAGCGTGCCCGTGCTCGATAGGCGCACGAGCCGCGCAATGATCGCGGGGGCGAGACTCAGATGTCGGCGCGCGAGTCGGATGTGACCGTCCGTGCGCCAGAGGCGTGAGAAGGCGAAGAGTGCGCCTGTGCCGCGCCCGATGGTGGTGGCAACGGCCGCGCCCGTCACGCCGAGTTCGGGGAACGGGCCTAAGCCGAAGATAAGACAGGGCCCGAGCAGGATATTGATCGCGTTCGCCAGCCACAGCACGCGCATGGCAATCGCCGCGTCGCCCGCGCCGCGCAAGATCGCGTTAATGAGAAAGAGCAGCACAACCGAGGCGTTGCCGCCGAGCATCACGCGCATGTAGTTGACGTGCGTTAAGACGCCCGGCGTCGCGCCCATCATGGCGAGCAGGCGCGGCGCAAGCACGACGCCCGCCGCGCCGACCACGAGCGAGACAACAAAGCCCAGCACGATCACCTGCCAGGCGGCCCGCGCCGCGCCGTCCGGGTCTTGCTCGCCCGTGCGCCGCGCGACCATCGCCGTCGCCCCGATGCTCAAGCCGATGGCGACCGTATAGACAAGCGTCAGCATGGACTCGGTGAGGCCCACCGTAGCGACCGCGTCCGCGCCGAGGCGCGCGACGAAGAACACGTCGCACACGGCGAAGATGCTCTCCATCAGCATCTCCAAGACCATCGGCACGGCCAAGAGAATGACGGCGCGGCCCACGTCGCCCTGCGTGTAGTCGCGCCGGTGCGAACCGCGCACGGACTCGCGCACCGCCTGCCATAGCGAAGTGGGCGGCGCGGGCGCTTCGTGTTCGGCGCTGAGCGTTTCGGTCGAGTCCAACATAAGAGTGACGGCGCGGCTATGAGCGCGCACGATCCCTACGCGTGCGTCGCACGAAAAGTTGCGGCAGTCTAACAGACGTGCGCCGCGTTCAGTCAACGACGCGCGCGATGAGGCATTTCAGGTAGAGGGTTTCGGGCACGCCGACGAGCACAGGATGGTCGCGGGCCTGTATGCGCCGCTCGACGAGTTGCACGCGGCGACGCGCGTCTGCGGCGGCCGCCGCCAGTAGCTCTTGAAACATCTGCTCGCTCATGTGGTAGGAGCAGGTACAGGTGACGAGCACGCCGCCGGGCGCAAGCAGTTTGAGCGCGCGCAGGTTGATCTCTTTGTAGCCGCGCGCGGCCGCCGCGACGCTCGCGCGATTCTTGGCGAACGCGGGCGGGTCGAGCACGATGGTGTCGAACTGTGCGTGTGCTTCCTGCAATTCGCGCAGCGCGTCAAAGACGTTCGCCTCGCGGAACTCAACGTGCATCGCGCCGTTCAACTCGGCATTGCGGCGCGCGGCGGCGACGGCTTCGCCGGAGATGTCTAAGCCCAGCACGCTGTCGCAGGTCTTGGCCAGATTGAGCGCAAACGCACCGTTGAAGGTGAAACAGTCGAGCGCGCGCCCGCGTGCGACTTGACCGGCGGCGACGTGATTCTCGCGCTGGTCTAAAAACGCGCCGGTCTTCTGCCCGCCGAGCGGCGCGACGAGGAAGCGTATGCCGTGCTGCGTGATCTCCATCTCGGCGGGCGCGTCGCCGTAGAGCACGCCCGCGCGCAGTTCGAGTCCTTCGAGCCGGCGCACGCGCACGTCGTTGCGTTCGACGATGGCGCGCGGCTGTAACTCTTCGACGAGCAGTTCGACGAGCAGACTTTTGACGGCCTCCGTCCCTTGCGCGAGCGTTTGCAGCACGAGCACGTCGCCGTATTGATCCACGATGAGCGAGGGCAGCAGATCGCCTTCGGCGTAGACGAGCCGGCAGGCGTCCGCCGCCCGGCGCAGGTCTGCGCGCCGTGCGATAGCCGCGCGCAGGCGCGTCTGCCACCACGCGCGCTCGACGGGTTCGTCGCGCCACGTCAACAGGCGCAGAGTGATCTCGGAGCGGTCGCTGTAGAGCGCCTGCGCGAGGAAGCGCCCACGCTCGTCGCGCACGCTGACGAGTGCGCCGCCCGGCGCGCCGCCCGCGTCGCTTACGTCGCTACGGTAAATCCAGAGATGACCGGCGCGCGCGCGGTCTGCGCCCCGGCGCGTGACGCTGACAGAGGGCTGTGTCATAGCCGCCAGTGTCGGCAATTATCACTTGCGATTCAAGTGCGGGCCGCGGGGCGCAGGCAACCGCCCACGCGGCACACCATGAACACGCGCGCAAAGCAAAGGGGCGCTGCAAGGCAATCATGCAGCACCCCTGTTTAGTCTGGCCCGCGCGAACGACCGCCGTTAGCGCGTGCCCGCTTAGTTGAATGCCCGGCTGGTCTGCGTCGGGCGCCTGAGTTGTTTGCGTTTGACGCCCGGCTTCAGTTGGCCACCGCCGCCGCCGGGCGGGGCGTTCAAGCCCTCGACGTTGATGAAGAAGCGATAGTTGCCGCTCTTAACTATGTTGAGCAGAAACTGCACGTCGATGGTCGCGTCGGGCGCAAGGCCCTGATCGGGCAGCGCGACGGTCACGCTTGAGTTCAAGCCGCCGCCCATCGGCTGCGCGGGCGGTTGCTCCAAGACCGTGCCGTGCACCGTCAGAGCACCGAGGCTCGTCGTGATCTGGAAGTCGTCCGACGTGATCAAGCGCACGTCGGCCTGTGGCGCGACCGCGACGGGCGTCCCTTGCGTGGTGATGTTGACGGTGCGGAAGCGCAGGCGCGTGACGGTGCTGCCCGTGCCATTGGTGAAGCGCCGCCGCAGCGAGAGCGTGCCGGCATCGCCGCTACCTGTTCGCACCCGATTGGGCGGCGCGGACATGGACTGCTGCGGTTCGATGAGCGACGCCTTGATTGTGGCGTTCAGTTGGATGGGGCTGTTGAGATTTTCCGGCCCCGGTGCGCCGAGTTGGGCCGAGGCGAGCGTCTGGTTGCCGTTGGTCGCAATGAGCACGAAGTCCGACAGATTGTTGTTCGTGTCTTGCGGCAAGCCGCTGATGAGTTTGCGCAAGAAACTGTAATCCACATCCTGTGTTACGGGCAGGCCCAGGCCGTTGCCTTCACGATAGAGCGGGTTGGCGACGGCGCTGAAGCCGACGGCGTCGAGCCGGTGGCCGGCGTCGAAGCTGGACGAGTTAGCCGTCGTGAACAGGGCGATCCCTGCGTTGTCGGGAATGTCCGCGCTGTAGGTTGTATCGCCGATAGCGTTGATCGTCGTGCCCGCCGGATAGCCGTTCAAGCTGTAGCCGGTGTTGACGCCGAGATAGTGACCACGCGCAGGGATGGTCGTACCGTCGGGGATGACGAACTTCGGCGTCGTAGTGTCGTCCGACGAGACGAGCGCCCATCCACCCGCGCCGGCCGGAGCCGTGCCGACGGCTGCGCCGCCATTTGCGTCCTGCACCACGATGTCGGAATCGGTGTTGTTATAAAGCTCGACAAACTCGTCGGTCGCGCCGTTAGCGGGCGTGCCCGAAGGCGTGGGGCCGCGGAAGCGAAACTCGCTGATGATCAGGTCGCCGGGGAAGGGGCCCGTCACGCTGGTGTTCGCAGTGCTTGAATTGTTGGACTGCTCGGGATCGAACGAGGTCGTTGTGGCGTTGGCGGTGTTGCTGATAACCGTGCCACGCGGCGTGTCGCCGTTCACCGAGACGACCAGCGAGAGCGTAGCAGCTTCAGTGAAAGCGATTGTGCCGAACTGGGCGGTCACGCTTGAGCCGTCGAAGGCCACTGTGCCCTGACTGACCGAGGCGCTCACGAACGTCGTATGGGCAGGAATGAAATCGGTGAGGACGACATTGGTGGCATCGTCCGGGCCGCCGTTGTTGACGACGATGTTATAGCTGATCTGGCCGTTAACGCGGGCCGTGTCGTCGCCGCTCTTGGTCACGGTCAGGTCGGCCGACGAGTCGACGACGGCGCGGACTGTTGGCGGCGCAACGCGCAGCAACGCGAGCGCGCCCGCGCAGATGAGCGCAAGGCAGAAAATTCGGCTGCGCGATCTGTGCCGCCGCTTGAGTTGGTGCGGCGGCCTGGTCTGTCTGAAATATCTCATTCTTATCCTCCCTGAACAATCCGGACATCTATAGACATAAGGCTTTAGGGGGCGGATGCGCTGCTCCGCCACATTAGGCACGTCGAGTTTGCCACGCGCCGTCTCAGGCAGCGGCGCAACCCGCGTGAGTTAAAGTGGAGGGACTTAAGTGGCATTCTATGTCCCGCCGCCCGACTTGTAAACAACATTTTGCGGTGACAGAAAAGTGAGACGGTGCGGCTTGAACCGTGCGGCGTTTGTCTGTAGTCTAGTCGGGTTAGCTCAACCCAAACAATCTGACGCCAAGAACGAAGGAGGGTCATCCAAGATGCCTGAAGTTGGCGACATGGCTCCGGACTTCGAGTTGAAGAGTCACCTGACGAAAGATAAGCGGGTGCGCCTCTCGGACTTCCGGGGCAAACAAAATGTGGTGCTGGCGTTTTATCCGCTGGCATGGACGCCCGTCTGAACCGCGCAGATGCCGGCCTATGAAGCAGACCTTGAACGCTTCAAAGGCTACGATGCTCAGGTTCTGGGCATATCAGTTGACAGCGTGCCGTGTAACACCGCTTGGGCCAAGTCGCTCGGCGGTCTCTCCTACGATCTCCTGAGCGACTTCCACCCGAAGGGCGAGGTAGCCAAAGCCTACGGCGCTTACCGCGAGGCCGACGGCATCTCCGAACGCGCCCTCTTTATCGTGGACAAGGATGGCAAGCTCGCTTACAAGGACATCCATAACATCGCGGATCAACCGGACAACGAAGACCTCTTTGAAGTGCTACGGAAGCTGTGAGGAGCAGAGGTTAGCGGCTAGCGGGCGAGAGATCAGCTTTTTGTCTTTCTCTAACCTCTAACTTCTAACCTCTTTCTAACGTTATGACCTTAGCCCGCAAGTGCGTGCCGTTCACGCCGTTCGAGGGTGAACTGGCGAAGAGTGAGATTGCCATCGTGACGGCGGCGGGCGTACACCTGCGCACGCAGCCAGCATTCAACATCGCCGACGAGTTGGGCGACCTGACCTACCGCGTGCTGCCGCCGGACGTGGACGCGGGCGCGTTGATGGTCACGCATCATCACTACGATCACACGGACGCAGACGAGGACATCAACGTCGTCTTCCCCATAGACGCGCTACGCGAACTGGTCGCCGAAGGTTTAGTCGGCGGCGTCGCGCGCAAGCACGTCGGCTACATGGGCTACACCATGCAACTGAAGGCGATGTACGAGGGCACGGCCCCGCAGATCGCCAACGAGATTGACCGGGGCGGGCGCGCCGACGCCGTCATTCTCACTGGCGGTTGACCGAGCGTATGCCACCGCACGGTCGTCGCGGTACAACGTGAAATCGAGATGCGCGGCATTCCGACGGTGCTCATCACGGTCAGCCCCGAAGTCTCCGCGCAGATGCGCCCGCCGCGTGCGCTCTACCCGCAAGGGTTCAAGATCGGCAACAGCACGGGCCGGCCCCACATGCGCGAACTACAGAAGCAAGTCCTGCGCGACGCGCTCAGGCTGCTCCTTGAAAACACGCGCCCCGGCGCAGTCGTCACCCGCGCGTATCCCGACTACGGCGAGCAGTACGAGCCGCCGCGCGTCAGAACTTGAAAGCAGTAACGTATGACAAGTGCCGAGTGACCAAGTTAAAAACTTTGTCTCTGGCTCAGCACTTGTCGCTCGGCACTCGGCACTGTCTTTATGATAAGAACCATCGGGTTGATCACGGGCGGCGGCGATGCGCCGGGCCTCAACGCGGTTATCCGCGCGGTCGTGAAGACGGCGGCGGCAGAATATGGTCTGCGCGTCGTCGGCATCGAGGACGGCTTCGAGGGCTTGCTGGGCGAGACGCACACGCGCCCGCTTGCGCCGGCCGATGTGCGCGGGCTACTGCCGCGCGGCGGGACGATCCTCGGCACGCGCAATCGTGGGCAGTTCGTCGTGCGCGAGGGCGCAGGCTCGCACACGCCGGAGGCGACCTACCGCGAGGCGATTGCGAACCTGCAACGGCTTGAGATTGATGCACTCATCGTGGTCGGCGGCGAAGGCTCGCTCAGCATCGGCATGGAGTTTGACAAGCGGGGCGTGCCCATCGTCGGCGTGCCTAAGACGATTGACAACGACCTCGGCTGCACGGAATTGACCTTCGGCTTCATCACCGCGCTTGAGATCGCCACCGAGTCGCTCGACCGCCTGCACACGACCGCCGCCTCGCACGACCGCGTGATGGTGCTCGAAGTGATGGGGCGGCACACCGGCTGGATCGCTTTGCACGCGGGCATCTCCGGCGGCGCGGACGTGATCCTGATCCCGGAGATTCCCTTCACGCTTGAGTCCATCGCGCGCAAGATTCACGAGCGCGACGTGTGCGACTCGCAGTTCAGCATCATCGTCGCGGCTGAAGGCGCAAAACTGGCGGGCGGAATGGAGGTCTATCAAGACCCCGGCGACCGCGAGCACGCGCCGCGCCTCGGCGGCATCGGCAACCACGTCGCCGAAGAGATTGAAAAGCTGACCCGCAAGGAGGCGCGCTGCGTCGTGCTCGGTCATCTGCAACGCGGCGGGACGCCCAACGCCTTCGACCGCATGCTCGCCACCAACTACGGTTCGTGCGCCGTGCGCGCGCTCATGCGCGGCGAACACGGCAAGATGGTGGCGCTGCACGCCGCCGACATCATCACCGTCCCGCTCTCGAAAGCGTGCGCCAACCTCAAGACCGTGCCCACCGACAGTCAACTCATCCGCACCGCGCGCGACGTGGGCATCTCCTTCGGCGCACCCGACGAAGCGAAATATCACGGGCAGGAGATTTGCTGAGTCACGCCGCGCAGGGTCGGGCTGAGCGCGCGCGTGCGCCCGGTCGCGGCGTCGGCTATTGTCAAACGCCCCTGACGCGGCTTATAACTTTGCTACCCTGACAGGCAGGAGCGAGAACGAGCGTGACACAAGACGTAAAGGATCGTTTGAAGGCGGAGTTGGAAGAGTTGGAATCGGAGTTGCGCGTCCACTTGCCGCGCGAGATCAAACGCGCGAAAGAGTTTGGCGACCTGCGCGAGAACGCCGAGTATCACGCGGCGCTCGCGCGCCAGCAGTTCGTGCAGGCGCGCATCCGCGACCTGCGCCAGCGCATCAGCGAGATCGCCTCGATTGATCCGTCCAAAGTCCCGCACGGTAAAGCCGCTTACGGCTCGACGCTGCTGCTCTACGATGACGAACGCGACGAGGAAGTGACCTATCGCCTCGTCACGCCCGAAGAGAGCGACCCGGCCAAAGGACTGATCTCCACCACGTCGCCCATCGGTCGTAGTCTGATGGGGCGCGAAGAGGGCGACGAGATCAAAGTGGTCACGCCCGGCGGCGCGCGCAAATTCGAGATTCGGCGGCTGACGACGCTGCACGACGAACAGCCCAGTTAAGTTCAGCGCCTAAAGTTCAGCGCAAAAGCGACGCGCCCGTCGCGTGGGACTCACGAGTTTAACTCACGAATCTTGCGCAAGCGGGCGGCTTTTTTTAAGCAGCGTCAAGCAATGACGGCGCGCGCCGGACAACTTACTGTGCACACTCCCCGGCCCCGGTTTTCTTGACACCTGTGGCGCGCGTCCCTATCATGCTTTGTCAATGTGGCGCGCCGCAATTACATGCAGGCGCGTCGGTTTTGTACCCGAAGAGAGGCACATAAGAAGTTGTTTGGGGCGAGCATCGGGCGTGGCGCGCAGCGGATCATTAACGCGATGGTGCGCTGGCTGGCGCACGGCGGGATCAACCCGAACGCGCTCACGGTCATCGGCGTCGCCGTCAACGTCCTGTCGGGTCTCTTATTCGGTCTCGGCCACTTCTTCTGGGCCGGCGTCGTACTCATCGTCGCCAATCTGTTTGACATGCTCGACGGGCAGGTCGCGCGCCTGTCAGGGCGCGTCACGCGCTTTGGCGGCTTCCTCGATTCGTCGCTCGACCGGCTCTCTGACATGGTCGTCTTCATCGGGTTGATGCTCTTTTACGCGCGCGATACGGCCTACCACTCGACCCTGAATGTCTTTCTCGCCGGCGCGGCCATGATGGGTTCGGTCATGGTCTCTTACGCGAGCGCGCGGGCCGAGAGTCTGATTCCGAAGTGCGACGTTGGCTTCCTGCGTAGGCCCGAGCGCGTGGTGCTGCTCATCATCGGCGGGCTTTCGACGCACCCCGGCTCGCAGAATTTTTTCGCCAACCGCATGCCGGCCGTGCTCTGGATTCTCGCGGTCGGTTCCTACTGGACGTTCGCGCACCGCATGTACCACACATGGCGCGAAGTTTGGCGCACGGACGCGGCGACGATTGAGGCGGCGCGGGCATCTAAAGCCGAGCGCACCCCGGACGACCCCGGCTCAGGCGCGCCCAAGGTGGTCAGCAGCGCGACGCCATCTCATTGAAGCAAGTTTTACCGGCTATTCTTCTAAGTTAATGAAACGTGCGCCCGGCGCGCGTCGTTATTCAAGCAGCGAGGTATCTCCCGTTGATTATCTGCCCCTGTTGCGGCGCAAAACTGCCTGGCGAGCAAGCATTGGTGCATTGCAGCGCGTGCGGCGCGCGTGCCGTCGGCCCGCCCTTAGCCCGGCCCGAACAAGAGTTGCCCGCTTACGGGCGTGCGCTCGCGGTGGGCGCGGTGGGTGGGCTGCTCGCCGTTAGCTTCCTTGTCGGCACGCTCGTGGCGCTCATCGAACGCCACCCGTTCTCGTTGGCCTTCTGGAACGTCGTCGCCTCGGCCGAGACGGCTGCGTGGCGTTTGAAATTACTGGCGCTCCCGCTCTCGCTCCTTGCGCTCTGGCCGAGCCTGCGCGTCGTGCTGACGTTGCGGCGTGAGCCGGTGCGCTTCGCGGGCTTACGACTGGCGCGCGCCGGGTTTGCGCTGAGCGCCTTGGTCGCGCTCGCCAGCGCCCTGCTCATCGGCGTGACCGTGCCGGAACGGCTGCGCCACCGCGCGCTCGCCGCACAGGCCGCGCAGAACGCCGTGACCTACGAGATCAGCAGCGCCCTGCTCAAGTACCAAATACGCTACCACTCTTATCCGACGAGCGCCGCCGAACTGCGCGCTAAGCTGCCCGACACCGACGGCTCTATCGCCAAGGCCGCCGCGTTGATGGAAACCGGCACATACGATCCACAGTCCGACATTGCGTCCCTGCCGGCGGCCGGCGCGAAGGCGCGCACGCGGCGCGTCGCAGCTTTGCGCGTGCGGAACGCATCTCTGCGCGCGAGCGTGGACGATACGTCAGAGCCGGACGGGCTGTCGTTCACCAGCTATAAACTCGTGCTGCCCGGCCCTGACAAGAAACTCGGCACGGCCGACGACATCACGCTGCGCGACGGCGTGGTCGTGCCCACCACAACGCCGCCCGCCGCACGCACCACACAGGGCAGCGGCAGCAGCAACATGCCTTAATCGCGCCAACATTCATGGGTTTGTTAGGCATCTTTCGGCGCAAGCAGGCCAACACGGAAGCCGCGCGGCGCGCGCGCCTCCTGCGCACGGGCCGCATCGCCGAAGGCACCGTCATAGACATTGGCAACGACGCGCAGGGCACGGTCACACACATCTTCTACTCCTACGAGATCAACGGCGTCGAATACGAATCCTCCCAGTCGCTCGAAGATGACCAACTCGCCCGCCCCGCCGCCTACGCCCCCGGCGCACACGTCACCATTCGCTACGACCCGCGCCAGCCCGCCAATTCAGTCGTCGTCTAAAAGCAGAGGTCAGAGGTTAAAGGTTAGAGATTAGCAGTCACTAGTTGACTGCTAACGGCTGCGCGCGGATCGCCGTTGTGCGGCTCATATTGCGCTGCGATTGTTTGACTTTTCTGACCTCTGACCTCTAACCTCTGACCTCTGCTTTTATGTTTCGCAAAATCCTGATCGCCAATCGCGGTGAGATTGCGGTACGCATCATCCGCGCCTGTCGTGAGTTGCAGATCGCGCCGGTCGCCGTCTATTCAGAGGCGGACGCGGCGGCGCTGCACGTGCGGCTCGCGGACGAGGCTTATCTGCTTGGCCCCGCGCCGTCGGTCGAAAGCTATCTGCGGATTGATCGCATCGTCGAGGTGGCGCAAGCCTGCGGCGCGGAGGCGATTCATCCCGGCTACGGTTTCCTTGCGGAGAACGCCGCCTTCGCGCGCGCGGTTGCCGACGCGGGCCTTACGTTTATCGGGCCGCCACCCGCCGCGATGGAGTTGATGGGGTCGAAGACGAACGCGCGCCGCGCCGCTGCGCGCGCAGGTGCGCCCGTCGTGCCGGGTACGACCGAGCCTTTGCAATCAATCGCAGACGCGCGCGCGACGGCGGCACAACTGGGCTATCCCGTCATGCTCAAGGCAGCGGCGGGCGGCGGCGGCAAAGGTATGCGGTTCGTCGCGGAGGCAGACGAGTTGGCTTCGGCTTTTACGACGGCGCAGTCGGAAGCGGCGGCGGCCTTTGGCGATGCGGACGTCTATCTCGAAAAAGCAGTCGCGCGCCCGCGCCACATAGAGATTCAGGTCTGCGCCGACACGCATGGCAACTACGTCCATCTGGGCGAACGCGAGTGCTCGATTCAACGCCGCCATCAGAAGGTGATCGAGGAGTGCCCCTCGCCGATTGACGAGGCGGACTTGCGCGCACGGATGGGCGCGGCGGCGCTCAAGATCGCGCGTGCGGCCGATTACGTCGGCGCGGGCACGGTCGAGTTCTTAGTCTCGGACGTGACGCGCGAGTTCTACTTCCTTGAGATGAACACGCGCCTGCAAGTCGAGCATCCGGTCACGGAGATGGTCACGGGCATAGACCTCGTGCGCGAACAGATCACGGTGGCGGCGGGTGCACCGCTTTCGTTTACGCAAGCCGATGTTGCATGGCGCGGGCATGCCATCGAGTGCCGCGTCTACGCCGAAGACCCGGACAACAACTTCATGCCCTCGCCCGGTCGCATCACGACCCTGCGTGTGCCGCAGGGGCCCGGCGTGCGCGACGATGGCGGTGTCTATGCAGGCGCAGAGGTTTCGATCTACTACGACCCTTTGATCTCCAAGCTGGCCGTCTGGGGGCGCACGCGCGCCGAGGCGCTCGACCGTCTGCGGCGCGCGCTCGACGAGTATGCCGTCGGCGGCATCAAGACCACGCTTCCGTTCTTCCGCGCCGTCGTGCGCGACGAGGAATTTATCGCCGGCAGACTAGACACAGGTTTCATCCCGCGCTTCAACGAGCGCCACGCCGCACACGCAAACGAGATAGAGAGCGACGCGCGGGCGCGCGACATGGCCATCATCGCAGCCGCACTCGCGCACACACCGTCCATGGCGGCGACACACGATGGGACGGCGGCGCAGTCGCCGGTCAGCCGTTGGCGCAGCGCCGGCCGCGTAGCGCAACAGCGCGGGTACACTGGCTAGTCCGGCTGACACACAATGAAACTCACGGCAGAAGTCGCGGGACAGGAGCACGCGCTCGAATTGCAGCGCGAGGGCGCAAGCGTCGTCGCAGAAGTTGACGGGCGGCGCTACGAACTAGAAGCGCGCGAGGTCGAGCCGGGCAGCTATCTGTTGCACGCGGCCGGGCGCGTCTATGAATGTCGCGTGCGGCGCACAGACGGCGCAGCCGGCGCGAGCGAAGTGCATGTCGGGCAGCAGGTCTTTCAGATCACGCTCGTCGATCCGAAGCGTCTGCGCCACATGCAGAGCGCGGGCGCGCAGACGGGCGGGCGGGCGGCGGTCGTCGCCGCGATGCCCGGCAAGGTCGTGCGCGTACTCGTCGCTGTCGGCGCGCAGGTCGAAGCGGGCGCGGCGCTGCTCGTCGTTGAAGCGATGAAGATGCAGAACGAGTTGAAGTCGTCCAAGGACGGCACGGTCGTCGAACTACAGGCGGCAACGGGCGCAACCGTGAACGCGGGCGACGTGCTAGCCGTAGTCGAATGAGCGGGCGCAGGGTGCCGTCCCGATGATGGCCACTCCTTTTGTGACTTCAAACAGGCGGCGGATCGCCGCCAGCGGATTCTCCATGTGGTACAGGACGCCCAGATAAATAACCACGTCGAACTGCCCCAACCGCGCCAGCTCGGTCGTCATAAAATCCGCCACGACTGTCTCGACCTGACTACCCAACAATCTGTGAGCTGTGTTGTAAGCGAGTTGACCGGGTAGGTTCACCGGATCGTAGAGGTGCGCGATAGCTTGCGACACCCTTGGCCTGACACTCGCGCCAGTAGGTTATGCAACCTGAAATGTCCCGCTCCCAGACGTAATGGTCTCAGGCCACAATCCGCTGAGCGCCGCGCCGCTCGGCCGCGAAACTGAAGAAGCCATCATATGCGCCGATGTCTAAGACAGATTTGCCGGCGAGGTCGGGCAGGCGAATGTCGCTCAGCGTCTGCGCCAGACTTTCATGTGAGACGTGGCCGGGCGTGACGAGCCGTTAATATCAATCGAGTGCCACCAGAAGGGCACAGCTTCGATCTATGTTTGGGTGGTTGGTGAGGTGATGTGCATGTGCTTCCCTGTTGACTGCTAGATAAGTCGGAGCCAATGCAGTGTGCCGAGGGTGAGCAGCAAGAGCAGGGTGAGCAGTAGATAGTAACGCAGGGGCCACTGGCGTGCGCCGCAGTAGTGACAATAACCCGCACGCCTGCTGATGCGCTCACCACAACGATGACATAGTCGCTTTACTTTGCTCATCTGCGGTGGCGAGTAACATAAGTTCTACTCGCTAAGACAGACCCCTATCAAGCATAGGGCAATGAGGGCGAGCCTGCCGCTGGTTGACCGGCCATGTTGCCATAGTCAAAATAGACTGCTGCCGAATATCGTGTATTTTTGGTCAGCCCCGACCGTGTTGGCGTGCTACTTTAGCTCTTATGCTTCAACCTTCAGCCCTGTCCGACTTGCGTGTGTTGCTGTGGGACGTGGACGGCACGTTGGTGCGTTCGGCGCGGCGTGGCGTGTTTCTGGACTACACGCGGCCGGCGCTGGAACGCGTGTTCGGGACGGCGGGGCGGCTCGCCGAGTTGTCCGTGTCGGGCATGACGGATTTGCAGATCGCCGCCGAGGCGCTACGCGATGCGGGCTTCACGCACGAACAGATTCACGCGCGCCGCGCCGAACTATGCACGCATTATTGCGCGGAGCTTGAGCGGATCACGCGGGCGGGCGTGCCACCTTATCTGCCTTTGCCGGGCGCGCATGAGACGCTGGCGGCGGTCGCCGCGCACCCGCGCTATCGTTCGGCCCTGCTGACGGGGAACGTCGAGCGGGCGGCGTTTCTGAAACTGCGCGCCGTCGGCCTCGCCGACTTCTTCCAACTGCCCGGCGCTTATGGCGAAGACTCGCACGACCGGCGCGAATTGCCCGCGCTCGCGGCCGCGCGCATCAATCAGCAACTCGATCTCGATCTAACGCCCGCGCAGTTCATTGTCATCGGCGACACGCCCAACGACATCGCCTGCGCGCGCCACTTCGGCGCACGCGCCGTCGCCGTCGCTACGGGCCGCACACACGCGCGCGCAGACCTGTTAGCACATCAACCCGACGCGTTGCTGCCTGATCTGACGGATACCGCGCGCGTGCTGGCCACGCTCGCCGCGCTGTGATCGATCAGGACGCGAGCGCCGGCGCGTGCGTCCCGTTACTGCCGGATTCTGCCGTCGGCGGTGCGCCCAAAGCAGCGACCAGTTCGCTCGCCACCGCTGCCAACGGGTCGCTGGCAGCGGTCGTAGCCGGCACGGGCGCAACGGGCGCGGGTGCCGGCATGGCAGTGCTGACTAAACTTTCGATGCTGGCAATGTAGTCATTGCTCAACCGGAACGTGTGCGCACCGTCGAGCATCTTTTGCAAGGTGTCCCGGTCGGGGCGCAGGCCCGGCCGCACGCCCTCGGCGATGTAGATTTCGGCCTTCACCGGCTTATCGTCCACGAACACTTCTACCTCGTGCTTGCGCACGTACCCGACTTCGCTGAGGTCTAGGAACTTGAGCGTGTCGTCCGTCAACTTGTAGAGCACGCCCTCGACCGCGCTGTCTTTGTCGGCCGGCTCGATGTTCGGCATGCCGACGACCAGCGCCGGGTCTTTCGCGTCCGGGTCGGACGGCTTATTGAACGCCAGCCGATAGCCGTTCAGCTTGCACTTCTTCGGCTCACAACGGGCGGCAAACTCCGTCTCTTCCATGTCGCCCCATTTCAGCAGTTCGCGGAAAGAGCGCGCGCACATGCTCGTGCCGTAGGCCATGTAATAGACGCCGCCGCTCGGCGCGTGCCCTCTGAGTTGCGCGAGTTTGTCGAGCAGGCCAGCGTCGTGCTGTTCGGGGCGGGCCGCCTTCACGTAACAGTCGGCAGGCAGACCGCTAAACACTTTGGCCACGAAGTCCTCGCCCATCCGGTTCAACAGCAGGAAGCCCAACTCGAAGGAGCGCAGCGACGGGTCTTTGTATTTGGTGGTGCGAAGTTTTTCGATGCTCTCACGGCACTTGTTCATCTCTTCAAGGCTGAGCGCCTGCGCGGACATGAGCATCGAGATGCTGTACTCGTCCAGCCGGTCGAAGTCTATTTCGTTCAAACGGAGTTTGCGGACAAACTCGATGCGCGATTGCGCGCGCACGCGATCAATCGCATCTTCCATGAAACTGAAGAAGACGTTGATCAGTTGTTCGGGGCCGAGCGCCACGTCCTGCCCGCCGATCTTCAGGTTGAACAACTTCGACCGCATCACGAACATCGCGCCGAGACCGGCGACCAGCACCGCCTTCAACTTCTCTTGATTGTTGCCGAGCGACATCACCTCGAAGGTCTTGAGCGTGAAGAGGGCGAAGGCCGAGATCGCGCCATTGAGCAGGTGATAAAAGAGCGCGTGCGGCGTGCGCAGCGACTTGATCGGCTCGTCGCTGAACTTGCCGAGAATTTCGGCAAACGCCGTCACCATGCCGAGCAGGAAGGCGTAGAAGTAGAGCATGTGATCCTGCGCCTCGGTGCTGGTACGCATGGCCCAGAGCAGCACGCAGAGGATGGAGACGAAATACCACATATAGAAGTCGAGCTTCTGGTGCAGGTAAGTCACGATGTTCACACCGAAGCCGAGCGCGAGGATGGCCAACAGGATGGTGGCCACATAGTGATCGCTAAAGAAGTTGAGTTGGGAAAACATGTTCATGGGGGTATTACCTCCGTCGGTTGTGGGCTTGCGAGGTGTCAGTGACCGTGCCCAAGTGGGCGGTTTGCAGATAGCGGAGCGAGCAGCCGGAAGCATACTCCCACAGCGCGCCGAGTGCAACTTTTTTTTGCGCGCCATTTTCTCAGACTTTCCCCGTGCGTCTCTCGTCCAATGTAGCGACCGCACGAACGGTCAGACACCAAAGGCAGGAATAAGGAGGAGAGACCAATGAAAGCGATCTTTACGAAACTGTTGACACTGGCGCTCGTCGTCGGCGCGCTGGCGGCCACGACCGAGGCGAAGCCCGATTGTCATCCACGCGGCGTCAACGCGCGCGAGCGCCACCAGGAGCAGCGCATCCATCAGGGCGTGCGGAGCGGCGAATTGACGCGCCGCGAGACCGCGCGTTTACAGGCCGAGCAGGCCCGGATCAGAGTGGCCGAAGCGTTTGCGCGGCGTTCCGGCGGCACGTTTACCGCACGCGAACGCGCCCGCATCGAGCGCGCGCAGAACCGCGCCAGCAAGGACATCTATCAGCAGAAGCACGACCACCAAGATCGCAACTGAGCACGCGGCCCGAAACGAACACAAGTTGGCGCAAGGCACGCCTCTCTCCTGCGGTGCTTGCGCCAACTTTTTTGGCCGGCAGATTTATTTCAAGGCCGGTGGAAACCGCGTTCGATGTCGCGCGTCGTCAGGCGCAGGATGGCGGGGCGACCGTGCGGGCAGGTGGTGGGCGAAGATGTGAGCAGCAGCCGGTCAATGAGCCAGACCATCTTCTCCGGCGCGAGCGGCATGTTGACTTTGATCGCGGCGTGGCAGGCGAGCGAAGCGGCGACGCGCTCGCCGAGCGGTTCGCGCGTGCGCCCGCGTTTTTCCGCGTCCACCGCGTCGAGCACTTCAGCGAGCAGATTGCGCGCCTCGCTCGCAGGCAGATCGGCCGGCACGGCCTTGATGGCGACCGTGCGCCCCGACAGGCGCATGAGACTGAAACCGTAAGCTTCAAGTTCGGCGGCGACCGCGTCGAAGGCGACCGCTTGCGCGGGCGTCAGATCGAAAGTTTCGGGCACGAGTAACTGCTGCGCTTCCGCCGGCCGCGCCGCTTCCAGCGCGCGATACTTGTCAAACAGGACGCGCTCGTGCGCGGCGTGCTGATCAATGAGCAGCAGACCTTCCGCGTCCGTTGCGACGATGTAACTCTCTTCGAGTTGATAGAGCGGACGGATGTTGTGCGCGACCGCCTCGACCGGCACGGCGCGCAGCCGGTCGGCAATCGAATTGAGCGGCGGCAACGCCGACGCGGCGGGCGCAGGCGGCGTCGCTCTGCGCGCAGCCATCGCAGGCGACGAGCCGTAATCTTCGTGCGCGGGCGATACCGATTGCGCGGACTGCTGCGCCGCTTGCGCCGCAGACTCTAAAGGTGTATCGGTCGGCGCAGTTTGCGCGGCTCTGCGGGCACGTTCCGGTTGCTCACGGCCGTTCTGCTCGTAGCGTGCCTGCGTCGCCTCCGGCTCATGCGTCAGCACGACATCTGCGCGGGGCGGCGTGAAGCCGAACTCGATGGCTTCCTGTTGCGGCGCTACGCCCGGCAGCGCGTCCGCGCGCAACTCTGCCGTGCGCGCAGCAGCGAAATCGGCAGCCTCATCCGGCGCGCGCAACAATTCGGCGGGCGCATCCGTGCGTTCGCTGTCTGCGCCCTCTACCTTTGCGGCGCGGCGCAGGTAGCCGGCGGCGGCGAGCGCGGCGCGGACGCTTTCGCGCACGATGTCGGCGACGGCCGCCGCGCGCCGGAAGCGCACTTCGGTCTTCGCCGGATGAACGTTTACGTCCACCTCTTCGAGCGGTACGTCCAGAAACAGGAGCGCCGCCGGATAGACGCCCTGCGGCAGCACCGTGCGATAACCTTCGGTCAGCGCGCGGCTGATCAGACGGTCGCGCACAAACCGTCCGTTGACGAACAGGTACTGCGCGTCGCGCGTCGTGCGTCGTTCGCGCGGCGCTGAGACGTAACCGCGCGCGCGCGCCACGTTCATCAGCCCGCCGTCTAACGCGAGCAGGCTATCGAGAAACTCCGCACCGAAGATTTGATAGGCGCGTTCGCGCAGGTCGCCCGCGCGGTCGGCGCGCAAGGTCTCGCGTCCGTTGTTCGTCAGCACGAAGGCGATCTCCGGGTGCGCGAGCGCGTAGTGCGTGACGAGGTTCGTGAGATGAAAGCTCTCGGTCGCTTCGGAGCGCAGGAATTTGCGGCGCGCGGGCACGTTGAAGAAGAGATCGCGCACCGTAATGGTCGTCCCGTGCGGGCGCGCGCTCGTCTGCACGTCGCGCATGCGCCCGCCTTCGATGAGGATGCGCGTGCCTTCCACCTCGCGCCCCGTCTGTGTGACGAGTTCGACGCGCGCGACCGAGGCGATGGAAGCGAGCGCCTCGCCGCGAAAGCCGAGCGTGCTGATGGCGGACAAATCTTCCACCCGGCTGAGCTTGGAGGTCGCGTGGCGCTCGAAGGCCAGCAGCGCATCGTCGCGCGTCATGCCTTCGCCGTCGTCGGTCACGCGCAGGAGTCTGCGCCCGCCCGCCTCCACGTCCACCGCGACCTGACGTGCGCCTGCGTCAATCGCATTTTCGACCAGTTCTTTTGCGACCGAAGCTGGTCGCTCCACCACCTCGCCCGCCGCGATCTGGTTCACAAGCTGATCTGATAAGACACGAATCTTGGCCATAGAAAAATAGTCAGTAGTCAGTAGCCAGTAGGTCTTTACCGTGCGCGCCCTTCGGCTTAGTCACCGGCAATCAACGTCAGTTTAGTTTTTCTACTGACTACTGGCTACTGACTACTTCATAAATAAACGATCTGATGATCTACCGAACTGAGATCAATGGCGTCGAAAATCCAGTCGATGCAGTAGCGCCCGTGCCGGGCGAGCAAGCTGGTGATGTTGAGGTGGCGCTCCTGCAAGGTCTTGCCGGGATAGAGCGCGGTGTCGGCGCGTTCAAGCTGGCGGTGAGCGGCGCGGTCGCGGGCGAGTTGCGCGCGATGAAAGCGCGTGCGCAGACCCGCCAACTGGTGCTCGATCTTCTGGCTGCCTTTCGTGAGCGCGTCAGCGAGCGTCGGCTCGAAGGGTTGTAGTTCGGCGCGCAGTTCGGCGAGCGCCTGCCTGACGGTCGCCTCCGTGCGATTGAAGGCACGCGCCTGCTCTGCGCCGAGATGTTCTTCGACGACGCGCGCGATAACGTGCTCAAGACCGGCGAAGAAGTCCGTCAGTTGCAGATCGTAGCGCGTGAGCGTGCGCGCAGTGCGGCGCTCGACGAAGGTGAAGCTGGCGCGATGCAGAATGGGCGTGGCCGGGCGCGCGAGCACGCGATAGGCTTCGGCCGTCTGCGCGAAATAGGCGATCTCGGCCGAGCCGCCGTAATAAGCGACGGTCGGCAGCAGGTAGTCCTGCACGACCGCGCGCAGGGTTACGTTGGGACTAAAAGATTCAGGCTCGCGCTCGGCCCACGCGGCAAGTTCATCGAGCGTGTACTCGGCTGGCTCGCGCGTACTCTTCACGCGATAGCGCCCCGCGTCTGTGCGCGTCAGCGCGTGGCGTGCGCCATCGAGATGCAGAAAGAGCGGGAAGGCGTCGGCGGTGGCATGCACCTGCGCGTGATAGCCGGCCGCTACGAGTTCGCGGCTGCGTGCTTCGATGGCGGCGGCGATGTCGGGCGCGCGGCGCACGGCTGCGGCATAGATGGGCGCGGCGAGTTGTTTCAAACGCGCGTCGAGCGGGTCGAGCAGGACGAGGCCGAAGCGGCGTGTGAGCGCGCACATCATGCGCGCGAAGGCCGCGCCGTAGGAGCGACCGGGCGCGTAGGCATCGCGCACCAAGCGCGCAAGCTCGGCCGAGAACTCGCTCGCGGGCAGCACGTCGAGCAGGTGTTGCACCGCTTCATTCGTCTGTTCATCGAGCACGACGCGACCGACGGGCGTGGCGTCGGCGTGCAGTTTGTCGGAGAGGCTGACGCCGGCCAGACGACCGTCGCAGGCGATCACTTCGGCGGTCTGCACTTCGGCCCAGTCGTGATCCTCTGTGGCGAGCCAGAAGACGGGCACGGCAGGCGTGCCGCGCTGCGTCAGACAGCCGGCGAGTTTGACGGCCGAGAGCGCCTTGTAGAGCGTGTAGAGCGGCCCCGTAAACAGTCCGACCTGTTGCCCGGAGACGATGGCGACGGAGTCCTGCTGTCGCAGCCGTGCGATATTTCCGAGCGTCTCCGCGCCCGCGCCCCAATCGGCGTTGAGCGCATGGAGGGCGTCGCAGAGCGCGTTGCGATCCGTCCGGTGCGCCGCCAGAACTTCGGGCGCGCGGGCGGCGAGTTCGTGATGGAAGCGGACGGCGTTTGGATAGAAGCGGCGCAGCGACGTGGGGTCGTGCAGGTAATCGAGGAAGAGTTTCGATTGCTGCGGGATGCGCGCGAACGGGAGCGGCGCAAGCCGCAAGCCGGCCTCTTCGGGCGTGCTGTAACAGGCGGCTTCGGGGGTGCTCACACGTTCGCTCCTGCGCTCAGACTATCGGGCGTTGTCTCTACGGCTGACGGCATCGCGTCTGCATAACGTAGAGCATCCCGCAGGTGTTCTGCAATCTCACGGCGCGCTTCTGCCGTCGGCATACGCAGGGGCGCACGCACCGCCCCGCCCGCATAGCCCGCGAGGTCGAGCGCGTACTTCAGCCCGCCGATGCCGTAACGCGCCGTGACGGCGCGCGCCAGCGGCGTGAAGGCACGCTGCAACATGAGCGCGCGCGCGTGCGCCCCCCCAGTTGTCGCGCGGAAAAGCTCACAGGCTAGTTGCGGCACGACGCAGGCGGCGGCGAGGATCGCGCCGGTCGCGCCGGCCGACAAGGCCGCATAGCAGAGCGGGCCGTTGCCCGTCAGCACGGCGAAGTCTGCGCGCGCGAGCCTGAGCGTCTCAGCGAAGTTGACGATGTCGCCGGAGCTATCCTTAACGCCGACGATCTGCTCATGCGCGGCCAGTTGCGCGATGGTCTCCGGCGCAAGCGCAACAGCGGTCAACTCCGGCATGCTGTAGAGAATGACGGGCACGGGCGCGGCGTCGGCAACGGCCAAGTAGTAATCAACGAGCGCAGCCTGCGTCATGGCGGGCCGGTAAAAGTGGGGCGTGATCACAAGCACTGCGTCCGCGCCGGCATTGGCTGCGCGCTCAACTTCGGCGATGGAATGGCGCACGCTCTGTTGTCCCGCGCCCGCGACC
>DASVQA010000141.1:0-26148 GCA_036389375.1 Pyrinomonadaceae bacterium | reverse complement strand
CGTGTTGTTCTGGCTCGTGCCCGTAGTGGTGCGGCCGGCAGTTGCGCCGGGCGAACCTGAAGCGAGGCGCGCTTGTTCGGCCGGCGTCAGTTGCAGGATGTAGCGCGTCAGCAGTTTCGCGTGATCCTGTTGATAGTCGTTGAGACCGCTGTTGGGCACGTCGAAGCTGAAGACGTAGCGGTCGCCCTCCTTCTTGAATAGCCCCGAAGGCATGGCCGTGCCGGGGATGACGCGCTGCGGGTCGAGCAACCAACGGAACGTCCAGCCGGGTTTGAGCCGCGTGCTGGCTTGCAGGAAGTTGGGCGCGGTGGCGTTCTTGTCGTGCTCTGCGTTGCCGGTCAAGTGGCACTTCAGACAGGGCGCTTGCTGCGACGTGAAGATGGCGCGCGCCAGATTGCGCTCCTGATCCGTGAGCGGCTCCGCCTCCTGCTTGATGAACGGCTCTTGCTCGGATGCAATCGCAAGGAAGAAGCGGACGAGTGTGCGCCGTTCGTTGGGCGAGAAGTTGAACGTGGGCATGCGCGGCTTCAGATAAAGCCGCACGCCGTTGCGGTTCGCGCCTGGCTGCGGCGGCAAGCCCTCGACGCCGGAACTCGTCGGCGCGTTGCGCTGCGGATTAGTGCCGGCGTTCGCCGTCGCCGCCGTTGGCAGATTCGCCTGCGGGTTCGCGCCCGCACCTGCGAGACCGCCTGCGCCCGCGTTGCTGCTGCCGTTGTTCGCGTGCGCGGGCGCAGTTAGCTCGTTGCCGCCACCGCTCAGAGATGGATCGGTCAGGAAGCGCAACAGCCATTCGGGATCGACGCGTGCGCCTTCGGTAAAGAGCGCGGGCGGGAGTTGATCCTTGCCTTCCGGCGTCTGGAACTGCGGCAGTTCCGACAGCTTCGACTGCTGCCCGACTTCGACCGCATGACAGCCCATGCAGTTGTACTTTTTGACGACCCACCAGCCTTCCTGTATGTCGCGCTGGCGGTCGGTCGCGTTGTAGAAGAGGGCGGGCGGCACGTTCGCGCCTTCCGTGCCGACGCTGCCTAAGAGGAACGTCGTCAGAGCGGTTTTCCACTCAGGCTTCAGGTAAGGCTTGGGCATGCGCAGGTGGTCGCGCGGGTCTTTCTCTTTCTCGCGGTCATAGACGGACGGGTCGGTCAGCTTGTGCTCGAAGAAGCCCTTGTGGTTGTACCACTCATTAACCTTCTTGCCGTCCCTGTCCTGTTTCTTGTGCGTGTAAGGGTCGTGCCCTTCTTCGGCGTCTTTCGTCATCAGCGCAAAGTCGAGCCGTTCGAGCGGCGTCGCGCCCTCGTTCGTCAACTCTTTGCCGATGCGCTGTTCTTCCTCGAAGCCCTTCATCTCGTGGCAGCCGGCGCAGCCGTACTGCTTGATCAGCGCGAAGCCTTTATCCTTGAGCTTCGGGTCGTCCATGTAGGACGCCTCGGCATAGCTGGGCTGCGGGTTGCCGAGCGAGAAGAGATAGGTGGCGATGTCGCGCGCGTCTTTGATGTCGAGCCGGAAATTCGGCATGACCGTCATGTTCTGCACTTGCAGTTCCGCGCCGTCGTTCGGGCACTTCGAGTGCAGCCCCGTGTCGTAGATAAAGGGCTTGTTGTTTTTATCGTAATCCGCGCGCGTCAGGTCGCGCTTCTCCTTCGGGCAATAGGGGGCCCAGCGTTCGCGCGGGTTGTAAATCCAGCGCACGATGTAATCGTAGCTCGCCTTTTCGCCGACGCGCGTGAGGTTGGCGGCGAAAGTGCCGCCGATCTGCGCGTCGCCCTCGCCGATTGAGTGACAGGCCATGCAGCCCTTGGTCTCAAACAACTCTTTACCGTGTCCGGCGTCGCCGCCCTCCTGTTTGGGCACTTGCCCGTCGAAAGCCGACTGCCAGAGATAGGCGGCAATAGCTTTGCGCTCGTCGTCGGCGTTCTGATGATTGAGCAGCGCGATCTCCGGATTAGGATTGAGATACCAGAAGGTCGGCATCTTCGTGCCGGGGCGGAACGCCTGCGGGTCTTTCAGCCACTCAGGAATCCATTCCTTGCGCAGCTTCAACCGGACATCCTTCAAGTTCGGCCCGACCTTCTTCTGATCCTGCATCAGGTAGCGCGCCTGCGTGTCCAGTTGTTCGATGCGGGCTTCGAGTTGGCTGCTCGTCACGCGCAGCGAGACGGCCCGCCGGTTGAACTCCTGCGCTTCGGCGTCGTCGCGCGCGCTGGCGGCGTCGAGTTCGGCTTGCCGCGCCTCGCGCTCGTTGGCCGTGCGCTGTTCTTCGAGTTGCTTGATCTGCTGGCGCGCGCCCGTCAGCGCGTCCGCCTCGCGGTCGTAACCCTCGAAGCGATGGCAACCCACGCAACCGCGCTCTTGGAACAGGTCTTTGCCGAGCGTCAGGTTGTCGGCGTATTGCAGCACGCGGTCGTTCGAGTGGCACTGCTGGCAACCGGCTTCGACGTTCTCTTTGTCGTGGAGCGGGTGCAGCCAGAACTCATTTTTGCCGTGCGCCTTCTCGACCGACGTGGTCGCGCGCCCGTTGCCGCCGTGACACGAGGAGCAACCGAACTTCTCCGGGTCGTGCATCTGGATCAGTTCTTTGATCCGCGTCGGATGCCCGACGAAAGCGCGGGCGTCTTCGTCTGTCTTCCGGCCTTTGCGCATGTCGCTGGCCTTTAAGACCATCGGCTCGCGCACGCCGAGGTGACAGGTTTCGCAGCGATCCACGATGTTGTATTCGTTGACGCTGATCTGGCGGAGGCCGAAGTCGAACTGCTTGTTTCGGGTAATCAGGCTATTGATCTGATCGCCCGTCAGCCCGACGACGTTATCCTTGACGTACTCTTCCTTCGCCTTCTTCTTCTCGTTATATTCCTTTAAGACTTCCGCCTGCTCAGCGAGCAGCGCTGCCTTTTTGGCTTTCAACTCCGTGTACTTCGCGTCGAGTTGCGTGAAGTTGAAGCGCTGCTTCTGCGCCTTGCCGGAACCGTCGTCAGCCGGATAGTTGACCTCGACCTCTTCCTGCCTGATCTGCTGCGCTTCGTGTGCGTACTTGGCTTTGGTCGAGCCGGTCGCGGTCTCGGCGCGATAGTTGGCGACGGTGAGGTGGCCGCGTTTGTCCTGAAACGGCTCGGTGATGGCGGCCAACTGGCTGTCAATGTGCCTGACCTGCCGCGTGATCTCGTCGCGGCGGGGCGCGGCGGCCGCCAGCGCCGCCTGTTCGTCCGCCTCTAGCTGCGCGTATTCGGGACTCTGGCGGACTTCCCTTTCGGTCGGGTTACCCCGCTTCTTCAGATTGTTCAGGTAGCGCGTCTCGCGCGCGACGAACTCGCTTTGCAGCGATTTCCAGGGGCGCTGCAAATAGACCTCGTCCCAGAGCGACCAGCCCACGACCGCCATCAACAGCAGGGCGCAGATGAGCATGATGCCGCTCGTCGAGCGGCTGACAATCGGATCGCGCGCCGGCTCGTCCCGTTCTCTCAGCGCCAGCGCATCATCGGCAGGAGTCGCAGCCACCTTTATCGTCCCTCCAAGCTAACCGATCTTCAAATGTTGAACCAAGGCGTGACCCAGACGTACTTGATGTGGATCGGCAGCAGACGTAAGAGCAGTTTCACCGGCATCGCCAGCAAGACGGTGATGGCGAAGAACTGAAACGTCAGATACTGCAAGATGCTGGTACGCGCCAACAATTTCTCCTCGAACGGATCGGGCGTCGTCGCCCAGCGTTTCAACTCTCTCGGCGCAAGGAGGTATTTGAGTCTGAACGTGCCCCGGCGCATCAGCCAGTGGAAAAAGAGCGCGCCGAGAATGTAGAACCCGCCGACGACAATTGCGCCAAAGAGCAGCTTGCCCGGCATGCTCGTGATGCCGAAATACTCGTGCAGGTCAACGTTGCGGTCATAAACGACCGCGTTGTGATCCCAGCGCTGACCGGGCCAGAACCAGATCCAACCGGGCCCCCGGATGAACGTGCCGATGATGATCAGCGCGATCCACATGAAGAAGCCCCAGAGGAACATCGCCACCGCGAACCGGCGCTGCCGCCAGGAGTAGTAACCGTTGCCGAGCGGGTTTGAGTCCACGTAAGGAAAGACCATCAAGCCCACGACGAGCAGCCCCGGCATGACGACGCCCGCGATCCACGGATCGAAATAGACGAGCATCTCCTGCAAGCCCAGAAAGTACCAGGGCGCTTTCGACGGGTTCATCGTCAGGTTCGGATTCGCGGGTTCTTCGAGCGGCGCGTTCAACGTGATCGACCAGACGTAGAGAATGACCGTCACGATGATCGCGGCCAAAAACTCGATGCGGATCAGGTACGGCCAGACGTGGAGTTCGCGCGCCCAACCGGGCCGCCAGGGGTGCGTCTTGCGATGGTGCGTTTTGGCCAACTGCGGGTCGGCTTGAAGTTGATCGGCCAGATCGTCGTTGGCACGCGCCTGCTTCAGCCCCAGCCACGTGAAGAAGACGACGAGCGGCAACATCATCACAATGGGGATGTTGTCCGGCTTCGACGCGATGCTCCACAGTTGATGCCAGTCCTCGACGAACAGGGCCGCCAATGCCACGACCACGACGACCACGAGCAGCGTGACAATCAACTTGCCTCGCCCCCTCGTCTCTCTTGGTTCCTCGAAATCAGCTACGTCCTGCATCTCTCCGTTGTCTCCTCAAGGTCAATCAACGGTCAACACCTTGAATCTGCCCTGCCAGTCGGCCCGTTAGTTTTGGCCCACCAGACACACTTATCGCTTGATCGCCTTCATCTCCGATTCGAGCATCACGGGCGCGGGGCCGGAGATGCCGCCGTCTTTGCGTATGCGCCAGAAGTGAACGGCCAGAAAGATCGAGAGCACCAGCGGGATGCCGATGCAATGCCAGATGTACGAGCGCAAGAGCGCGTTCGCATCCACGATTGAACCGCCCAGCAGACCGAAGCGCACATCGTTGTACGGCGTCATGCCGAGTTGCGGCCCGAAGGGGCCTTCGTGCCCGACGACAGGCGTGGCGCGTGCCATGTTCGTGCCGACCGTGACGGCCCAGAAGCCGAGTTGATCGTCGGGCAGCAGATAACCCGTGAACGAGAGCAAGAGCGTCAACACCAGCAGCACGACACCGACGCACCAGTTGAACTCGCGCGGGCGTTTGTACGAACCCGTCAGCACGACGCGGAACATGTGCAGCCACGTCGTAATCACCATCAGGTGCGCCGCCCAGCGATGCATGTTGCGCAGGAGCCGCCCGAACGGCACATCGTGTTCGAGATAGAGAATGTCTCTGAAGGCCGCGCCTTTGACGGGGTGGTAGTAGTACATCAGCAGCACGCCCGTAAAGGTCAGCACGATGAAGAGGTAGAACGTGATGCCGCCCATGCCCCATGTGAAGCTGTAGCGCGTGGCGTCGCGGTTGATCTTCGCGGGGTGCAGGTGCAGGAAGACGTTTGAGAGGACGGCGAGCGAGCGGTTGCGCGGGTCGGAGCGGTCGTGCGAGACGCGGAAGATAGACTTCCATAGTTGCGTCTGCTGCGGGTCTTTGTAGCCTTCGATCTCCTTTTTGGCGCGGTCGCGCAGCGCCATCCCTTGCTCGCGCGCCTTGCCGATGAGGGCCGTCGTCTTGCCCTGACCATTGTCGCCGCGCTCGGCCTCTTCGGTCTTCACTTCAGGCCCGTCGGGTGGTCGCTCCATCGCCATACCGTTTGCTCCTCAGGTCTGATCTCAGATTTGCCAGTGCACAACTCAACTTTACAACGGGATGTACGCGCCCTTTTCTTCAAACTGATTCGTCTCGCCTTTCGGCCACTTGTAGAGCCGGCTGATGTCCACGACGATCTGCCCTTCGGCGTCCACTTCGACGTGCGCGCGATCCATCGGGCGCGGCGCGGGGCCTTCAAAGTTGATGCCCTCGCTGTCGTAGCCGCTGCCGTGACACGGACACTTGAACTTGTTCTCGCTCGACTTCCAGTCCGGCGTGCAGCCCAGATGCGTGCAGCGCGCGTAGATGACAAAGAGCCGATCCGAGGTCTTATCAACCCAGATGCGATACTGCTGCTGCCATTTCGTATCGACGCCCTGCGCGTAGTCGCCGGGGAAGCCAATGCGGAACGTGCTCGACGGCTCGAAGATGGCGCGCGGCAGGAAGAAGCGCATGAACTGTAGGAAACAGATCACGAGGAAGCCGCCGATGGCTGCCCAGGTGATGCGGCGGCGCTGCTTGTTAATCGGCGCATCAGGCGGCGCTTCGACCAGCGCGCCCGCCGCAGCTTTCGCCGCCACGCCTTTGGGCACGCCCTTCGCCACGCTCGCCGTCGGCGTCGCAGCCTTCGCCGCGCCGGGGGCGACGCGGGCGGCGGGCGGCGTGCCGGCGGGCGTCTCGGGCTGCGCGCCGGCCGCACCCGCCGTAGGGGTGGCCCGGGCGGCGGGTTCTCTGCGCGCGGCCGCGCCCGGCTTGGCCGGCGGCAGACCGGCGGCCGCGCGGAGCAGCGGCTCCACTCTGGTCTTATCGTTCGACGGGGCTGACTGTTCGCTCGCGGCGACAGGGGTGGGGGGCGCGTTCTCGCCGCTCGGTGTGTTCTCGCCGGGCGTGGCTAAACTCTTTTCGCTATCCAAGCGCGACCTCCGGATTCAGTTTTAAGTGTAACCGGCAGCAACATGATACCTGTCAGGGCATTACGCAATCGCTTGCCTTCACGGTCGGAAGTGGAACGATAGGCGGCTCCGCACCGGAGGTCTAGACCTACGTCCGCGCAGTTATTCGAATGCTAAGCGTTGCGATGAAGTGCCGCCACAACCGGAAAAATTATTAAGACGGTCTGGCGTGCGTGCATTATATACTGATTTCACAGAAATGTAGCAAGGCGAAAATTTTTTCGTAGGATCCAAGCGCCATGACAGCCGGGAAAACCGAAGTCATGCTCTACACGCGCCCCGGCTGCCATCTCTGCGCCGAGGCCCGACGAGAAATGCTCGCCGCCGGCGGGGCGGCCGACTATAATCTCGTCGAGGTTAACATCGACGCTGACCCGGCCCTCGCCGCCCGCTACGGCTGGGACATACCCGTAGTCGCCATCAACGGCGTCGTCGTCTTCAAACATCGGCTGCGCGCCGCCGATTTCCGGCGCGAACTGAAACGTCTCACGGAGAAAAGCACATGAAACTGACCCGCACACGTCGTCTCCTCATCGCACTCCTCGCGTTATTTGCCCTGCTTAGCCCGCTCGCCCAAACGCCGACGCGCGCCGCCGATTTCAAGCGCGAAGTCATCTACCAGATCATCACCGACCGCTTCTTCGACGGCTTGACCACCAACAACAACCCCGCGCAGTCCGCCGGCCTCTACGACTCGACCAAGACCAACTGGCGGGCGTACTGGGGCGGCGACCTCGCCGGCATCCAGCAGAAGATGTCCTACCTCGCCGGCTTGGGCGTCACCGCCATCTGGATTTCGCCGCCCGTTGACAATCTCAACGCGAACATCCCCGACGGCAACGGCAACCCGACCGCCTCCTATCACGGTTATCAGGGGCGCGACTTCAAACGCGTCGAAGAACATTTCGGCAACACGAGCAACACCTGGACGGACTTCGACAATCTCGTGACGGCCGCGCACGCCAACGGCATCAAGGTCGTCATAGACTTTGCGCCCAACCACACGACGCAGGATAACGCGGGCGAGTTCGGCGCGTTCTACGACAACGGCACTTTCGTCGGCAACTTCACCAACGACACCAACGGCTATTTTCATCACAACGCGAACATTTCCGGCGGCGGCTGGGACGACCGCTATCAGGTCGAATACTTCACGCTCTTCGACCTCGCCGACCTAAATCAAGAGCACGCCACCGTGGACGGCTATATCAAAGCGGCGGCGCAACTCTTCCAGCAGCACGGCGTGGACGGCTTCCGCATTGATGCCGTCAAACACATCACTTGGGGCTGGGAGTACAGCCTCGCCAACTCGATCTACACCAACGGCGACAGCTTTCTCTTCGGCGAGTGGTATCAGGGCAACACCAACGATCCGCTCTACCACGACTCCTACAAGTTCGCCAACAAGAGCGGCATCTCGCTCCTCGATTTCCCGCTCAACACGGCCATTCGCAACGTCTTCGGCGGCAATGCAAACTTCTCCGACATAGACACCGTGCTCACGCAGGAAGGCAGCAACTTTACCTGGAAGGAAGACCTCGTCACCTTCATCGACAACCACGACATGGCGCGCTTCCTCTCCATCAACAATAACCAGAACCGGCTGCACGAGGCGCTCGCCTTCATCCTCACTTCGCGCGGCGTGCCCTGCATCTATTACGGCACTGAGCAGTATCTACACAACGATACCGGCGGCGGCACAGACCCCTACAACCGCCCGATGATGCCCGGCTTCTCCACCACGACGACCGCTTACACGCTCACCAACCGGCTCTCCACGCTGCGCCGCAACAACACGGCCGTCCCTTACGGCGCGCAGACGCAGCGCTGGCTCAGCCCCGACGTGTACATCTACGAGCGCAAATTCTTCGGCAACGTCGTCCTCGTCGCCATCAACAAGAGCGAGACGACCGCGACCAACATCACAGGGCTTAACACGGCGCTCCCCGCCGGTACTTACAGCGATTACTTGACGGGTCTGCTCGGCGGCTCGGCCATCACCGTCACCAACGGCACGGGCGGCAACAACCCCGTCGCCAACTTCTCGCTCCCCGCGCACACGGTCGCCGTCTGGCAGTTCACCGAAGGCACGGCCGCGCCGCAGGTCGGCTCGCTCGGCCCTGTCGTCGCGCAGCCCGGCGTGCGCGTCACCATCGGCGGCAAGAACTTCGGGACGACGCAGGGCACGGTCAAATTCGGCACGACCACGGCGACCATCAACTCATGGTCGGCGACGAAGATCGTGGCGACCGTGCCGGCCGTGGCGAACGGCAGTTACAACGTGACCGTGACCAACTCGGCCAGCCAAGTGTCGAACGGCATACAGTTCACGGCGCTGACGGCCAAGCTGATCCCGGTCACGTTCACCGTCAACAACGCTTCGCCCACCGTGACAGGCGACTACATTTTCCTGACGGGCAACACGGTCGAGCTTGGTCAATGGAGCACGACGTGGGATGGCGCAGTCGGCCCGATGCTGACGCCGAACTATCCGAACTGGTTCATCTGCGCGAGCGTGCCCGCCGGGCAGACCATTCAGTTCAAGTTTATCAAGATCGCCGCGAACGGCGCGGTCACCTGGGAGGCGGGCGCGAATCACACTTACACCGTGCCAACGACGGGCACGGGCTTCGTCAACGTCAACTGGCAGTATTGACGCGCGGGGGCTGCGAAGCGTTTTGCGTTCACTGATCAGGTCAAGCCGCATGAACATGCGCGCCCCGATCTGCCTTTTGTTCCTGCTGCTCGGCTGCGCGGCGGGGCGGGTTGCGTTTGCTCAGACGCAACCCGCCGCGTCGCCGCCGCCGCACGGTGCGGACACGAACGCGCACGCCGCCGACAAAGAGGCAGCCAGAGAACACCCGCTCAAACGCTTCACGGGCCGCTACGAACTCGAAACCGGCATCATCCCCATCTCGACGCTCGACGTGACGCTCGAAGGCAACGACCTTTGGCTCAAGCCTTCGCTCGTTAAGAAACGCAGGCTGACGCAGAAAGCCAGATTCACGTTCGTGGACGAGATCGAAGGCAAGCGTTACAAGTTCGGGCGGGACAGCGAAGGGCACATCACGAGCGTCTCGTTCGATTACGAGGGCGGCAGCTACACAGCCCAACGCGTGCTGCTGCCCGCGCCGAGTTTGCAGGGCAACACGACCTTCCGGCTCGCGGGTCACGCGCAGGCGAGCCTTGTCACGCTGGCCGGCTCATTCAACAACTGGCAGCAATCGCAACTCGTCTGCGCCCGCGCAGATGAGGCGTGGGTCTGTCGCATAGACCTTGAGCCGGGGCGCTACACCTACAAGTTCATCGTGGACGGCAACTGGGTACTCGATCCTGCCAATCCTGAGACGGAAGAGGACGAGGCCGGCAACATCAACAACGTCCTCGTCGTCGCCGCCAAACCACCACCCGTCAGTTAAGCCGCAGCTTTAATGTACTGCTTCGGCTTTAACATCTGCCATGTGCAGCACATGGGCCTGCGCGACGATGCTTTCATAGAGCGACGCACGCTCGCGCTCGTCCTGCGTCTGCCGGTAGGCGAGCAGCAGTTCTTTGAGCGCGGCGAGATCACGATAGAGACCGGCATCGGCGACGGGTGGCGTCAGGTACGAGAGCAGTTCGGCGTAAGCGCGGCGGCGCGCAATCGAGCCTTCCGACGGATTGTTGACGCTGTAGAGATAGAGGTGCGGCAGTTCCCCGATCAGACGGTCGGGCCAGCAAGATTCGGATAAGCCGACCTGTTTGCCCGGCATGAATTCCAGCGCGCCGTGCGTGCCGACGTGGACGACCGCATCGGCGCGGAAAACTTTTTCGATGAAAGTGTAAAACGCCGCGAAGCCGTGATGCGGCGCACCGTCGCGGGCCAGCAACAAACGCATCGGGTCGCCTTCGTAACCGAAGGTCGGCTGCACGCCGACGAAAACGTTGCCGAGTTGCAGCCCTTGAATCAACAGCGTCCCGCCGAACGAGTTGAGCGCGCCCGGCGCTGCGCCCCATTCGCGCTCGATGTCCGCGACGTAAGGACACAGGCGTTGATATTCGGCCACCGTCATGCGATAGGCGACGTGCGCCGTCGCCGCGAACGTGTCGGCGTTGCCGCCGAGCAAGCGCACGCGCAACTCGTCTGCGCTCGCGGGCAACTCGACCGTGTAGCCTTCGGCGCGCAGGCGCGCGAGCGTGTCGTAGAGACTTGGAAACACGTCGAGGTCTGCGGCCGTGCCAACGTTCCCCCGATTCGGTGGAAAGCAGAAGGTGACGAGGGCGAGGCGCAGGTCTGCGCGCGGCGCGGTCTGCAAGTGATGCCAGCGTTTCAGTCGGCGCGCGATGCGGCGGCAGCGATCCGCGAGCGGCACGGGCGCGTCTGTCTGCGCCGACATGCCGCCATAGACGAACGGTTCGGTCGCCCCGTCAATCTCAGGAATTGCGATCTGCATGCCGGCCTGCACCGGGTTCAAACCCGTCAGCGACGCGCGCCACTGTTCGACCGTCTGCACGTCGAGACTGACCGCCGAACGAAACGGGCGATTGAGCGCGCGTAAAAATTCCACCGCCGCTTCGCTGTCGTTCATCGCCGGCCCGCCGACAAAGCTGAACCCCGTCAACGACACGATCTGACTGACGCGCGCCGCGGCCGTATGCACCTCTTCCTCTTGCTGCCCGCGCCCCTTCCCTGCGGCCGCCAGAAAGAACTGCGCGCAGGCGGCGCGATTGTCCATGAAGGTCGAGATGACGGGCAGCACCGCTAAGCCTTCGGCTTCGACGGCGCGGATCAGCCCATCGTAAGCACCGCGCGCGCCGCTCACGATCTGCGGGCGCATCAGGAGCAGACCGATGGTGCGCTCCGGCTGAAGCGTGGCGAGACCTTGCGCGCGCGCCCGCGCGTCGTGCCACTTGCGATAGGCCGCAAACGTGGCAAAGAGCGCGGGCGCATCGGGGTGATAGATGCCGACGGCGGGCATTGAAGCCGGCGCAGGTAATTCAACCTCTGCGCGCGCGATGCGCTCGTCCGCGCCGTAGTGCTTGAGCGCGTAGAGCAGCATCGTGCGGATGTTGGCGGGCGTCGGTTGCAGGAAATAACAGAAGAGATAGAGGTAGTGTTTCAGATCGCCCAACCGGCCGGCGCTCGGCACGAATCGCAGCAGCGCGGGCATGCGTTCGATGTAACGCAGATACTGCGCGTGCTGCCCTGCCTTGCCGCGCCCGCGCGCCTGCTCGCTCATCCACGCGCCGACGCGCCCCACCAACCGCCGCGTCCTGCGCGCGCCCGCGCTGCCATTTTTGTCTGCTGCTTCAGCGCCCGCCCCGGTCGTTAATTCGCGCCCGAAGCGCAGCCGGCCCATGCGTGTGCGCCGCATCAACTCAGGCATGCAGTTGAAGACCACGACGGCGCGGTGGCGTGCTTCGTGGCGCGCCAGCAACGGCAAGAGCCGCGCCGCATTTTCGCCGTCCGTGACGTGTATGACGAAGACCACGTCCGCCACACTCAGATCATGCTCAGCGTCCGTCCACGCGCGCTCGTCGAGCGCCGCGCCCAAATTGTAGGCGGCAACACGCAGACGCCAATCGTAGCGCTCGTTGATCGCGCGCTCCGCTTGCCTGAGCGGCGCAAGCAGACTAGAGCCGACGTAGAGAACGGTGACGTTCATAGCAATGCAAGCTTAGCCGAGCGAGCCGAAAGGAATCCGCACGCAAAGGCGCAAAGCCGCGCAAGCCGGGCACGTAAAGAGCCGCAGGCAACTTCTTTGCGCCCGTCTTTGCGTCTTTGCGCTCTGGCGTGAGCTTTGTTCCATCAAGCGACGCCTTCGATCTTGTCTTCGAGCGTGTGCAGCGCCTCGCGCAGTTGGGCGACGGTCTGCGCGTCGGCCGCCCAGAAGCCGCGCCCCTGCGCTTCGAGCAAACGACCGACGAGAGAGCGCGCCGAGTGTGGGTTGAGTTGACTGAGGCGCGCGAGCATCGCTTCGTCGAGCACGAAGGTGCGCGCCACTTCGTCGTAAACCCAATCGTCAACGGCGTCCGTCGTCGCGCTCCAACCAAAGGTGTTGGCGACGTGGCTCTCGATCTCGGCAACGCCGCGAAAGCCGTGCTTGAGCATGCCCTCGTACCACTTCGGATTGAGCGTCTTCGTGCGCGTCTCAAGCCGGACGGTTTCGTTGAGCGTCCGCACCTTTGCTTCGCGGGCGAGCGCGTCGGAGAGATAGATGGCGGGCCGCGCCTGCGCGTGCTGCTCGACGGCGCGCGAGACGCCGCCGAGATACTCGAAATAGTGATCCACGTCCGTGATGCCGATCTCGAACGAGTCTATGTTCTGGTGCGTCGCTTCGACGCGCGCGAGCGCACGTCCCAACGAAGCACGCGCCTCGCGCCCTTCGAGCGCGCGCCCGTCTGCGCCGCGCCCGTAGGCGAAGCACTTGCGCGTGACGAAGAGATCGCCGAGCGCAGCCGCATGCTCCCACTGTGAATCGAGCACCATGAAATTGACGTTCGTGCCGTAGCTGCCCGGCGCGTTCGAGAAGACGCGCAGCGCCGCCTCGTCAAACGCGCAGCCCGTCTCGCTCATCTGCGCCGCGATGTTGCGCCGCACGTAATTCGACTCCGCCGGTTCGTCCAACTGCGCGACGACGCGCACCGCGCGGTCGAGCAGGTTCATCGTCGCCGCGAACAGGTCGCGGAAGATGCCGGAGACGGTTAAGACCACATCAATGCGCGGTCGTCCAAGTTCGGCGCACGGGATAACTTGCACGTCCGTCACGCGGTTCATCGCATCGCGCACGGGGCGCACGCCGAGCAGCCAGAGCGCCTGCGCCACCCCCTCGCCCTGCGTCTTGATGTTGTCCAAGCCCCACAGCACAAGCGCCATCGCCGCCGGGTAACGACCATGCTCCGCGCGATGCCGCGCCAGCAGTTGTTTGACCAACGGCTCGGCGCGCGCAAACGCCAGATGCGAAGGGATCGAGTAAGGGTTGACGGCGTGCGTGTTGCGCCCCGTCGGCAGGACGGACGGGTTCTGCACGATGTCCGCGCCCGGCCCCGGTTCGATGTACTCGCCGCGCAGCGCCCGCGTCAGTTGATCGAGTTCCTGATTGACCTGCAACTCTGCGTACACGCGCGCGAGCAGCGCGAAGATGGCGCTGGCTGCGGCGGGCTGGACGTTCGCCGCCTGCTGCAACCATGCGAGCGCCTCGTCCGCACCCGCCCGCAGGAAAAGCGCGATGGCCGCACGCACGATCTCGTCCACGCGCTCAAGTGCGCGCAAAGATGCTTCGTCGTGTTTGCTCTCGGTCAGGAGCGCCGCGTAAGGGCCGAGCGCCAGACCTTCCGCGACGAGATCAGGGAGCGCGCGCGCACCCACTTCGGCGCGGTCGAAAGAGGCGACGAGGCGCAACAGGTCGGCGTGCTCTGCCTTATCGTTGACGCGGCCGAAGACGTGCAGCCCGGTCGGGATGAGACGCTGCTCGATCTCAAGCAACTGCTCGTAGAGCGCAAGCACGCGACGGTCGCGCGCCGCGCCGTCCATCGGCAGATCATGTGCGGCGTCGGTCATAGCGTTTGCGTGCTGGCGCTTGCCGGCAGCGGCGCGGGCAGCGCCACGTAATGGCCGCCGACGGTGCGTGCCAGCCGCTCGCCTTCGTCGCCGGCCGCGAACCGTTGGCGCGTGTCCACGATGAACGTGTTGACCGCCGCACGGCGCAGGAGCGCGCCCACGTGTCGCAGTTCATGCTCGATCCGCATTCGTAGCGCAGGGCGCGGCCCGTCGGTTCGACAATCCAGCGGGACGTTTGCGCGCCCGTCTGTGAAGACGAGCAGGACGATGCGCCCGTGGGCGGACCGCGCGAGCCGGGCCAGTTCGTAGGCGCGCAGCAGCCCGGCGGCCAGAGGGGTTGCGCCGCCGACGGGCAGCGCATCGAGCAAGCGCCGCGCCGCCGCCGTCGAGCGACTTGGGCGCAGCAACAGTTCCGCGTGCTGCGCGCGGAAACTGACGAGCGCGACCTCATCGCGGTTGACGTAGGACTGGCGCAGCAGCGTGACGAGCGCACCCTTCGCCTGATTGATGCGGTTGACGGCCATGCTGCCCGACGTGTCCACCGCGAAGATAAAGAGCGTGCCCGCGCGCCGGCTGAACTGTTTGAAACGCAAATCCTCGCGCGCAAAGCCGAGCGCGCGCCCCTGTGCCGGCGCGCGCGTGCCTTGCCGTGCGACCGCCGCGTTGATCGTCGCGTCGAGCGCAAGGCGTGGTCGCTCTATCAGTCGCGCAGTCGCGCGCACGTAACGCCCGCGCTGGGCCGCGACCGACGCGCGCCCGCTCGTCTGCCGCCGGGCCGCAGAACGCGGCAAGGTCAAACGCTTGGCCGCGTCCGTCGCCCGCAACTCGATAATTAACGGCGTCTCGACGGGCGGCGCAGACCGCTCCGTGCCGCTACTTTCACCGGCGCGCCCGTCGGCGGCCCGCGCCGGTCGCTGCGCGGCCCGCCCGCCCGCATCGTCGTCGTCGTCGCGCGCTGCGTCGGCGTGTTCGAGTTCGACGATCAAAGGCTGCGACGGCGATTGAGTTTCCGCCTGCGCCTCCAGGCCGAACAACTCTTCTATGGTCTGTTCTAACTGCGCGCTGCTCGTCGTCTGGGCCAGCGGGTCGCGGCGCAGACGATGTTGCAAGGCGAGCGGCGCAACACGACGCACGTCTGCGTCCGTCGCCGCGCGTCGCCCTGCAAACGCGGCGAGGGCGCGCGCCGCACGCGCGATGGTCAACTCGCCGCGATGCCCGTCCACTTGCAGGCGCTGGCAAAGTTCAGCGACGCGGCGCAGGAGCGGGCGCGCAACCGAGACGTGCGCCACCGCCGCCCGCGCCCGCACGATGCGTCGCCGCAGCCGCGCCTGCTCGGTTTCCAGTTTCGCGCAGAAGGCTGGCGGATCGCGGGCGAATGCCTCATGGCGCGCAACGATCTCAACCCGTTCGTCCACGCTCGCGGGCGTCTTGCTGGCGACAAAGAGGCCGAAGCGGTCAACGAGTTGCGGGCGCAGTTCACCCTCTTCCGGATTACCTGAGCCGACGAGGACGAAGCGCGCCGGATGCGTGACCGAGACGCCTTCGCGTTCGACGCGGTTGCGTCCCGAAGCGGCGGCGTCGAGCAACAGATCAACCAGATAATCTTCGAGCAGGTTTACTTCATCAATGTAGAGAAAGCCGCGATTCGCGTGCGCCAAGAGGCCCGGCTCGAACTCTTTCACGCCCGCCGCCAGCGCGCGCGCCAGACTGAGCGTGCCGCAGACGCGATCTTCCGTCGCGTTCAAAGGCAACTCGACCACCGGGACGCGTCGCCGCACGCGCGGCAGAGACCCTTCGGCGCGCAGCCGCGCCTGACAATCAGCACACAGTTGCGCTTCGGCTACGGGGTCGCAGTTGTACGCGCAGTCGCGCACCGTTGCGAGCGGCGGCAGCAGTTCAGCCAGCGCGCGCACCGCCGTCGTCTTGCCCGTGCCGCGCTCGCCCATGATGAGCGCGCCGCCTATCGCCGGCTCGATCACGTTGAGCAGCAGCGCGAGTTTCATCTCGTCCTGCCCGACGAGGGCCGCGAACGGATAGACGGGCGGGCTCGTGACGGAGCACGGCGCTTTGACGGTGTCCGGGTTGCTACTTTTCCGTGTGGTCTGCTTCATCGTGCAGGAGCGCGCCAGAGGTTTAAGGTTTCAGAGCAACTGCCTTTGCGCGCCGCTTAGCCGCCATGCCGGAACTCAGGATAGAGCGTCATGCCGCCGTCCACGTAGAGCACCGCGCCGGTCACGTAGCTGGCTTCGTCCGAGCAGAGAAAAGCGACGCAGGCCGCGATCTCTTCGGTCTGCCCCATGCGCTCGACCGGAATTTTGCGCAGCAGGTCTTGCAGCATCGCGGGATCGGCCCAGACGTTGCGATTGATCGGCGTCTGAATCGCGCCCGGCGCAATCGAGTTGACGCGCACGCGTTCGGTCGCAAGTTCAAGCGCCATCGTCTTCGTCAACATGTCGAGGCCGGCCTTGGCCGCGCAATAGTGCGCGTAGCCGCCCCAAGGGATGATGTTATGCACGGACGAGATGTTGACGATTGCGCCGCCCGTCTGCGCTTCGACCATCATGCGCGCGGCGCGTTGCGCGCACAGAAACGCGCCCGTCAGGTCAACGTCGAGCACTTTGCGCCAAGCGTCGGCCGGCATCTCAAGGATCGGGTGGTGCGTCTCAAGCCCGGCGTTATTGACGAGTATGTCCAGCCCGCCAAACGCCGCGCGCGCCTGCGCGAACATCTCATCAACCTGCTGCTCGTTCGATACGTCAGCCTGTGCCGCCAGCGCACGCCCGCCCACCGCCTCGATCTCCTGCACCACTTCTTGCGCGGCTTCGGGTTTGCTCAGGTAGTTGATGACGACGGCTGCGCCTTCGCGCGCGAGCCGGAGCGCGATGTCGCGCCCGATGCCACTGTTTGCGCCCGTCACGAGCGCACGCCGTCCCTTAAGACGCGGGGCGACGGGTTGTGCGGAATTTTCGTTGGCAGAGTTTGCAGACATGCCCGTTCTCGTTCCCTTCGCTTGCTCGCATGAAAATGGTTTAAGGCTCGATGGCCATGCGCAGCACATTCGTCATCGGATAACGCTCGATGCGCCCGTTCTTCAACACGACCACGATCAGTTGATTCACGACCGTCACGCGGCTGACGTTGCTCATCTCGCGTTCGATCTTCGTGCCATCTCTGGTCTCGATCACAAGTCGCGTCGCGCCGAGTTGCGGGGCGGGCGCGGCCTCACCCGGCGCGGCTTCGGCAGGCGCGGTCTCCGGCGTCGACTCGTTGGTGCGCTTCGCCGTCTCTTTGGTGCGGGCGGTGCGCGTTGTGCGCCCCGTGCGCGTGCGGGCCGTGCGCGCCGATTCCGGCTTGGCCGGCGTCGGCTCGGTCGCTGGCTGATCGGCGGCGGACGTGGTCTCCGCTTCGCTCGCGGGTGCAGGCGCTTCGGTCTTACGCTCCGGCGTCTTCGGCGTGCGGCGCGCGGTCTCTGTCCGCGTCGGCGTGCGTGTGCGGCGCGGCGGGCGGGTTCTGTTTGCGGGCGCGCGCGGCTCGGTGGCCGGCTCGCGTGTGGGCGGCGCGGGCTGATTCGCTTCAACCTCGCTCGCTTCGGTTTTGGGCGCTGCGGTTTCTGGCTCGTCAATGCGCGCGCCGACGGAGTTGACGCGGTGCGTGCCTCTGCCGACGGGGCGCGTGGGCGACTTACTGGTGGCAGTCGTCTCCGGCTGGGCCGGCGCGCTGGCGACGACGTTTGCGGCGGGCTGAAACGTGCCGCTCAAACTGATGCGATACGTGCCGTCCGCATCGCTCGGCGTGCGCGCCTGTACGCGCAGCACGAGCGTCGCCGCCTGCCGCAGAAAGACCGTCTTCGACACGTTGAGCGCGCTGCCGGCGTAGAGCGTGACCTGCGCGAGCGGGCGCAGACCCGGCGTCAGAAAGAGATCAACCGCGCCGTCGAGATTGACGGTTTCGATGTTGAGTACGAGATCGCCCTGCACGCCGTTGAACGTGTAGAAGTGGCTGGTCAGACGCGGGTCGCCGATGTCGCGCGGCGCGATGCGCCCGGCGATCTCGTTCGTCAAGACCGGCGTCGGGAAATCGAGGTCGGACGATTGTGCCGCGGCCGAGACGGTCGTCAGCAGCACGAGGGCGAGCGCAAAGAGGCTGCACCGCAGATGAAGTTTTGGCTCAGTTAATCGGCGCATCGGTAGCCGCAATCAGCAGACGAACGGGCGCGAGTTTAACAGGGCCGCCTACGGCTCACAACAGGCGGGCGGACTTCTGCGGCCCGGCGGCCGAAGAGGCGCTGCGGCGCAGCCGGCCCATGTGCGGACGCAGGCCACGCGCAGGCTAGGCGCGCGGGTCGCACGCGGGCCGGCCCCTGCGGGGCAAATACCTTGACACCCTGTGGCGGTGGGCGTATAAGGCGATTGTTCATATCCGCAATCATTTCCACTGCCCCAACACTTGTTGACGCGAAACCTCACTTATTTCGTCAACCTCATGCCGGTAAACAACCGAAAGGAGTGACGTGATGGACGTGTTCAAGTTCAAAACCGTCGTCATCGGCGTACTGTTGTGTGTGTGTGCGCTGTTTCTGGCAACGGCCGCATGGTCTTCACTGGCCTCGAATAGACTGGCCGGCGCGCAAGCGGCCGCCAAGATAGTCGAGACCGATCCACCGATCTTCAACGAGCCGATCCGCGTCGCTGGCGTCAAGGTGGGGCAGCGGTCGGTTAAATTCGGCGAAAAACTCGCGGGCGATAAAGACTGGTTGAAAGGCTCCGAGTTCAAGCTAACCAACATCTCCGGCAAAGGCATCGTGTTCGTCGAGTTGGACGTGAACCTACCGGAGACGCGCCGCAGCGGCCCCGAAATGTCCTACCGCATCAACCTCGGTCAGTTGCCGCAACTCAACCTGCCTTTGCGTGAGCCGATCTATCTGGCTCCCGGCGGCGAGTTGAACGTGACGCTGGACGAAAAGAGATACGAGCAGTTGAACAGGCTGGTGCTCCAGCGGCATACGACCGCCGACATCAACAAGGTGCGTGTGCTGGTGGGTTTCGTGGTCTTCGAGGACGGGCTGGCGTGGAGCGCCGGCAGTTTTTACCGGCAAGACCCGAACAATCCGAAAGCATGGAAGCAGGTCACAAACGAAGAGGCCGCGCCGCCGCGTTAAGGCGGAAAGGAGGACGACATGAAGACCAGAGTGTTACTGATCAGTCTAATGGCGCTCGCGGCGGGTCTCTTATGCCTGCGCGGCAATTACCCGCCGGGCGTCTTCAGCAAGACCGTCGCGCCCGCGCCGCAGATCATTCCGTCCGGGTGCAGTTCCACGACCCAGTGGACGGATAATTGCGGCGATAAAAACAGTTGCGGGGAGGGCATCCTCAGATTCTCTCAGCCGGATGGCGGTTTCGGCACGCAGGGTTTGCAAGATCAGAACGTGGCGTGCGAAGGCACAACCTGCCCGTCCACCTCGATGAGCGTCGCCGTCTTCAACGGAGCCTGCTGCGATCAAGATGGCGACGGTTACAACAGCGTCGCCTGCGGCGGCACGGACTGTAACGACAACCCGAATGCCGGCGGCTTCAACGTCAATCGAGGGCGCACGGAAATCTGCGGCGACGGCATCGACAACGACTGTCAGGGGGGCGACGCAGCCTGTCCGACGCCCACGCCGACGCCGGAGATGAACTGCCCAACCTACCCTTGCTACGATGTGGAGAATTGCATCTGGTGCTCAAGCGACGGCTGCACCTGTCTGGCCACATGGGGGTCGCCCATCGTCATTGACGTGGCCGGGAACGGGTTCGCCTTAACCGACCTGCCCGGCGGCATCAGGTTCGATCTCAACGGCGATGGCCGCAATGGCAGATTGGCCTGGACAGCGACCAACTCTGACGACGCGTGGCTCGCGCTCGACCGTAACGGGAACGGCGTCGTTGATAACGGCACGGAACTGTTCGGCAACTTCACGCCGCAACCGCCAATCGCGGACGAGGCGGATAAGAACGGCTTCCGCGCGCTCGCCGAATACGACCAGCCGGGTCTCGGCGGGAACGGCGACGGCGGGATTGACGGCAAAGATGCCATCTTCACGAGCCTGCGTCTGTGGCAGGACAGCAACCACAACGGCATCTCTGAGCCGGGCGAGTTACACGCCTTGCGCTCGTTGGGCGTGGCGCGCTTAGACCTCGACTACAAAGAGTCGAAGCGCACGGACGCCTACGGCAATAAGTTCCGTTACCGGGCGAAGGTCAGGGACGCAAACGGCACGCAGGTCGGGCGTTGGGCTTGGGACGTGTTCCTGCTCTAGGAGGACGCGGAAGGGCCGCGCGCAAGACAGATAAACGAGGCAGCGTAAACGAGTGCGCCCGCGTGCGACTTAGATACAAGTCGCACGCGGGCGCATTTGTTTGAAAGCTGATGCCGAAGGGGGGACTCGAACCCCCACGAGTTGCCTCACACGCCCCTCAAACGTGCGCGTCTACCAGTTCCGCCACTTCGGCTCTTGAATTGTCAACAGGGGCTTGGCGGGCTTGTATCGCTTCCGCCACCCGCACGCTAATCTGTTACTTGTTGGTGTTTGTTCCCGCCGGTGCGCTGCTCGTGGCCGGGGCCGTCGTCGCGCCGGTAGCGGGCGAGGCGGCGGGCGCAGCAGGCGTCGGCTGTGGCGTCGCGGCCGGTGCGGGCGTCGGCTCGGCTTCGGTAGATTGCAGCACGGAGCGCGAGCCGGTCAGGCGCGGGAGCGACAGCATGAGCGCCGTCAACATGAACAGGATGGCCGCGCCGATGGTGATCTTGGCAAGGAGCGTCTGCGTGCCGCGCGGGCCGAAGGCGGTGCTCGACACGGAACTGGTAAAGAGCGCGCCCGCATCGGCCTTGCCCGGCTGCAACAGCACCGCCACGATCAGCACGATGCACGTGAGTATGAACAGTCCGTATAAGAAATAGACCAGCACTGCTTTCGTCCTCAAACTTCGATCTTAAAGGTTGTAATGCACGATCTGCGCGAACGTCTCGGCGTCCAGACTTGCACCGCCGACCAGCGCCCCGTCCAAATCCGCCTGCGCCATAAGGCCCGCGATGTTGTCGGGCTTGACCGAGCCGCCGTAGAGAATGCGCAGCGCGTCTGCCGCGTCCTCGTTCTGCCTTTCCGCGAAAACGCGCCGGATAAACGCATGCATTTCCTGCGCTTGCTCCGGCGTCGCAGTTTGTCCGGTGCCGATGGCCCAGACCGGCTCGTAGGCGACGATGATACGGGCGAGGTGGTTCGATGTCAAACCGCGCAAGCCGCCCGCTAACTGCCCGCGCACGACCGGCTCAGCGTGTCCGCGCTCGCGCTGCGCCAGCGTCTCGCCGACGCACAAAATGACCGTCAGACCCGCGGCCAGCGCCGCCTGCGCCTTGAGATTCACCATCGAATCGGACTCGCCGTAGAGGTGTCGGCGCTCGCTGTGGCCGACGATGACGTGCGTGCAGCCCACGTCGCGCAGCATGTCGGCGGCGGTCTCGCCCGTGTGCGCGCCATGCTTCAACTCGGTCGCGCAGTTCTGCCCCGCGATCCGTATGTTCGACCCTTCCAGCCTGTCCGCCACCACCTTCAAAGACGTGAACGGCGGCGCGATGATCACCTCACAGTGGTTCGCATTCGCCACGAGCGGGCGCAGGGCCAAGGCGGTCGCAACCGACTCCGCGACCAGCTTATACATCTTCCAGTTGCCAGCGATGATGGGCTTACGCATAAAAGGCAGAGGTCAAAGGTTAGAGATGAGAGGTTAGAGGTTAGTGCGAGACTTTTGCTGCTACTGATCTCTGACCTCTAAGCACTGACCTCTCATTTATCGTTGAGTGCGGCGACGCCGGGCAGTTCGTCGCCGGCTAAGAATTCGAGCGTTGCGCCGCCGCCGGTGGAGATGTGCGTGATGCGGTCGGCCACGCCCGTCTGTGTGACGGCGGAGACCGAATCGCCGCCGCCGACGATGACGGTCGCGCCCCGGTCAGCCGCTTCGGCGACCGCGCGGGCGACGCCGACCGTGCCCGCGTCGAAACCGAGCGCCTTCTCTTCAAAGATGCCCATCGGGCCGTTCCAGATAACAGTCTGCGCGTCGGCGAGCGCGTGCGCGAAGTGCGCGACCGACTCGACGCCGATGTCCACGCCGACGTGCCCGACGTTGGTAAATTCGACGGGGATCGTCTTCTTGCTCTTGAGCGGGTCGTAGCTGTCCACGACGACGTGATCCGTCGGCAGCAGCAACTCGACGCCCGCGCTCGCGGCGCGCGCCGTGATTGCACGCGCCGTCTCAAGCATATCGTCTTCGACGAGCGACTTGCCGACCGTAAAACCCTGCGCCTTGAAAAAGGTGTAGGCCATTGCGCCGCCGATCAGGAGCTTATCCACCTTGCGATCTATGAGCGCGTTGATGACCGGAATTTTGTCTGACACTTTCGCGCCGCCGAGAATGGCGACGAACGGATGCGCCGGATTGTTGATGACGCGGCCGAGATAGTCCAGTTCCTTCTGCATCAGCAGCCCGGCCGCCGCCTGCGCGACAAACTTCGTGATGCCGACGGTCGAAGCGTGCGCGCGGTGTGCCGCGCCAAAGGCGTCGTTCACGTACACACCGTCGCAGAGGCTTGCCAGTTCGCGCGCGAAGCCCTCGTCGTTCTGCTCCTCTTCTGCGTGGAAACGAAGATTCTCAAGCAGCAGCACGTCGCCATCTTTGAGCGCGTCAACGGCTGTGCGTGCCTTTGCGCCGACGCAGTCGGCCGCGAAAGCGACGGGCCGGCCCAGCAACTCCGACAGATGTTTGGCCACGGGCCTCAGGCTGTACTTCTCCACGCGCTCGCCTTTCGGCCGGCCCAAATGCGACGCAAGGATCACGCGCGCGCCCTGCCCCGTCGCATACTCAATCGTCGGGAGCGTGGCGCTGATGCGCGTCGCATCCGTCACCTTGCCATCCTTCAGGGGCACGTTGAAGTCCACGCGCACGAACACGCGCCGGCCCTTCAAGTCGAGGTCTGTGATCGACAGCTTCATAAAAACAGTGACAAGTGCCGAGTGCCGAGCCGGAGACAAAGTTTTTCAACTTGTCGCTCGGCCCGGCTTTTACAGTCCTTTCTGCGCGATGAACTTGACGAGGTCGCGGACGCGGCAGGAGTAGCCCCACTCGTTGTCGTACCATGACAGGACTTTAACGAGGTTGCCGCCGATAACCTTGGTGTACTCCGCGTCCACGATGGACGAGTTGTCGTTCTTGCGGAAATCAACCGAGACGAGCGGCTCCTCGGAGAACGCAAGGATGCCGCGCAACTCTTCGTTGGCCGCGTTCTTCAAGGCCGTGTTGACCTCTTCGGTCGTCGTCTGCCGCTCGACTTCCATCACCACGTCCACGAGCGAGACGTTTGGCGTCGGCACGCGCACGCTGATGCCGTCGAACTTGCCCTTGAGTTCCGGCAGGACGAGCGCGACCGCTTTGGCCGCGCCGGTCGAGGTCGGGATCATCGAGAGCGCGGCGGCGCGGGCGCGGCGCAAGTCCTTGTGCGGCAGGTCGAGCAACTGCTGGTCGTTCGTGTAGGAGTGGATGGTCGTCATCTGCGCCGACTTGATGCCGAAGTTCTGGTGTATGACTTTGGCAACGGGCGCAAGACAGTTGGTCGTGCAGGAGGCGTTCGAGACCACGTGATGCGCCGCCGAGTCGTAGGCTTCGTCGTTGACGCCGAGCACGATGGTAATGTCCTCGCCCTTCGCGGGCGCGCTGATGATCACCTTCTTGACCGAGCCGCGCAGGTGTTTGCGCGCATCCTCTGCCTTGGTGAACAGCCCCGTTGACTCGATGACGATCTCAGCCCCGACCTCTTCCCAAGGGATGGCCGCCGGGTCGCGCACGGAGAAGACGCGCAACTCGTCGCCGCCCACCGTAATGCCCTGTTCGCTCGCCGTGATCTCTTGTTCGAGATTGCCAAGCACCGAATCGTATTTCAACAGGTGCGCGAGCGTCTTTGTATCCGTGATGTCGTTGACGGCGACGAAGTCTATGTCGGGGTCGCCTAAGGAGGTGCGCATGATGTTGCGCCCGATCCGTCCGAAACCGTTGATGCCGACTTTCACTGCCATGTTACTTCAAAGCCTCCTCGCCATCGTATTAACCGGCCGGGGTCGCACTGCAACGCGCGCCGCACCGCACGTCGCGCAACCAGCCCGCGCGGGCGGCAACGTAAAGGCGCACCGGCCCCCTTGCCGTGCTCTCTTAAGCGCAAGAATTGAATTGCGACCGGAGATCGGCAAGATAATGTGCGCGCGCGGCGACTGTCAAGGAAGCGGCGCGCTATCCCACCGGCGGGATTGCCCGTTCACGTTTTTGCGACACACGCGCGCGCACACTCGCACAACCGTCGTTTTTCGCCCGTAAATCGCTGCTCTCGCCCCGGTCTTTCGTTTGCTTATTATGAAACCCCACGCGTGAGCGTGACGTAGTAGGAACAGACTTGCGGCGTAGGTTTTCAGCAACGCTTTACTCGCCGTCGCCAGAGTCGTTCACTCAAGTTTCCCAGAGGAGTCTTCGTTTTGATATCCAGTCAACGCCTGCGCGCGCCTTTGCAGACCACTGTTATCTGGCTGACCCTGTGCGCCGTCACGTTCGCGCAAGTGCCCGCGCCCATGAGTTATTCGGCGGCGAGCGTGAAGGAATGCGTGAGTTGCGTGGACGCACCCGTGCAGACGCCCACGCCCGCGCCGCAGAACCCGGCGCAACAGGACGCGACGCGCCCGCCCGGCACACAGCAGCAACAGCCGATCCCTGATCAGGCCCGCCCCAGCACCGACCCGACGCGTCCGCCCGGCACGCAGCAGCCTTCGCCGCAAGCGCCGCCCGGCACGAACCTGCCGCCCGCCACGCAGCAGCCGACCCCGGGCGCAAACCCGCTGCCGACCGCCGTGCCGATTGATCAGCAGACGCCGACCTTGCAGACCGATGTGCAGGAAGGGCCGCCCGCGCCGCTTTTGACTGAGACCGAGCCGCGCCCCGTGCCGCCTTTGCCGTCGCTCACGCGGCTCGGCGTGCAGGGCGACAACACGCTGCCGCTCTCGCTCAACGAAGCGATCCGCCGCGCGCTCGAAAACAACAACGACATAGAGGTTGCGCGCGGCGACGTGAAATTTAACGAGACTGTGCTGCGCTCGCTCGAAGGCATCTATGATCCGCTTATTCAGTACACGCCGCAGCTCAACAACTCTGTGCGCCCTGTATCGAGCACGCTGGCCGGGTCGAATCAAGGTTCGACCGTGACCACGACCGACATCAACAACAATTTCTCGTTGACCAAGCAGTTTGCCAGAGGCGGCGGCAACTACTCTTACTTCTTTAACAACACGCGCGAGACGACGAACTCACGCTTCACGACGCTTAACCCGTTCTACTCGGCAAGTCAGGGCATACAGTTTACGCAGCCGCTCTGGCGCAATCGCTCGGTTGATTTCACCCGCCGCCAGATTCGCATCCAGCGTAAGCGGCTGGAACAGTCCGACGCCGATTTCCGCCGCAGCACCATCAGCGTCATCTCGCAGGTGCAACGCGCCTACTGGGATCTGGTCTTCGCCATCCGCGACGAACAGAATCAGGTGGCCAACGTCAACCTGACGCGCGAGAATTTCCGCCGCACCGAGGCGAGCGTCGCCGCCGGCTCGGCCGCGCCGCTCGAACGCGCGCAGGTGCAGACCGAACTATCGAACCGCATTGCGTCGCTCTTAAGCGCCTCGCAGTTCGTCTCGGTCGCCGAAAACAATCTGAAGCAGTTGATGCTGAAAGACCCGCTTGCGCCGGAATGGTCGGCGGCGCTGCTGCCGACCGACAAGCCTACGTTTGACGAGTCGCCCATCGATCTGATCGCGGCGCTCAACGAGGCGCGCGCCAACCGGCCCGAACTCCGCCGCCAGAAGTTGCAGCAGGAGATCAACGACATAGACATTACCTACTATAAGAACCAGACCAAGCCGCAGATCGA
>DASVQA010000140.1:0-5567 GCA_036389375.1 Pyrinomonadaceae bacterium | reverse complement strand
CGAGATTACGCCCTTTGTTACGAGATACTGCTCAAATTCATCTTCGGTCATTTGAGGCTTGGCTGACTCAGTGGGCAGGGAATCAACCAGTGCGCGCACCTGATGCAGCTCTTCAGGTGACACCCCTTTAACCTCTTCTTTGATTTTGTCTAGACCGGCGCGCATAGCTTGCTCCTCATGCAGCTTCCGCACGTGTAGGTAATAGGGCTAAGACCTCGGCTTTGCTGACGAACTTGACGCGCCGATCTATTAGATTAGGGAAGTAGCGAATTACGCCCTCTCTAAGCAGCCGACTCATCGTGGGACGACTAACGCCGAGAAGTTTTTGCGCTTCAGATGTGCTGATTAAATCAGTAGGTATAGCTTGCTTCATCTATAATCTCCATTTCGGCCAGAACCTTACATGTTACGTTAAAATATGTCAATTTCTGTAAATGCCTTTAAGCTGGCACAAGTTTCTGACGCTAAGTTGTCGGTCTATGTCGCCCTCGACCTGACAGAGTCGGAAATAGCTCTGCTCTGGCAACCGCGCGTGCTTGAGTAGGCGACTTGCAATGTAAATCGCTGAGTGGTTATCCTGATGTCGGTCGAGCGGTAAATGCAGATGGTTGACTTATGTTGACTCAGCCCGGTGCTTTACCTTGCACATCCGGGCCACGGCCATCCCAGTAAATTACGGCTTTCAGCAAAAACGGACGGTGTGTCTGCCTTCGCGGCGTGACGACCGTTCTTCCTAAGTATGTCGCCCAGTAATCAAACTCTAAGCGCGTCGTGCGACAGCGTGTCCCCTACCGTTATGATTGTCGATGACTTCGACGATTTCCGCTTCATGCTGAAGCTGAAGTTGGAGTTAAGTAACTACAAGGTCTTAGAAGCGACGAACGGTCAGGAGGCGGTTGAGTTGGCCCAGCGTGAGCGACCTACGCTCGTATTAATGGACATCTGCTTGCCGGTGCTCGACGGCTTCGCGGCTACGCGCGCTATCCGCGAGCAGCCGGCGCTGCGCGACCTGCCTATCATCGCGCTCACGGCTTATGGAACAGCCGAGCATCGGATCAAGGCCGCTGCCGCCGGTTGTAACGACTTCCTGACCAAGCCGCTTAGTTTCGAGCGTCTGGAAGAGTCTATGGCCCGTTTGCTCAACGCCCGGACAGGTGCATCAACCTAGCCGCCCGCCCGCACCTGTGTTACTGCACCAATTCATCCTTCATTCAATAAGCGACGGATGCGTTCAAACTCCTCCGCCAGTCCGGCCATAATCGAGTCTGCGCCCGCCGACACGCCGTCGCGCCCGTTCTGTTCCAATTCGCCACTGAGCGCCGCCATCCGCTCTATCCCAAGCGCCGCGCTCGTGCCCTTGATGCCGTGCGCCGTCCGCTGTATTGCGCCTGCGTCGCCGCGCGCGATGTCGGCGCGCAGTTGATCAAGCATGGGCTGCGTTTCGCGCAGGTACAAGTGGAGCAACTCGCGCACGGGATCGGGCGCACCCTCACGTCTAGCGGCTCTAAAAAGGGCCGAGACCGACGGGGCTATCGCCGCTTCGAGTCGTGCGGCAGCATCTGCACTCGGCGGGGCGGGCGACTCAGCCGGCGTGGTCGGCTTGAGCCACCGTTCAATGATGGTCTTCAAGGTTTGCGGGTTCACGGGTTTGGCAATGTAGTCGTCCATCCCGGTCGCCAAGCACTTCTGGCGGTCACTCTCGAAGGCGTGCGCCGTGACCGCGACGACCGGCGTATGATGCATGTCCCCTTCGCGCCGACGTATCTCGGCGGTTGTTTCATAGCCATCAAGCCCCGGCATCTGACAGTCCATCAGCACTAGGTCGTAGCTGTTCTTATGGAGCGCATCCAGCACCTGCCATCCATTGGCGACGGCGTCAGCCTCATAGCCCAACTCGCTTAGCTGGTGCAGCAGCACCTTCTGATTGACGAGGTGATCTTCGGCCACAAGTATGCGGCCGCCTTTGCGCGGCGCGGCGTACCTCGGCGGACGAACGTCTGGCGCGGGGCTGCCGCCGGCCGCCCCGTGCGTTTGAACCTCTTGGGTCACGGCCTCGCCCGCGATGGCTGACAGCAGGTGGTTAAAAAGTTGCGACTGCCGCACGGGCTTGGTAAGGCAGGCGACGACGCCCACCTCCTTCAGCCTCTCGACATCGTCCGGGTCGTCGGTCGAAGAGATCATCACAAGGCGCGTGGCAGCAAGGTCTGGATCGGACTTGATCATGCGTGCCAGCGTCAGCCCATCCATGCCGGGCATCTGCATATCGAGCACCGCCAGATCGAATGGCTCGCCGGCTGCGGCGCTGTGGCGCAGCATCGCAAGCGCCTCTGCGCCACTCGCGGCGCTCTCGTTTGACATCCCCCACGCCTCTGTCTGGTATTGCAGAATCTTACGGTTCGTCTCGTTGTCGTCAACGATAAGGAGCCGCACGCCGCGCAGCGTCTGCACCGCGCCGGGGGCTTGTGCGCCCGCGCCCGGTTGCTTGGCGAGCCGGGCCGTGAACCAGAAGGTCGAGCCTTGCCGGGGCGTACTCTCGACACCCATCTCACCATGCATGTACTCAACGATCTGCTTCGAGATGGCCAGCCCCAGCCCCGTGCCACCGTACCTGCGCGCAGCCGAGCCGTCAGCCTGTGTGAAGGGGCGGAAGAGGCGGCGCTGGCAAGCCTCGTCAATGCCGATCCCTGTATCGGTTACGGTGAAGCGCAAGACGGCGTGGCCGTCCTTCTCGCCGGACTTCGTGACGCGCAGCACGACCTCGCCGGCTTCCGTAAACTTCACGGCGTTGCTCAACAGGTTGATGAGCACTTGACGGAGACGACCCGGATCGCCGCGCAAATGGGCCGGCACGTCGCCGTAGATGAGCGAGGCCATCTCGATGCCCTTGGCGCGCGCCTGCCGGCCAGCAAATTCTGCGACTGACTCGACGAGGGCGTGCAGATCGAAATCAACCTCTTCGAGTTTCAGCTTGCCCGCCTCAATCTTTGAGAAGTCGAGTATGTCGTTGAGGATGGTGAGCAGCGCGTCGGCGCTCGTTTGGATGTCGGTCGCAAACTCGCGCTGCTGGCGCGTCAGCTTCGTGTTAAGCAGCAGGCCCGTCATCCCGACGATGCCGTTCATCGGCGTACGTATCTCGTGCGACATGTTGGCGAGGAACTCGGACTTTAACCGCGACGCTTCGAGCGCCGCGTCGCGCGATTCCGCCAGTTCCTCTTCGATCAGCTTACGATCCCTGATGTCGCGCGAGATACCGATCAGCCCGATGACGTTCTCCTGCGTGTCTCGGTAGGGGCCCTTGGTTGAGAGGTAAGTTCGTGTCTGCCCACCCGCCGTGCCGACCTCCTCGAAGGTTTGCGTCCGGCCGGAGGCGATCACGCGGCGGTCGGCCGCGATGATTAGGCGCGCGGCCTCTGGCGAAAACAGTTCTGAGTCCTTCTTGCCGATCACGTCCGCTACCTCGCGGCCTAAGAGGCGCGCTCCGGCACGGTTAATCATCAAATAGCGCCCATCCAGGTCTTTGACGTAGACCGCGTCGGTCGTGCCCTCGATAATGGCGTGCAGGAGGTTGTCGCTCTCGTGTTGCACCTGCTCGATCCGCCTGCGCTCGTTCATCTCTTCGAGCAGCGAGGCGTTCACTCGTTCCAACTCGGCGGTGCGCCGTGCGACGCGTGCTTCAAGTTCATCCTGCGCGGTGCGCAGCCACGTTTCCGCGCGTCTGCGGCGCGCGCAGATAAGCGAGATCAGTGCCCCTTCAAGCGTGAAGAGCATTAGTTGCGAAGCCTGCGCGGAGGTGTTGACGAAGGTGTAGGGCGTGAAAAAGAGGTAGTCATTGACGGCGACGGAGAGCGCAACGGCGAGCAGTCCCGGCCCCAGTCCGCCGTAATTGGCGCTCAGCATCACAGCGCCGAAGAATAAGAGGAAGGGCGTATCTTCCTTGAAGGCTGCCCCCAAGAGCAGCTTGACCGCCGTTGCCAGCATAACGGCGAGCACCGGCAGACCGTAGCATAAAAATGGAGAATGTTTCGCTTTCGGCATGTCTCTTCCGGTGTCTCGGCTGATGCGTTCGATGGGGGATAGGCTTCGGTCAGGTTAGCCTCTTCGCGGCGGCGCGCATTATAGCACCGGCATGGCCGCCGTCGAGAGGATTGCCCGGCGTGTGCTCCGCCACGCTTGCTGAAAATTTGACAAGGCGCACCACCGGGAATAGTATTTGCGCCTGCTTGTTTTACCTGTTTATAACGTAAAGGTTCATTCATCTTAGACGGAAGACGGGGCCGGCTACCCGATAGTCGCCCGGTCGTTATTGCCCGCGTTTGGTTCTACTGCTCGCGTCCGTTCTAGGCCGGCGGACGTATCTTTTATCTGGGCGCAAGCGGCGTTGCGCGCACTGCCGGAAACGCCCCGCGCGCCGACTGCCGCTTAGCGCACCACGACAGCCGGGTTTTCTCCAACATTCAGCACGAGTCCGGTTAGCGCATAAACCCCCATATGCCTGCTCCTGACGACGTAAAGCCGCACATCAAGGTTGTCCTCGTTGACGATCACGCCGTGATGAGGGCCGGTTTGCGCCTGCTTATCGAGGGACGGCCCGAGATGAAGGTCGTCGGTGAAGCCGCCACGGCCGAAGCCGCCATCGCTGTTACTGGCGCGACGCAGCCGGACGTTATCGTGCTCGACCTCAACTTGGAGCGCGATAGCGGGCTGGACTGCCTGCCGCGTCTGCACGAAGCCGCCCCCGGCGCGCGTGTGCTTGTGCTGACGGGCGTCAGCGACTACGAGTTGCACCGGCAGGCGGCGCGTCTCGGCGCGCGCGGGCTGGTGCATAAGGCCAAAGCGGCCGAGGTCATTCTAAAAGCCATCGAGAAGGTGCATGCGGGCGAAGTCTGGTTCGATCAGTACCTGATGAGCAGCATGCTGTCCGAACTGGCGCGCGCCGGCCAGCGGAAGCAGGAGAACCCGGAGGCGGCGAAGATTGCCAGTCTCACCCGCCGTGAGCGCGAGATTGTCTGCCTCGTCAGCGAGGGGCTGCGGAACAAGCAGATCAGCGAGCGGCTTTTTATCAGCGAGGCGACCGTCAGTCATCACCTGACTTCCGCCTTCAGCAAGCTCGGCGTCACCGACCGGCTCGAACTAGCTGTGTACGCCTACAATCAGGGCATAGTTAAACCCCACACGTCCTAGCCGCGCCCCATTCCGTCCTTCAACTAAGAACTTAAACCGGGCCACAAAGCGGATTTTGACCCGCGCGACAGGGGCGCGGCTGTCGCTGCTAAAAAAATGGCAAAGACTTGCTATGCAAAATGGCAAGACCTCTCGATGTGCGCGGTGCGGGTCTTCGGGTATCTTCACACGCTGGTTAAAGCCGGTCGAGTTATGCTGCCCGCAAAAACTTAACCGCAGCCCGTCTGAGCGAAGGCCGCTTCCTCTCGCGGGAGAACTAAGGCGTTCACGAACTTTAAGTGACGCGACCATACATTATGACACCTTCCTGATCCTTATCCCGCGATTAGGTGAGCTAAGTCAACGGGCTTCAGGCGCACATATCCGCGTCGGCGGCGGTACCCGTC
>DASVQA010000139.1:0-2081 GCA_036389375.1 Pyrinomonadaceae bacterium | reverse complement strand
GCACGCTCTGGGGCGCACGCATCCGCTTCACCGTCCCGATGCTCTTTGCCATCGGCTTTGTCTCGCTCTTTGTCGCGGGCGGCATCACGGGCTTGGTGCTGGGGCAGACGACGCTCGATCTTTCGATGCACGACACCTATTTCGTGCTCGGCCATTTCCATCTCGTCATGGGCGTGGCGGCCATCTTCGGCATGTTCGCAGGCGTCTATTTCTGGTTTCCGAAGATGTTCGGCCGCATGATGAACGACCGGCTCGGCCACATACATTTCTGGCCGACCTTTATCGGTGTCTATGCCATCTTCATCCCGATGCACGCGATGGGCTTGGTCGGCATGCCGCGCCGCTACGCGTCCTTTACCGAATATACTTTTCTCAACAAGACGCACGCGCTCGTGATGTTCGTCACCGTCGCGGCGATCATCACGGCGGCGGCGCAGTTGCTGTTCTTCTTCAACTTCTTCTGGTCGTTGTTCAAGGGCAAGAAGGCGAGCGACAACCCGTGGGAGGCGACGACGCTCGAATGGGTGATCCCTTCGCCGCCGCCGCATGACAATTTCGCGGGCAACGTGCCGACGGTCTATCGCGGCGCATACGAATATGCCGTGCCCGATGCGCCCGAAGATTACGTGATGCAGACCACGCCGGATGCGACCGCAGGGAACTTGGCCCCGGCGGCGGGCGGCGTGCGGACAGAACAAGGCGGGGAGGTTACGGGGAATGGTCACGACGGCCACCACCACCACTGAGACACGCGACCGCGTAGCAGTTAAAGAGCGGGGGCGGGGCTACGGCGGCGGTGGCCCGCGGCCGGGCGGCAACGGTGCGCGGCGCGGCCCCGGCGGGCGCGACGGCGGCGACGAACACGCGCGCGGCGAAGGCTTGCCGCAGCAGTATCGCATCGGCATGTGGATGGCGCTCGCCGCCATCGCCATGATGTTCACGGCGCTGACGAGCGCCTACGTGATTCGCGCCGCCAACCGCGACTGGCGACCCGTCGAACTGCCGCACCTGCTGTGGCTCAGCACGGCGCTGATCGTGGCGAGCAGCGTGGCGTTTGAAGTGGCGCGGCGCTCGCTCAGGCGCGCGGCCGAGGGCACGTATCGGCGCTGGCTCGCAGTCTCGCTGCTGCTCGGTTTCGGTTTTCTCGTTTCGCAGTTGCTGGCGTGGCGGCAACTCGTAGCGCAGGGCGTCTATCTCGCGTCGAACCCGTACAGTTCTTTCTTCTACCTGCTGACCGGATTGCACGGACTGCATCTCTTGGGCGGCATACTCGGGCTGCTTTACCTGTTAGCGCGCACGTTGGGGCGCGCGGGCGCGGAACCGCTCACGAAGCGGCGCGCGGTCGCGGATGCGGTGGGTATCTACTGGCATTTTATGGACGGGCTGTGGGTTTGCCTGTTCGCACTCCTATTCCTGTGGAGGTAAGCGTTGAGCACGCACGCACACGTTGAACCGATGACAACCGCCGACTGGGGCGGCGGCACGCTGCCGTATCGCGTCGGGCATCGCAAGCTCGGCATGTGGCTCTTTATCGTCTCGGACGCGCTCACGTTCTCGGCGCTGCTGATCGGCTACAGCTACGTGCGTATTGCGAGCAATCAATGGCCGACGCCGTTCAGTTTCTCGCCGAGCATCCTGTTCTCGACGACGATGACGCTCTGCCTGCTCTCATCGAGTTTCACGATGGTCATGGCGGTCAAGGCGTCGGCGCACGGGAAGAAGAAGGTGGCGCGGCGCTGGATCGGCGGCACGATGCTCGGCGGCCTCGCCTTCCTCGTGCTTCACCTCTACGAGTGGAATCACCTGATCAGCGAGGGCCTGAAACCCTTCACGCTGCCCCACGAATGGCTGGAACGCTGGCCGCAGGCGTCGCCGCTCTTTGGTGCGACCTTCTTCGCTATCACCGGCCTGCACATGTTCCACGTCTTCACGGGTTTCTGCTATCTCGGTATCGTCGCCTTGCGCATCCGCAAAATGTCGCACGAGGACGTGGAGATCAGCGGTCTCTACTGGCACTTCGTCGATCTGGTCTGGATGTTCGTCTTCCCGATGATCTACATACTGTCGGTGGACTTCCAGGG
>DASVQA010000138.1:0-17268 GCA_036389375.1 Pyrinomonadaceae bacterium | reverse complement strand
TGGCCGCTTCACGCGCGCACATGTTGGCGGGCGTCTCCTTCAGCGAACTGCGCCGCAAGGTGATCGACCGCATGCTCGCGGAAGGCGGCTGGGTCGTCAACGATCTTGAGCGCCAGATGAGCGGCCGGCACACGTTCGTCGTCGTCGCCGAGAGCGCCAACAATGAAGGCGCGCACATTGCATGGGTCTTCTACTTCACCGAGTTCAACGGTCAGGTCTACGGTCTGACCACCAGCGCGCGCGCCACCGATGCGCCCGCGCTCGCCGCCGACGCCGAGCAGTTTGTCGTCGCGCTCAACGCACGCGCCGCCGACACGCTGACCGCCAGCAAGCAACGCTGAGCACCAACTTGATGCGCGCGCGGGGCTGCCTGTGCAGCACGCCGCCGGCCCCGCGCCATCTTTTACGCCCACTACCATCACCAACATGTCAGCCAACGAAGCGTCTTTAGAACAACAACTCTCGCTCTCCGATCTGCTGAAGAAGCTGATCGAGTTGGGCGGCTCGGACTTGCACTTGACCACTAACTCCGCGCCACAGGTGCGCGTTGATGGTGAACTGCGCCCGCTCGAAGGCTTCAAGGTCTTGACCTCGGGCGACACGAAGCAGCTTGCCTACAGCGTGCTCACGGACGCGCAGAAGCATCGCTTCGAGGAGGCGCTGGAACTGGACTTCTCCTTTGGCGTGCGCGGTCTCTCGCGCTTCCGCGCCAACCTCTTCAACCAGCGCGGCGCGGTCGGCGCGGTCTTTCGCGCGATCCCTTACGAGATCAAATCGTTCGAGCAGTTGGGACTGCCCGCCATCGTCACGAAGCTGTGCGACAAACCGCGCGGTCTGATCCTCGTCACGGGCCCGACCGGCTCCGGTAAATCAACCACGCTCGCCGCCATGCTCGATAAGATCAACCGCGAGCGCCACGAGCACATTGTCACCATCGAAGACCCCATCGAGTTTTTGCACAATCACAAGAGTTGTCTCGTCAATCAGCGCGAGGTCGGCTCGGACACGCGCGGCTTCTCGGAAGCGCTGCGCACGGCGTTGCGCCAAGACCCGGACGTGGTGCTCATCGGCGAAATGCGCGACCTCGAAACCATCGAATCCGCCTTGCGCATCGCCGAGACCGGACACTTAACCTTCGCCACGCTGCACACCAACACGGCGGCCTCAACCATCAACCGCATCATCGACGTGTTCCCTTCCACGCAGCAGGCGCAGATTCGCGCGCAACTCTCGCTCGTCCTCGAAGGCATACTCTGTCAGGCGCTCCTGCCGCGCGCGGACGGGCGCGGGCGCGTCGCCGGGCTGGAAATACTCGTCCCCAACCCCGCCATCCGTAACCTCATCCGCGAGGACAAGATTCACCAAATCTACTCGATGATGCAGACGGGGCAGGACAAGTACGGCATGCAGACCTTCAATCAGGCGCTCGCCACGCTCTATCACAAGCGCCAGATCACGCTCGAAACCGCCGTGCAACGCTCCGGCAACCCGGATGAACTGCGCGACCTGATCGAGCACGGCTCCGGCATCAATGGCAGCAACGGCAGCAATGGCGCGCCCGCCGGTCAACGCCCCGGCACACACCCCTCACCCTATGCACAGGCCCGGCCCATCGGCGGGCGACCCGGCACAAGATGAAGGCAGTAGCCAGTAACCGGCAGTCAGTAGACAACAGACTGACGGCGCGGTGCGCTGGCAAGCACGAAGACTGAATCGTTTGCATCCTACTGACTACTGACTACTGGCTACTGACTACTTTTAGGAGTTCCCATGCCCACATACGTCTTCAAAGGTCGGAATCGGTTTGGCGAGGTGCTCGTCGGCGAACGCAGCGCGGACAACCGCGAGATGCTGCGCCAGGTGCTCCGCCGCGAGCAAGTGACGCTCACCTCCGTCAAGGAGAAAGGGCGCGAGATCGCCGTGCCCAAGATCGCGCGTAAAGGCAAGGTCAAGTCGAAAGATTTGGCCATCTTCACGCGGCAGTTCTCCGTCATGATCGATGCCGGCTTGCCGCTCGTGCAATGTCTCGACATCCTCGCCAGCCAGCAGGCGAACAAGTATTTCCAGCACGTGCTGGGTCTGGTGCGTCAGGATGTTGAAGAAGGCGCAACGCTCGCGCAGGCCATGGGCCGGCACCCGAAAGTCTTCGATCAACTCTTCGTCAACATGATCGAAGCGGGCGAGACGGGCGGTATTCTCGACCTCATCTTGCAGCGCCTGTCCACCTTCATCGAAAAGATCGTCAAACTGAAACGCGATGTGGTCTCGGCGATGATCTATCCGGCGGCGGTCGTCGTGATCGCGGTCATCGTCGTGGCAGCGATCATGATCTTCGTCATCCCGCAGTTCCAGACGATCTTCCTCGGTCTGCTTGGCCCCGGCGAGCAGTTACCGCTGCCCACGCGCATCGTCATGGCGTTTAGCCACTTCGTCGCCGGCTGGGGCGGACTCGCCGTGCTGGCCGTGACAGTTGCGACGGTGCTCGGTCTGCGCTTCTACTACAAGACGCCGGGCGGGCGCAGAAACATCGACCAAACGACGCTTAAGCTCCCGATTATCGGCAAGATTCTCTTGAAGGTTGCTATCGCGCGCTTCTCGCGCACGCTCTCGACGCTGCTCTCTTCCGGCGTACCGATCCTACAAGCGCTCGACATCACGGCGCGCACCGCCGGCAACGTCATCATCGAAGAGGCCATCGTCAAGATTCGTGAGGGCGTGGAACGCGGCGAGAGTTTCGTGGAACCGTTGCGGGCGGCCGAGGTGTTCCCCAACATGGTCGCCCAGATGGTCGCCATCGGTGAACAGACCGGCGCGCTCGACGGCATGCTCGGCAAGATCGCCGACTTCTACGAGCAGGAAGTGGACACCGCCATCGCCAACCTGTTGACGCTCATCGAACCGCTCATGATCGGCTTTCTCGGCGTCACCATCGGCTCCATCGTCATCGCCATGTACCTCCCACTCTTCACCCTGATCGGCAAGCTCGCAAACGGTCATTGATCCTCTACGGAGCAACTGTGTTGATGAATTAAGCCCCGAACTGAGACAACAAACTCAAACGCCCGCGTGTACTTACGAGGTACGCGCGGGCGTTTAACTTTAATTCACCCTCTTGCGGGTCTGCTCTTTGACTAAGCCGCTCGTTCGGGCACGTTGTGCGAGTGCGCTTTAGGGTTTTGGTTTTGGCGGCGGCATCTGGAAGCGGGCGTCGTCCACGGGCACGTTGTGTTTGATGTCCGTGAACTTGCGCGTGGAACTGTAGTAGGTGTCAATATTGGAACTCATGATCGTGAATGGAACTTTGACGCCGTCCACGTCGCGGTAGTCCTCGAAATCAATCTGTTCGGGGAGCGGGTTGAGTACCGTCTCGGTGAGCGTGAGCCGGCGCAGGAGCAGACCCGTTTCGCGGTCGAAGAAGAGTCGTTCGATGACGCCGGGCGCGGGCGTATCGCGCAGCACGAACGTCTCGCGGTCGCCGATCTTCGCGCGGCCCGCGAAGCGCATGGTCGGTGTCGGCGCGGTCAGTTGGAGCACATTGAAGATGGCCGCGGTGTTCTTTAGCGCGGTCAGGTCTTGGGCTGAAGCCGCATGCGCGCCCTGCGGGTTGCTGAGCCAGCCGGTCGTGCCGTTATAACTTTGCACGACCTCGCCCTCCGGCGTGCTGGCGACCACGACGAACTTGTCCGGGCCCTTTAGTGTCACTTCGATAGGCCAATTGCGCCCCTGCGACGCTTCGCGCGTGCCCTTGAGGACGCGCGACTGCACCTTCGCCACCGCGTCGCGCCCGCCTACTGCCGCGACGTATTTATCAATGATCTGTTGCGGCGTCGGCGGCGTCGGCCGCGCCTGCGGCGCACCGCCCGGTGCTGCGCCAGCCTGTTGCGGGCCGCCCGGTGCTGCGCCGCCCTGCGGCGGCCCGGGCGGCGGCTCGTGCCCGGAGGCCGTGAGCGGTAGCGGCGGCAGGTTCACAGGATTACTCGCGCCGCGATGACAGGTGTAGCAGGTGACGCCGGTGCTGCCCAGATCGATCTTGTTCGTCTTGTTGATGCTCATGGTCATCAGCATCATGCGCCGCGCGGCCTGTTTGTTCTCTTTGTCGTCGCTCGCCCAGTCCCACTGGTCGCGCCCCGTCTTCGGGTCTTTGGTCTGCACGTGGCAGAAGCCGCAGCGGACGCCGAGCGAGGTGCTGATGAAGTTCATGAGCGGGAAGAGTTGCGCTTCGGGCAGACCCTTTAAGACCTGTATGTTCTTGCGCGTCTGTTCGACGGGCGCATCGCCTTGCGGCGGCCCCTGTGCGCCGACGACGCTATTTGTGCGGGCCGCAACGAGCCAAGTGAGCGTCAGAGCGCAGAAGACGAGCGCCACCAGAGCGCGAAGTTTTGTTGTCATGAGCGATAGCGTTCCTTCCTTGACGATGAGTCGGGATGATCTTTAAGCGCACCAATATGCTGTCTGCTGAGAGGGGAAAGGGGATGACCAATATAACGGGCAATTTAATTTGCCACAAGTGGACTTGCGCCGCGTGCCGGTGTAGTTGCGCCGCACTCTGCGCGCGCTACTTGATCACTTGCCGGTTGTTACCTTGCTTGCGCTGCTGAATAACTTTTACGGTAGCTGTGGCGCACGGCGTTTATAACGCGCGTGAGGTTTGCGTCGCCCAAGTATGCCCCGGCGAGGCGTAACTGCTGCTCGCCTTCAGGCGTCAACTGAAAATCAACGCCCTGCTTTTCAATCTGCTGCACTAGCTCATTAGCACTCAAGCCGCCTATGCTAAGCGCCTTGATTAAGTTTGCTTGTTTGATTGGCGGCGTGGCTGGACGTATGGGCGTCGGGGTCGGCGTTGCGCCCGCGTTGCTGTTGTCTGTCTTGGGCGACTCGGTCGGCTTAGCCGTCGCAGAGTCAGGGATCGGCTGCTGCCAGTCCTCGAACCAGAACTCGAACTGGCCGGGGCGCACGGCGCTCGAATCTTCGTAGCCGGCAACGTACCTGAGTTGCACGCCCTGCCAGCCGTACTCGCCCAACTGTGCGATGACCTGCGCGGCGTTCGCCTTATCGGCTTGATGAAAGTAGCGCAACTCCTTCGTCTTGGGGCCGCGCTTGACGCGTTCGATGCTCGGCACTTCGTAGCCCTTCGCCTCCAACTGTCGCTTCATCACCTTAGCCTGTTCGGGTTGCTGCGGGTCGCCCGTGATCTGTAGGAAGATGCGCGGCGCGGCGGGCGGCTCCGGCGTGGTCGCGGTCTGCACGGCTCGGGCAGACTTCTTGATGATGTCGTTGACGCGCTCGGCCTGCGCCGGCTCTTTCCGCGCGATCACCTCTGTGAAGGCGGGCGCAAACTCCGGCGGGAGTTGCCCCTCCTGCGCGAGTTGCGTGACGTTTTCAAGCGCGGCCTTGCGCTCATCCGCGTCGCCTTCGGAGAGGGTCTTCAACAGGGTCGTGGCCTTGGCGTACTTATATTCGCTCGTCTGCGCCACGTCCGCCTTGCGTCGCTCCTCTTCCGCCTGACGCTGCGCTTCGATGGTGGCCAGTTCCGCCTTCTTGGCCGCGAACCGCTGCCAGACGCTCAAGCCGACGCTGGCTAAGACGCCGATGATGATGAAGCCGAGAATGATGCGGCGACGCTGGCGGGCTTTGTCCTCGGCGCGCGTGCGCTTGAAACGCGTGCGCCAGTCGAGTATGGCGGGTGCCATCACGTCGTGAAAGATTTCGTAGCGTGGTGCGTCCGCCGCGTCGCTTTCGCCGTGCGCGCTCGCGTGCGGCGGCGGGGCCACGCTGCGCAGGATGCGCGTGCGCGCCAGTTTCTCAAGCACCGGCTCAAGGACTTCGGCCGGGCGGCTCGCGTACTCGCTCAAGTCGCGGACGGTGTGGGCGATCTTTGTGCCCGAAGGCGTGACGAGATAATGAAAGACGCTCGCGGCCACGTCCTGCTCGTGCATCGGCAGCGCGCTCATCGTCGCATCCAGATGCGTGCGGACGATGCGCTCCGCGCCGCCGAGCCGGTCTAAGGTCGCACGCCGCAGCAGGTGCGAGCCGGCGCGCAACTCTTCATCCCACAGCCGCGTCAGCACGAGTTGCAGGTAGGGCGTCTCGATCTGCTCGGCCGCCGCGCCCTTGATAATCTGCGTGCCGCGCCCCGCTTCGCCGAGCAAGACCTGCCCCGTCCGCACCTGATCGAGCACTGCTTCGACCAACTCCGGTTCGATGTTGACCTCTTGCATGTCGCTCGTGCGCCGCCGATTGTATTCCGCGACCGGCTCGACGATGGCGGCCCGCGCCGCCGCGCGGTCTAGATGCTCAATGCGCAGGTAGTTGTCGAAGAGGCTGGGGATGCTGCCCTTGAAGCGGTCGAGCCGTGTGATGGCGTCGTCGCGCAGCGAGAGCAGAAAGCTGATGCGCAGGTCTTGGCGATTGAGCGCGCGCGGAAACTCGTAGGCGAACGTGCCGGGCCCGTCCTCTTGCGGGTGGTAGAGAAAATACTCTTCAAACTGATCGAGGATGATCAGTATGTCGCCATCAATCCCGCGCGACCAAGCGGCGAGGAACTCGGCAAACTGCGTCGTCGGATTGAACCGGGTCAGGTCTTCATCGCCTACTTTGAGCGGGGCGAGTTGTTCGTTGATGCGCGCGGCGAGCGCCGCCAGCGGATAGTCGCGCCACGCGCTGAAGGCGACGACGCCGAACTCCGGCGTGCCGCGCTCGACGAGATTCTGCCGCGCGCGACGGCGCAGATGATGGATCACGCCTGCGCGCAGCACCGACGATTTACCGACCCCGCTTGCGCCGTAGAGCAGCGTCAGACGTGCGGCCAGCAGATTCGCGCTGATGATCTCGCGCTCCGAATCGCGCCCGAAGAAGAAGGGCGCGTCCTCTTCGGCGTAAGGGATGAGACCTTTATACGGCGAGGCGACGGCCGCGCCGGCCGACGACGAAACGGCGACCGGGGCATGCGTTGGCGTCGGCGCAGATTCGGCAAGCCCGCTCATTACGCGCCCCCTGCGGCGGGCGCGGCCGGCGGCAAGGCTTCGACGCGGCGGCGCAAGGCCGTGATGTAGTCTTCGAGGCGCACGTTGAGGATGTCCACATCGCGGCGCAGCCAGAACTGGCGATCAAGTTCGGGCGGATTGAGTTGGATCGCCCATGATTTATATTTGAGTTTCTGTTCGCCCCAGATGCGGTGCAGGATAACGCGCAGATTCCAGTCGCGGAGCGAGTAACCTAAAAAGAGGAAGTGGCTCTGCCGCAACTTCATGGCCAGACGGACGGGCAGCAGATTCGAGATGTCCGTGCGCGTCAGAAAATCTATGTAGTGATCTTCCGTGATGACGTAGCTATCCTTCTCCGCATCGAGGCGATCCACCGCGCCGTGAATTTTCAGGATGACCGTGCGCTGTTCGGGGTTGAGCGCGAGATACTCATTTGGCTTTTCCACCAGCCGCGCCTCGTCGCCCGGCGGCCAGTGCCAGAACTTGCCGCGCGAGTCGCCCTCGGCCACGTAAGCCACCAGATCATACTCTTCGCCGGCCGCGCGGAAGGCACGCTCAAGCACGTCGTCGTAGTTGGTCGTGACGATCAGTTGATAGCGCGGCGGCAGGTTCTTGCTGCGCAGCAGACCGGGCGCGGCGGCCAAAAATTCGTGCAGGATCGTGGGCGGGTAGTCCGCGTTGAAGAGGCGGCGCAGTTCGTCGTAGAGCGCGCCTGAGCCGGTCATTAAAGCGACGTACTCGGAGACGCGCAACAGATCGAGCGGATACTCAACGGGGTGCTCCGTGCCGCAGTTCGGACACTTGACCTGCCCCATGTCCGGCGTGTAGCCGAACGTGTCGGCCAACATGCGCGCCAGTTCGTAGCCGCTCGGCAGATAGCGCCCGCCGAGTTGGAAGGCCGAACCGGGCGGTCGCCCCGTCATGTTCACGCCCGCGCCGAGCAGCGGCACGACGCGCCCGTCCGTGATCGCTTTGACCACCATCCGGTAATGCAGATCGAGTGGATCGAGCATGAAGAAATCCCTGCCGCCCTTTTGCCGCCGCGCGAGGATCAGGCTGCGGCGGGCGGCGCAGTTTGCGCGCCTCAAAGGTTAGCCTGTCGGTCGCACTACACGTTAATTGACCATGCGCGCCGTGCGCCGACATACACAGGGCTTATAAGCTATCGCTGCTGAAGCGTCAACAGACAAACAGAGATTGTGATCGTCGGCCCGGCCGCGCGCCAGCTTAGACGGAAAACGCAGCCCGCGCCCCGCTGAAGTTAAGCGCGTCTTTCAAGCGGGGCGCGGGCTGCGGGCAAAGGCTGGCGATCAATTCTGTTTTTCTACGCGCGCCTTGAAGTTAATCAACTCATCGGCGGCTTTGTAGATTTGCAGGTACATCTGCGTCTCGCGCGGGATGAGCGTGCGCCAGCCTGCGCCGCCGCGCCGCGCATACGAGGCGAGCCGCGCCGGGTTGGAATTGTAACCGGCGGCCATCAACTCCGCCTGCGTGGCGAGGCCGGCCGAGCGGGCCGCGCTCAAGTCCGGGTCGAGCGCCAGATCGTTCCACGTGTCCTGCATGTAGAGCAGCATGGCTTCGAGCGCGTTGCCGTGATTGCGCATGCCGGCGACGAAATCAGGATTGAGGCCGACGCCCGGATGCCGCTGCCGGATCATCAGGTAAGTGGCCGGGATCATCTGCACCATGCCGCCTGCGCCCGCGAAACTTACCGAGTAACGATAGGTGTTCAACTCGTTGAGCGCATAGAGCGCATAGACTTCCTCAAAGAGCGGCCCGCGACTCTCGCGCCGGAAGCGGTCGTGATCAATGTGCTCGACGAGACACAGGTGCTCGGCCACGTCCTGTATCATCGGCGCAATCGTCACGCCCTTATCCTTAAGACGCTTCGCCGCCAGATCGATCATCGTATGCACGTAAGCCTGCCCCGTCTTGACGAGTTCCGGCGAGAGCAGCGCCGGATGCGCCGACGTGTAGTAAGCCGTCTCGCGGTAGCGCCCGAACTTTTCAATCGGATACTCGACTAGGAGCGGCGCAAGCTGTCGCCCCGTCAGGTCGGCGACGATGACGGCCGTGTTGACGTAGTTCGGGCGCACGACGCGCACGCGCAGGAGCGTGCCGAGCGAAGAGGTCAGCGTCGTCTCGATGCCGGGCGTGAGAAACGTCTGCTTGGGCATCGTCAGGAGATGCACCTGCGCGCTGTCGGGGTCGAGCACGGCAAGCGTGATGAAATCGAGCGCGTTGGCCATCGCCGTCGGGCGCACGCGGGTCTTGAGCGCGCGCTCGGCTTCGGCGATGTGCGTGCGGATTTTGTTTGCGCCGAGCGGACGCGCAGGCTGAAGCGGCGCAAGCGCAATGCTGGGCGCAGTCGGCACGTTGATGGGCACGGGGTAGATCGGCGTCGGCGTGGGCGCACTGACCGGCCGCGCCGGTTGCTGCGGCCCTACGACTGCGGGCGCGGGCGTCGGCGTTGCTTGCTGCGTCGGCACGGCGACCGTGCGTGGGCGTGTCTGTGTAGCGGGCGCACCGGCCGGCGTCTGCGCGTTGGCGAGCGCGGGCACAAACGCCAACAGGAATAAAGCAACCCTTCTTGTCCACATAACTTTCGGCAACCTTCTTATGCGGGAGTTAAAGCTCCGGAGAGCGAGCCTCTTTAAGATTCGCGCCGCGCGCGCCGAGTTGTCAACCGAAGAAGGGGCTGGGCTGAAGGATGAGGGCTGAAGGGTAAAGCGCAATTGCCTTAGTTCTTATTCAGCCCTCATCCCTTGCCTCAAAACTCGCGCAGGCTGCCGCCGACTGCGCCGGCCGCAGAGGCAGCCAGTTCGCGCAGCGCCCCCGGGTTGTGCAGCAGACGGAAGCGCGCCACGAGCAACTGCGCGACGTTGAGACCGAGGCTGCCGTCGAGCGGCCACAACTCTTCGTTGAGCGCACGCACCGTTACACGCTCGAACGCTTTTTCCAGTTCCGGCCCGACCGCCTCCATCCCTTCGATAAAGAGCACGTCCGTCGTGCGGACGCCGTGCGCGCGCCGCCGCGCCTGTTCGCGCAGGCGCTGGCGTACCTCTTCGTGAATTTTGCCGGTGGCGACGATGACAAGGTGCAGCGCACCCACGTGCAACTGCTCGTCGAGGGCGTGGCGGGCATCCGTGCCCGTCCAATCGCCATCGTGCAGCAGGAACAGAAACGACTCGCCAGCCAGATGCACCATCGCGCGCGATTCACCCGCGCCGGAGACAGGGCGCGTGACGATCTGGTTTTCAGGTAAACCCAACTTGTCGAGGATCGAGCGCAGGTGCGTCGTCAGCCACGAGCCGTCTTGCAGGAGCGTGGTGGTGAGCGAGGTGGGCACGGTGATCTCGTCCGCCTTCTCGTCGGCGATGGCTGCGCCGCACTCCGTACAGATGGCGTTCGACGCGTTCAGGACGCCGAGCGCGTCGGGCGAAGGCAGACGAAAGAGCGGTCGCCCGTCTTTGCGACAACTGACCAGCACTTCGCGTTTGACCAGCCCTGCGCCCGCCAGTCTGTCCAGCAGCGACGCGGCGACGCCTTCACCTTCACCGCCGACGAGCGCCGCCGCCCCGCGCCCTTCCTTTTGCACCTCGACCAGACGGCGCAAGACCTGCCGCGCCTCCGTGTCTTCCAGCATGCCGGCCACGCGCAGCCAGTCCGCGACCATCGCCCTGCGCGCGTTCTGCGGCTCGCCCTCGGCCGCCGTCTCGGCCGCAAAGCGCGTGAAACTCTCGGGCGCAGCCGCCGCTTGCCCCTGCCAATCAACTTCGACGAGCGCGCTCGCCGCCTTCAGGTCGCTGAAGCCGCGCGCGGCTTCGAGCGCCTCGTAGACGTTGCGGCAGAAGGCGTCGAGTTTCTGTTGCGGGTCGGCCGTGTCGCCCTCATAGACGATGCCGGCGCGCAAATGCCCGCCCTCGGCTTCGTCGCTGAAGATCAGGAAGTGTACGAAGTCGTCGGTGCAAAACAGGTCGCCGCGCACGTAAGCGGCCTCGCCTTCGGTCTCGGCCTGCGCGGCGAGCGTGCGCTCCAACTCGCGCACGCGCTCCGCACCGGGCAGCGCCAGTTCGTAGGCGTGCAGCCGCGCGGTGCGCACAACTGGCGTCAGCCCCCGCTCTTGTAGCCGCTCGATGAGCGCCGTGCGGGTGGCGAGTTCGACGTGGTGCGCGAGGGTCTTAGTAGCCACGAATAACATTGCGGATCGCTCCCTTTCTTTCGGCGCGCATGCTATCACGACGCGCCGCGCGTGCGCCACGTTCTTGTTGCGCGGCAACAAAAGCGATGAACGCGCGGACAGATTACGCGTCATTCATCTTTCCGCATGCCACGTTCATTGTTTTGCACATCGCTCATATCAAATTCAATCATATATTTACGGCATCTCCCATCCCCGTCTTGTCAGTTTGACCGCAGCCATTCCCGCCAGTTGCGTCTTTGCATGCGTGTTTACTGTCTTCGGCCGCACCTCGCGCGACACGTGAACTGACCCCTAATCGTGCAACCTTGAGCCACGCTCTGTGCTTTGTCACAAAACAGTCACATTGCCTCTTGGCCCATCCGTAAATGTTGAGTAGGATTCATTTGTTGCTGCAAGATCGCAACGCCTACCTCACGCCAAAAGCAGTTCCCGGTTTAAAGCAGTCGTCAGCATAAAAGAAGGAGCATTAGCCCCCGTCTATGCCCGTTAAAACCCTGTTCCCCCGTCTGCTCGTCGCGTGCCTTGCGCTCTGTCTCTTCACGCTGAGCGCTTTCGCCCAAACCGACACGCGCTCGCGTCAGGTCGCCAAAGGGCTTGACGCCGACGGCACAAATCGCCTTGAAAACGATGTCTATTTGATCTCGGAAGCACCCGCCGAAAGAGTAGACCTGCTCAAGACGCCTGTGAGCACGCCCACGCTGCTGCGCTTCAACCAGATGATGCTGTCGGCGATTGACGACCGGCTGGGTGCGCCCTACGTTTACGGCGCGACGGGGCCGCGCGTGTACGACTGTTCAGGCTTCGTCTGGAGCGTCTTCCGCCAGGCGGGCATCAGTTTCGAGCGCGGCAGCGCGCGCACCTTCTGGGCGCAGTTCGACGTGCCGAAGCCCGGCGACGAATACAAGTTCGGCACGCTCGTCTTCTTCAACAATCTGAAGCACGTCGGCATCGTCGCCGACGAACACGGTTTCTACCACGCCTCTTCGAGTCATGGCGTGACCTATTCGACCTTCAACGACTATTGGTCAGAGCGCATCGTCGGCTTCCGCCGCGTGCCGATGCCGACCCAGTTGCTCGCCGAATAACTTCCCCCTAAATTTCGTGCAAGCAAAACCGGCCGGCGCTTCATGGTTCCCCCTTCAAGCGCCGGCCGGTTATATTTTTGCCTTGCCGTTAATGGCTACTTGAGCGCGCCGGAGACGAACCCGGCCCGCCGCTCGTCCTCGTCGCGCGCCTCCCACACGACGATGATGCGCTCAATCGCCACGTAGCACACCTTGTCCTCTTCGTCCTTCAGGTGCAGCACGCCGCCCTCCACCTTCATCACCTCGCCCCGCAGGCTTGAAGCGCCGCCGCAATAAACGTCCAGCCGCCGGCCCACCATCCGCGAAAGAAAATCCTGCATCGTCAACTCCTTCAGAGGTCAGAGGTTAGAGATAAGTCTTGAGTAGTTTTCACTGACCTCTAACCTCTGACCTCTATTTCTCCGGTGTCCACACCCAGACCTTTTCATGCGCCTGCCGATCAAGCTTCTTCTTCATGTCGGTACGGAAGGTGATCTGCACGAGCGGCACGACGGATTCGTCCGCTTGCTGGCGGCGCTCGAACTGGATCAGATCGTAGTAGGCGCAATGCGAGCGCGCGGGATACTCGCGGCAGACGGCGGGACGCGCGTGATAGATCGTGCAGCCGCGCGTCTGCGGGTCGAGGAACTTGCACGCCTTGCCGAAAATCGGATCGGCCTTGCGCCGCAGCACGCGCTCGTCCTTCCAAAGCCCCGTATAGCGCCGCTCCGCGACCTCGTATGAAACGTTGAAGTGCCGCGCCAGACGATTGATGTCGCGCTTCGTCACTTGCACGCGGTCGTAGATAGCACAGCAGTAAGCCGGGCACTTAGCGCAGTCGTAATAGACGCGCGGCTGATCGTCCGTGATCGTTTTCCCCATGAGTTTTAAGAACGGCGACGAGTGACAAGGGGCAAGTGACGAGCAGGCAGAAGTTTTTTTTAACTCGGCCCTTGTCCCTTGTTATTCGTCACTGCCTTTTTCACCTTCGTTCCGATTTCTCATATTCCGACAATAACAGATTCATCAACTCGGCGCGGCGGTCGTAGAGCCGTTTCAGTGCGCGCGGCTGGTGGCGCGCAAGCGCGTAAGCGGCGATGAGCGGCAGCGCGATGGTCGAATCAACATAGCACACAACGGCGTCCGGCAGCCGATCAGGATCGACCTTACCCCACGAGACGGCCTCGGCCGGGGTTGCGCCGCTCAAGCCCCCTGTGTCGGGGCGCGCATCCGTGATTTGCAGAAAGTAGTCGTGCCCGCGCTCGTCTATGCCGAGCACTTCCTGTATCTGCGGCTCGGTCTGCAACATGAAATTTTTGGGCGAGCCGCCGCCGAGGATGAAGACGGCGGAGCGGCCGCCGTGCTTTTTGCCCTTGTCGCCTTGGCCGTGGATCGCGCCGCGCTTGGCGGCGAGCACGAGAGCCGCCGTCTCGTTCACGTCGAGCGACGGATCAAAGGCGAGTTTGTTACCTTGCAGCGCCTTGGCCGCGACGTTCATGCCGATGGACGAATCGCCGGGGCTTGAGGTGTAGAGCGGCACGCCGAACTCGTAGGCGGCGGCGAGCAGCGACTTATACTCCAAGCCAAGCTGGCGCTCGCGCTCGCGCACATACTTGCCGCACAGGTAATGAAACTCGGCCGTGGACATCGGCCGCTGAAACTCCGGCGCAGCGATGATCTGCCGAAAGAAAGCGTCGGTGTCCAAGAGCACCGAGTAGTCGAAGAAGATGTCGTAGATACGCACGACCTCTGCTTCGCGCAGCACGATGTCGGAGATCTGGGCGCTGCCCTGATGCAGCGCCAAGCCAATGCCGAAGTGTGTGTCGTGATAGAGATTCGCGCCGGTTGTGATGATCCAGTCAACGAAGCCGGCGCGCATGAGCGGGATCAAAGCTGAGATGCCTAAACCGGCCGGCGTGAGCGCGCCCGTGATTGACAGCCCGACCGTCACGTCCGGCTCAAGCATCTTCTGCGTGAACAACTGGCACGCCTCGCGCAGTCGTCCGGCATTGTAGGCGAGAAACGTCTCGTCCAGTAGATCAGCGACCGATTCCCGGCCCGTGATCGGCGTCGGGTCAATGCGCCGCCCTGTTAAGAACTTGCTCCGCTTTTTCGTCATGGCGCTCAATATAAACGAAGAACGCGAAACGCTGAAATCAACTGTGGACTTCAGGGATCGTTTCGCGTTCCGCTCGTTGCGAAACTCGCGCCCCCCATCTAATCCGCTTCAGCCGAACGCGCCTCTTCGGGCACGCGCCGCAGCCGCAGCCGGCCGATCTTGCGCTCGTCCGCTTCCAGCACTTCCACGTCTAGGCCGCGAAAACTGAGGCGCGTGCCGGGGCGCGGGACGTGACCGAGTTCGCTAACGACGAGACCGGCGATGGTCGTGGCGGCGTCGTCCTCTTCAATTTCACAGTCGAACAGGCGCTCGATCTTATCCACTTCGGTCGAGCCGAGCACGTCGTAATAACCATCGTCGCCTTCTATGATCTCCACTACTTCGTCCGCGCCCGTGTCTTCGTCCTCGATCTCGCCGACGATCTCTTCGAGTATGTCTTCGACCGTGACAAGACCGGCGACGCCGCCGTATTCGTCAATGACCATCGCAAGCTGCGTGTGCTGCTTCTGCATCTCTTCGAGCAGTTCGGCGACGGGTTTGGTGGTGGGCACAAAATAGGGGTCGCGCAGCAGTGACCCGATGACCTCGCCCTCGCGCCCGTCGCGCCAGCATTGCAGCAGGTCGCGCACGTAGATGATGCCTTCGATGTTATCAATCTGCTCGCGATAGACGGGTAACCGCGAGTATTTCGATTCGACCACGAGGTCGCGCGCCTCGCGCACGGTGGCCGTATGCGGCAGCGCGACGATCTCCGTGCGCGGCGTCATCACTTCATTGACGCGCGTGTCGCTGAACTCGATGATCGAGTGGATCAGTTCGCCCTCTTCCTCCTCGATGATGCCTTCCTCTTCGGCTACGTCGATGAGCGCCTGTATGTCGTCGCCGCTGGTCTCCTCTTCCTCGTCCGATGCGCCGTTCTCTGCCTGCTGCTCGGCGGCGCGGCGCGGGCGGTCAAACGACCTGTGCCACGTGAAGGCGAGCAGCGACAGCGGCCGATAGACGGGGCGCAGGAGCGGCAACAGACGACGGAGCGTCCCTTCGGGGCGGCGCGAGACGATGAGGCGCGGGATCAACTGGCGGAACAGCCCCGCGAGCGCGAGGCCCGCGAGCGCGGCGATAACCAGAAAGCGCGCATGCGAGAACCACGCATGCGCTGTCAGCCATTCGTAAGTGATCGAGGTGACGAGGACGGAGATTGCGACCAGCAGGATTTGGATCGCCACGGTCAAGGTGAACCGGAAACGCGAGCGGCTTTCCAGTATCTCGTCGAGAAACTTCGTCGCCGTCGTTGGGCGATCTTCCGCCTCGGCGATCATGCGCCGCAACCCCACGTCGCTCAACTCGCCGAACGCCATATCAATCAACGCCAGAAACGTCAGCGCGACGAGCAGCAGACACGTGATGCCTATCTCAATCTCCATAGCAAAGTCAGTAGCCAGTAGTTGGTCGTCGGTAGTCAGTAGAAAACATCTGTTCTACTACTGGCTACTGACTACCGGCTACTGACTACTTCGTTCCCATTATATGCCAAGACGGCGGCGCAAGCGCAGTTCGAGCGCGTTCATCTCGCCGTCGTCAGTCTCGTGGTCGTAGCCGCACAGGTGCAACAGCCCGTGCAGAATCAGTTGCGCGATCTCTTCATCAAACGTCAGTCCGTGCTCTGCCGCCTGCCGCGCCGCCTGCTCGACCGAAATCACCACGTCGCCCAACGACGCCCCCGCCGCCCGTTCAAACTCATCCTGCCGAGCCGGAAACGACAGCACATCGGTCGGCCCGCGCTTCCCGCGCCAGCGCAGATTCAAGCCGCGCATCGTTCTATCCGAGACGAACGCCAACGTGGCCCCTGCGTCCGGCACGCCGATCTTTTGCAAGGCGCGCGCCGCGAATGTCTGCCAACGCTCCTCATCCACCGCGCGCCCACGCTGCCTGTTCACAACCTCAATCATAAAAAACAGTGCCGAGTACCGGGTGACAAGCGCCGAGCCGGCAGAAGCTTTTTACTTGTCACCCGGCACTTGCCACCCGGCCCTGCTTTACAAATTACTCTTGCTGGCGTGTTCCTCGTAAGCCTTGATGATCATTTGGACGAGCCGGTGGCGCACCACGTCTTTGTCGGTGAAGTAGATGAACTCGATGCCCTCGACGCCTGCGAGCACGCGCTCGACTTCGATGAGGCCGCTGCGGCGACCTTGCGGCAGATCGATCTGCGTCTTGTCGCCGGTAATGACGGCCTTTGATCCGAAGCCGATGCGCGTCAGGAACATTTTCATCTGCTCGCTGGTCGTGTTCTGCGCCTCGTCCAGAATGATGAAGGCATCGGCCAGCGTGCGCCCGCGCATGAACGCGAGCGGGGCGACCTCGATAATGCGCTTCTCCAACAACTTCGTGACGCGCTCAGGATCGATCAAATCGAAGAGTGCGTCGTAGAGCGGGCGCAGGTAAGGATCAACCTTGTCCTGCAAGTCGCCGGGCAGGAAGCCGAGTTTCTCGCCGGCCTCGACGGCGGGGCGCGCAAGCACGACGCGGCTCACCTGTTTCTGCATCAACGCCTGTACGGCCATCGCCACCGCCAGATAGGTCTTGCCCGTGCCGGCGACGCCGACGCCAAAGACGATGTCGTTGTTCTGGATCGCTTCGATGTAGCGCCGCTGGTTGGCGGACTTGGGCGCAACCTGTTTTTTGCCGGCCGGGTTGAAGCGCGCCTTGGTGAAGTAGTCGCGCAGGCTGTAGGCGCGGTCTTCGGCGATCTGGGCGAAGGCTTCGCGCAGTTCGCGGTCGGTGAAGGTCTTGCCTTCGGTGAAGAGGTCGGCGAAGTCTTGCAGGATGCGCTCGACCGTCGCCACGTCGCGCGGGTCGCCGTCAACGGACAGGTCTTGCCCGCGCGCGTTGATCCGCACG
>DASVQA010000137.1:0-13563 GCA_036389375.1 Pyrinomonadaceae bacterium | reverse complement strand
TCCAACAGATGCTGCTTGATCCCGGCTTCCGGCAGGACGACTTCACGCGCCTGAAAACCGACACGCTCAACTTCCTAAAGGTGGGCCTGCGCCAGTCGAACGACGAAGAACTCGGCAAGGAATATCTCTACAACGTCATCTACGCTAATCACCCTTACGGGCATTTGAACGCGGGTCGCGTTAGCGCACTTGAATCAATCACGCTCGACGACGTGCGCGCTTTCTATCGCCAGCACTACACGCGCGCCAACTTCGTGCTCGGCCTCGCGGGCAGCTACCCGGCCAACTTCCCCGCCAAAGTCAAAGCCGACTTTGCCCGACTGCCGGCCGGGCAAGCAACGCCGAACAACTTCTTTACGCCCAAACTCGACGCCGGCACGCGCGTTGACATCATCCAACGCGACACGCGCTCGACCGCTATCTCCATCGGCTTCCCGATCAACGTTACGCGCGCCGACAAGGACTGGCCCGCGCTCGCGCTCGTCGCCTCTTACTTCGGGCAGCACCGCTCCTCGAACAGCTATCTCTATCAACGTCTGCGCGAAGCACGCGGCCTAAATTACGGCGACTACGCTTACATCGAATACTTCCCGCGTGGCATGTACCAGTTCGAGCCTGATCCGAACCTGGCGCGCCAGCAGCAGATTTTCCAAATCTGGATCAGACCCGTCGAACCGCAGAACGGCATGTTCGCCCTGCGCGCGGCGCTCTACGAGTTCGACAAACTGGTGCGCGATGGCATGTCGCAGGAGACCTTTGAAGCGACGCGCGAGTTTCTGTCGAAATACTCGAACATCCTGACCGCCACGCAGAACGCGCAACTCGGCTACGCGCTTGACAGTCGCTACTACAAGATCGGCAACTACAACGACTATCTGCGCGCCCAACTCGCCACGCTCACGCTTGCGGACGTGAACCGCGCCATCCGCGAGCATCTGGCGACCAATCACCTGCGCATCGTCGTCATCACGAAGGACGCGCAGGGTTTCCGCGACGCCCTCGTAAGCGGCAAGCCCACGCCGATCACCTACGTCTCGCCCAAACCGCAGGAGATCATGGAAGAGGACAAGCTCATCGAGGCGTTCAAGCTCGACATACAGCCCGACAACATACACATCGTCCCGGTCGATCAGGTCTTTCAGTGAGACCCCGAAGCCGTGCAAGCTAAAGCAATGCCGCACGGCTGATGCAACACGGCGCGTCATAAGAGGGCACAGAGAGGAGCGCGAACGCAAGCCTTCTGTGCCCTCTCTGTGCCCGCTGCCGTGCCTGTAGTGCTTTCACCACCCGCGCACGTCGATCACATACGCCATGAAGACAACTCTCTCAACTGACGCCGTCCACGCTCTTAACGACCGGCTGCAACAGGCCAACGCCGGGTTCACGCGCAGCTATCCCGGCGAGTCCGGCCGCCGCCAACCCGTCCACACCGTCTATGGCGGCGCGCACCTGTTTAAAGCCGACACACCGCAACGCCTCGGCGCGCTCGCCCTGCGTGCGCTTGAACAGTTCGCGCCCGACCCGCTCCTGTTCGCCCGCGCCGTCGGCCTCCCCGGCGCAAACATACTGGCCAACGAGCCGGCCCAACTGGCCCAACTGCGCGTGCCCTTTGAGGGCAGCGAGTTCGTTGCGCCCGACAGCAAGCCCGCGCAACTCGCGCACACGATCTATGCGCGCGTCACGGAGAAGCTGCGCCGCGAGCCGGTCGAAGATTTCCGCATAGACTTCGAGGACGGCTATGGCAACCGGCCCGATGCGGAAGAGGACGGGCACGCCGAAGCCGCCGCGCGTGAAGTGGCGGCGGGCACAAAGCACGGCACGCTCTCGCCCTTTATCGGCATACGCATCAAGCCGTTTACCGAAGAACTGCGGGCGCGCAGTCTACGCACGCTCGACATCTTTCTCTCCACGCTCGTCGCGGAAGCCGGCGGCCAGTTGCCGCCAAACTTCGTCGTCACGCTGCCCAAGATCGTCAGCCCCGCGCAGACCGCCGCGCTCGCAGACATCTTCGACCTGCTTGAGCCGCAACTCGGTCTGCCCACCGGTACGCTCAAAATGGAGATGATGATCGAGACCACGCAATCAATCATCAACCACGAAGGCACGATCAACCTGCCGCTCCTGCTGGCCGCCGCACGCGGGCGCTGCACCGCCGCGCACTTCGGCACATACGACTACACTGCAAGCTGCAACATCACCGCCGCCCATCAACACATGCTCCATCCCGCTTGCGACTTCGCCAAACACATGATGCAGGTCGCATACAGCGGCACAGGCATCTGGCTCTCCGACGGCGCGACGAATATCATGCCGGTTGCGCCGCATCGCGCCGCCGCCGGGCAACAACTCACATCGGCGCAGACAGAGGAGAACCGGCGCACCGTCCACCGTGCATGGGCCTTGCACTACCAGCACGTCCAGCACTCGCTCACCGGCGGCTTCTATCAAGGCTGGGACTTGCACCCCGCCCAACTCCCCACCCGCTACGCCGCCGTCTTCGCCTTCTTCCTTGAGAGCTTGGACGCCGCTTCCGAACGGCTCCGCAACTTCGTCGAAAAGGCCGCTAAAGCCACACTCGTCGGCGACGTATTCGACGACGCCGCCACCGGTCAGGGTCTGCTCAACTACTTCCTGCGCGCGCTCAACTGCGGCGCACTCACCGAACAGGAAGCCCTCGAACGCTCAGGCTTGACCTTGGCCGAATTGCGCTCCGGCTCGTTCGTGAAGATTCTAAAGAGCAGACAGGGTTGATCATGCGGCACGCCCTGAACGCGTGATAATATTTGTTCGTGAGCTAAACAGGTCAGACAAGCGGGCTAAACTTTCTGCGGAGGTGGCAGCATGTCGCTGAACGTCGTGATCGATCTGTCTCACTTTCAGACCGCGCCGGACTTCAAGGCCGTCAAGGCCGCAGGCATTGTCGGCGTCATCCACAAGGCGACGGAGGGCACGAACTACGTTGACCCGTTGTACTTCACACACCGCAGTCAGGCGCAGGCGGCCGGGCTGTGGTGGGGCGCTTATCATTTTGCGACGGGCGACAACGCGGTCGCGCAGGCCGATTATTTTCTCTCCATCGTGAAGCCGTCGCCGCAGGATTTACTCGTGCTCGACTTTGAACAGAACACGCAAGGCGCAAGCATGACGCTCGCGGGCGCGGAGCAGTTTGTGAGCGAGGTAGAACAGGCGCTGGGACGCTGGCCCGGCTTTTACTCCGGCTCGTACATCAAGCAACTGCTCGGCGCGAACAGGTCGGCGACGCTCGCTAACTGCTGGTTCTGGCTCTCGGAATATGGGCCTGTGGCGCACGTGCCGCCGAACTGGCCGACGTGGACGCTGTGGCAATACACGGATGGCAACTTCGGGCCGCCGCCGCATAGCGTGCCCGGCGTCGGCAACTGCGACCGCGATCAGTTCAACGGCGACATGGCCGCGCTCAGCCGGCTCTGGGGCTACGCTGAAACTGCGCCGGCCGCGCCACCCGAAGCAACGCCGACGGACTGAGTTTGCCGTCAACGTTTCAAGCCGGACTAAGGTTGCGAACGTCAGTTCAGGTGCGAGCGTTGGTTAAAGCTGCTCCATCTCGCTGGCGCGGACGATCAACTCTTCCTGTTTGAAGCGGTGCGCGAGTTCCGTGCGATAGCGCGCCCACCAAGCGCGGTCTAGCTGCCCGGTCATCACTTCAAAGATCACGATCTCGTCGTGGCTGACCCCGCCGCCTTCGTCCTGCCACACGCCCTCGGCCGGCGCGCGCAGGAAGGCGGTCACGCCGCCAAAGTTTTCCGCCAGTTCATTACGCACGCGGTCGAAGATCGCCCGGCCGAACGGCTGTTGATTGTTGTCGTAGAGCGGCAGCAGAAGTTGGACGAGGTACATGGTGCGTTTAGTCGTCAATGCGGTTTCGCCGTTGCGCCCGCGCCGCCTTATGCGCGCCGGATAAACTTCGCAGCGAGCCAGCCCGCCAGAATCAACCCGGACAGGATGAGCCAGTTATAGCGGCTGCCGTAGGTCGCCGTCGGAAAGTGGTTGCTGATCATGGTGAAGACGGCGGGCACGACCATGTATGTGTTCTGCTTGGAGCGCAGCTTGGCGCGGGCGGCGAGCGCGGCATCGGGCTGCTGGCCCGCTTTGGTCGCCGCGATCATCTTGCGCTGCGCGGGTAAGATTCTCATCCAGACGTTCGCCGCCATCAGCGTGCCAAAGAGCGCGCCCACGTGTATGTAGGCCGCGCGCCCGCTCAGCACGTGCGTCAGCAGGTAGGCGATGCCGACCAGCATGACGTAGGCAAGCACGGTGAACGCTGCTTCATGCCGCGCGAGTGGCGAGAGCATCAGCAGATCATAGACGACCCACGCGACGACGAGCAGACCGACGCAGAAGGCGATGGCGTAAGGCAGACTGATGTCGCGCACGTCCGGGTCAACGAGCGCACCGCCGAGATAATAGACGAGGATGAGTAGCGCCGCGCCGCTCAGCCACGTCAGCGCCGCTTCCCAGCGAAACCAGTGTAGTTCGTGCGGGCCCGGCGTCTTCTGTTTCTCGACCACGTAGAAGCCGCCGCTATGCACCATCCAGATTTGCGGCTGCGCGCCGGACTTGGCCGCCGCCGCTTCGCTCTCTGACAGCCGCGCGTCGAGCCAGGTGAAATAGTAGGTCGTGCCGATCCAGAGTATGCCGGCGAAGACGTGAAACCAGCGCGCGCAGAGGTTGAGCCATTCGCTCACGTCGGGGGGCAGTCGCATCTCGTGTTAACTCCCGCGATAGGTGGAATAGCCGAAGGGGCTGAGCAAGAGCGGCACGTGATGATGCGCGCCCGCGTCGCGGACGACGAAGCTGATCGTCACCTGCGGGTAAAAACTTTCCACTTGCTGCGCCGCGAAGTACGCGCCCGTGTCGAACGTCAGCCGATAGACGCCCGCCGCGAACTTGAAATCGTCCGGCAGCAGCGTCCGCAGCCGCCCGTCAGCATCCGTCGTGCCCTGCCCTAGATCCTGCCAGCCCTGATCGGACTCAAGCGCCAGCGTGACGGCCACGCCGGCCGCTGGTCGGCCGCGTGCGAGGTCGAGTATGTGCGTCGTGATCGCGCTCATGTCGTTCATAACTCTTTATCCCGTTAATAACTTTTGCAGTCGCAGCCGCGTGATCTTGCGTTGCTCGTCGGCGGCGTTGCGTAGTTCGATGCCGGGATCGTTGGCGAGGCGAGCGCGCAGGAGCGTGAGCATCTGCGCGGCCGTTTTGCCGGTCGCGCAGACGATGAAGATGTGCCCGAACTTCTCTTCATAAGCGCGATTGGCGGCGGCTAAGGCGGCGCGCGTTGCGGCGTCCGCGGCGCGCGCGCCAGCCTGCTCCTGCTCCGACCAATGGGCCGCCTGCGCTGCCTGTGTGCGCGCCGCCTTGTGTTCGCCGATCTTCGGGTGGCTGCTGAACGCCTCGTGCCAGTCGCGCGTGCCGAGACTCCACCAGATGTCATCGGCCGCCAGCAGCAACTCGGCCACGTCCGCGAAGGGCCGGCGCGCAACCATGGCCTGCGCCCACGCGGTTGCGCCGCAGCAGGTGCTGAGTTCGCGCGCGGCTTCGGCGGCGGGCAGCGCGTTCAAACGTGCAAGTCCGTCAGCCATCCGTCTCCGCGATCCGGCCGTAGAGCCGCAAGCGGCTGACGCCGCCATCCGGGTAGATGTTGAAGCGCACGTGCGTGACCGCGCCCGCCCGTTGCAGTTCGTCGGTGAAGACGTGGCGCGTGTGCGCTTGCAGCTTCGTGCGCGGCAGCAGTTCCGTCCAAGTGCAGGCGGCGAGCGCGTCCGGCTCGAAGTCGGGCGAGGCGCAGGCTTCGAGCGAACAGCTATCGGGATAGTTGCCTTTAAAGTGCGCCGTGTCCACTTCGATCTGTTCGATGCGCCCGCGCCGGCCCAGACGTATGACGACCCAATCGTGGCCGGGGCCGCGCCGGCGCTTCGTCTCCCAGCCGTCGCCCATGTTCACGCCGCGACCGGGCATGATCAAATTATGCCGATGCCCAAAGAACATATCGCTGCACGCCAGCACCAGCCCGCCGTGCTCGACCGCCGCGAGGTCAACGAAGCCTGTGCGCGCCAGCCGCACCCAATCCGGCGCGACCTCGCCATAGACGCGCAGCCGCGCCACGCCGCCATCGGGGAAGATTTTCAGACGCAGATGAGTGACACGCTGATCATCATGGACGGTAAAGGGATTTAACGAGTCGCCGTTTAGTTGCGCCTGCGGCAGCAGTTCGCGCCACGCCGTTGTCTCGCTCAGGAGTTGTTCCGCGTCCGGTTGACCGTCAACCGCGCAGGCTTCGATGGCGCATTGCTCCGGGTAGTTACCGCGAAAGTGGCTCGTGTCCACGACGACGCCGCGCACGATGCCGGCGAGGCCCAATCTGATCAAGCACCAATCGAAGCCGGGCGTGCGGCGGCGGCGCGTCTCCCAACCGTCCATCCACTTGCCGCGCTCCGTGTATTCGCCCGCGAGGAAGACGGGCGCGCTCTGCTTCAACAGATTCTCCTTTGGCGCGAAGAACTCGTCATTCGCATAGAGCACCGCGCCGCCCAGACGCTCCGCCGCCAGATCAACCAACTCGGTGAAATCCATCAACTGTCACCTCTAAACGAGCAGCGCGCCCGCCGGTTCGTCTGTAAACTCGCCGCGCTCATAAATCTTCACGCCGCGCAGGAACGTCGTCTCGACCACGCCGCGCAGGACGTGGCCGGCGTAAGGCGTCAGCTTGTGCCTGTGTTCGAGCAGCGCGGGCGCGACGCGCAGAGGTGCTTCGGGTCGAAAGATGACGATGTCCGCATCGCACCCGACGCGCAACGCGCTTTTCCGCTCGGCTAAGCCGACGAGCCGCGCGGGCGCAGCCGCTAGCCACGCAAGCACCTGCGCCAAACTAAAGCCGCGCGCACGTGCCTGCGTCCACACGACCGGCAGACGCAGTTGCAGCGAACTGATGCCGCCCCATGCCTGCATGAAGTCGCCCACGTCGCGCCGCTTCATCTCCGGCGGGCACGGTGAATGATCCGACACGATCATGTCAAGCACGCCGTCGGCTAACGCCTGCCACAACTCTTCGCGGTTCGCACGCGCGCGGATCGGTGGGCAGCATTTGAACTCGGTCGCCCCGGCGGGCACGTCCTCGGCCGCAAAGACGAGGTAGTGCGGGCACGTCTCGGCCGTTAGCGCCAAGCCGTCGCGCTTTGCGGCGCGCAGGAGCGGCAGCGACGTGGCGGACGAATGATGCACGATGTGGACGCGTGCGCCCGTCTCGCGGGACAGGCGGATCACCAACGCGACGGCTTCATCCTCCGCCGCGTTTGGCCGCGAGTTGAGAAACGTCTCGTAGCGGCGCGGGTCTGCGCCCGCCTCGGCCACTTGCGCGAGCGCCGCATCAATCGGCGCGGGCACTTCGGCATGCACGATGAGCAACGCGCCGAGCCGCGCCAACTCCGGCAGCGCCACACGCAAATCCGCTTCGGTCACGTGTGGAAACTCGTCCACGCCCGAAGGCACGAGGAAGCATTTGAAGCCGACGACGCCCGCTTCGTGCATGCGCGCAAGCTCGCCCGTGTTCCCCGGCACGACGCCGCCCCAGAAACCAACGTCCACGCTGCATTGTCCGGCAGCGCACGCGATCTTCAGTTCCAGCGCTGCGCGCGTCGTGGTCGCGGGCACGCTGTTGAGCGGCATGTCAACGATGGTCGTCACGCCGCCGGCCGCAGCCGCGCGCGTCGCCGTCTGAAAACCTTCCCACTCAGTTCGCCCCGGCTCGTTCACATGCACGTGCGTGTCCACCAGCCCCGGCATGACCACTGCTTCGTCGTCCACGTCGAGCAACTCAGCACCGGCCGGCACGTCCGCCCACGCCCCGACTGCGACGATGCGCCCGTCGCGCACATGCACGGTGGCGGGCGCGGTCGCTTCAGGCGTTGCGACGCGGCGACCACGTATGACGAAAGTTGGCGTGCTCATCTGCAAGACGAATTTGGCCGGCGCGGGCGTCTTCGGCTTCTGCGTCTTTAGAACCGAAGACCGAAAGCCTGCCGTGTAAACTTCAGGGCCGGCCGGGCAGCCGTATGAAAACTCGCGTCGGCAGTTGCAGGTTTCGCTCGTAGGGATTGCCCTGCGGCGACAGAAACGACGGTCGCCACTGAAGAAAGTAGAGCGCATACTTGCCGCCGAAGGGCGTGCGGAAGCCCAGATTTTGATAAGGCACAAAGGTGTAGCCCGCCATCTGCGGCCCGCGACACCAGAAGCCTGTCCACACCACGCGGTCGCGTTTCAACAGCGCGAGAAAGCGCGCCACGTTCGGCCACGTGCCCACGCCTGTGCCTTTGCGGCGTTCCTCGCTCCACAGGTCGAAGCTATCCTCTTCATCTGCGGCGCACGGTGTCGAACGACCGGCGACCAAATGCCGGCAAGCGTCAATGGTCTGGCCCGCCAACGCGACCCGACCCTGCCGCACGGAGATTTCCTCGCCGCCCTGCCGGCTGTCGAGGCGATAGTTGCCCGCGCCCAGCACCGTCATGTTGGACACAGGGCCGGCGAGCGTCAGATGTGCGGCGCGCTTCGGCTCGAATTTAAACGCATCGAGGATGGCCGAGCCGCGCACGAGTTTCAAGGCCACCGCGTCAAAAGATAGCTCGTCGAAGACGATCTCGCTCGCGCCGCCAAGCCGCAGGTACACGTCCGGGAGCAGCAACACTTCCGCCCGGCTATGTGCGCCCGTCCGCAGCGTCTGCCCCGCCTTCAAGGCCGCGCCCGCCGCCAACAGCTGCCAGTCTGCGCCGGCCCGACCAACCTGCACGTCCGCTTCGACGAAACTGACCGTGCCCGGCACAGCCGACAGCACAAACGGGCTGCTCTCCTGCTCCTTGAGCGCCGGCATGGCCAACGTAACATCCGCCCCCTTGCGTTGCGCCTTGCGCCAGTCCACCTCCTTGAGCGCACGGTTGGCGGCGACCAAAGCCTGCGCGCGTGTCCGACACCACACGTCAAACGGATCTTCAACTTTCGGGTCGAAGGCGCGCACAGTAGCTGCGCCGTCGGCCGCACCCGCCGCCTGTTTCTCTTTCACGCGTGTGTGGCCGACGACCGCTTCGCCCGCACGCACCTGCAATTCGCTGCGCCCGTCGGCGGCGACGTTGATGCGGTAACTGCCGCCCACTCTGATGGCGATCTCCGTGTCCGGCGTCACGATGGTGATTAACTCGTAGGACAGGCGTTCGGGGATGTTGCCGATGCCGTAAGCGTCGTGTCTGAGCACTTCCAGCGCGAGCGTGCCCGCGTCCAGTTGCAGCTTTAGATTATCTACGTTCGTATCGAGCAGGCGGCACGCGCTCTGCCCCGCCAGCCTGAGGTAGTAACCGGGATTCAACAACACTTCGACGCGTCCGTCCTGTCCGGTGCTAATCAGATCACCGGACTGCAACCGCACGTCACTGTTCAACGCGTAAGCCGCCGCGCCGCGCTGATAGCTTGCTTTGCCTTCCGCAGCGTTCACCCAGCCGCCAATGACCAGCACTTCCGGTTTCGCGTCCTGCGCCCACGCGTTCGCCCATAGCAGCACGACCAGCACGACGAGCGCAGACACGCGCGCGCACCACCGCGCAACGTTCGCTTTGTTCAGCCTGCTAAGCACTGTGTACTTCATAATTCAGCCCTACCGGATGTTGACCCGCACGCGCGGCTTACTGCTGCGCCCCGCCGGCGCTTGCCGCCACGCTCGTGAGAAAGTCCGTCAACAGATTCGCCGCGACGCGCAGGCGGTACTCGGCTGTCGAGCGCATATCGTCAATCGGCGCGATCTCTTGCCGCAACGACTCGCGCGCGGCCCGCAGCGTCGCTTCGTCTAGCGCCTGATCGCGCAGCAGATTTTCCGTCTGCGTGCAGCGCACGACGGTCGGCGCGACGCTGCCGAGCGCGAGGCGCAGGTCTGCGAGCCGCCCGCCCGCCATGCGCGCGCTCGCAGCGAAACAGACCTTCGAGATCGCCTGTGCTTTGCGCGTGCCGACCTTGCGATAGTAGCCGTGTAGCGCATCTGTCGGGCGCGGCAGGCGTATGCGGCTAAGCAGTTCGTCCGCGTGCATGTTCATCTGCTTGTAGCCGGTGTGAAATTGATGGTACGGCAACCAGCGCGCGCCGCGCGTGGAGACGAGTTCGAGTTCGGCGTCGTAGACGAGCAAAGCGGGCGGCGAGTCGGCGGCGGGCGAAGCGTTGACGATGTTGCCGCCGATCGTGCCGCGATTCTGGATGGCAATGCCGCCCGTCTCGCGCGCCGCCGCGCACAGGAGCGGAAACTCGCGCCGCATCGTCTCGTGCCTTTGCACCTCTGTGTAGGTGGTCAGAGCGCCGAGCGTGACGTGTCCGGGCGCGACCTCTATGCCTTTGAGTTCGGACAGATGCCAGATGCTTAAATACCGTTTGTGTGCGAGCAGGCCGGCTTCCATGAGCACCATCAAGTCCGTCCCGCCCGCGCACGCGCGCCACACGCCCGGCTCGCCAGCCAGCAACGCGAGCGCGGCGGCTAAATCCTCCGGCGCACGCAGCTCATAATCAGGCAGGTAGGCTCTCAACGCGCGCTCCCCGCGCGCTGGCAGGCGCGCACGACCGCGTCGAAGATTTTCATGTAGCCCGTACAGCGACAGAGATTGCCGGCGAGACCGTTGCGTATGTCGGCATCGGTTGGCGCTGGATTCTGTTCGAGCAGGCAGACCGCCGCCAAGACCATGCCCGGCGTGCAGATGCCGCACTGTGCGCCGCCCGTCTCGATAAATGCCTGCTGCACGGCATGTAGCTCAGCGCCGTCCGTCACGCCTTCAATCGTTTTAATCTCCGCGCCCGCGACTTGCAGCACCGGCACAAGGCAACTGTTCACCAACGCGCCGTCGAGCAACACGGAGCACGCGCCGCACTCGCCTTCACCGCAGCCCTCTTTCGTGCCGGTTAACCGCAACTGCTCGCGCAGCACGTCGAGCAGACGCGCCATCGGATGCACGGTGAGCGTGCGCCGCTCGCCGTTTACCGTGCAGGTCACGTCAACTTTGGCTGTTGTCCCGGTCATGCGAATTTCTCGGCGCTAAGGAAGTCTCACGCAAAGGCGCAAAGCAGAAGGACACTAAGAGAAACTTTCAAGCTCTTTGCGTCTGCCTTCGCGCCCTTGCGTGAGATTTTTCTTTCATTTACTCAAGGATGCCATTAACGCTTCGGGCATTAACGGGACGTGATTGAACGCGACGCCGGTGGCGTGTTCGATGGCGTTTAAGATCGCGGGTGCGCCGCCGTCCATCGGCAATTCGCCGATGCCCTTCGCGCCGCCGGGGCCGTAGGCGTAGGGCTGCTCCTCGAAGAAGACGCGGATGGGTGGAATGTCGGCCGCGGTCGGGATGATGTAGTTGGTCATCTGGTTATTACGCATGCGCCCCTCATCCCAGACGACCTGCTCGTAGAGCGTAAACCCGATGGCCTGCGCGACGCCGCCCTCGATCTGCCCGGCAGCAAGCACAGGATGCACGACCTTGCCCACCTCCTGCACGGCCACGAAATCGTCCACGCGCACCTCGTAGGTCAACGTGTCCACCGTGACTTCCGCGACGTAAACCGCCCACGCATAAGCACCGTAGGCGTCGCCCTGATACTTGCCCTCATCCCATTTGATGCCCGGCGGCGGAGTGTAGCGGCTGAAAGACCTGAGCGCGCCGTGCTGAGCGACGTGGGCGCGACATGCCGCGCGCCAATCATCCGACGTGTAGCTTTCTGTGAGCAGCCCGCCGCGCTGCAACGTCTGTCTTAAACCGAGCACGGCCGATTCCACTAGTTTGCCGACGACCATGCAGGTGCGCGAGGCGACGGTCGGGCCGCTGTTCGGCACGCTCCTCGTGTCGGGCTGCGCCACTTCGATCAGAGCAAAATCGATCTTGAGCGCGTCGGCCGCGATCTGCGCGAAGATGGTATTCGTGCCCTGCCCGATCTCCGTGCTCGCGGCGAGAATGCGGACGCGGCCCGTCTCATCCGCTTCCGCGCCGACGATTGATTGCAGATAGACCTCGCCTGAGCCGGTGAAGCCCGCGCCGTGCATGAACGAGGCGAAGCCGATCCCGCGCTGCAAACTCCGGCCCTCGTTCTCACGCGCGAAGCGTGCGCGCTTGGCCTCATAGTCCGTTAGCGCGAAGGCGCGTGCCAGCAGGCCCGCCATGTCCACCGGCTCGCGGATAACTTGGCCCGTCGCGGTCGTCTCGCCTTCGCGGATAAAGTTGCGGCGGCGCAACTCGGCAGGACTGAGGCCGACTACCTGCGCGACCTTGTCGAGATGGCGCTCCAACGCGAAGATCGATTGCGGCGCACCGAAGCCGCGAAAAGCGCCGTGCGGCGGCGTGTTGGTGGCGACGGCCCGCGCGTTGATGCGGACGTGCGGACAGTAGTAAGGGCCGGCGGCGTGGATCGTGCCGCGCGAGAGCACGACCGACGAGAGCGTGGCGTAAGCGCCGCCGTCAACCACGAAGTCGATCTCCATGCCGAGCAGTTTGCCGTCCGGCGCGACGGCCGTTTTATGGCGCGTGCGCGAGGGATGCCGCTTCGTCGTGGCGGCCATGTCTTCGGCGCGGTCGTAGATGATCTTGACGGGTCGCCCGCCGGCCTTCAGAGACAACAGCGCGGCGTGCCCCGCGATCATCGAAGGGTACTCTTCCTTGCCGCCGAAGCCGCCGCCCGTCTCGGTCTGAATCACGCGAATCTTATCTTCCGGCAGCGCGAACAGTTTCAAGAGCGCCTTGTGTACGTAGTAGGGGCACTGCATCGAACCCCAGACCGTCACGCCCTCGTCAGCGTTTGCGGTGGCAATGACGCCGTTCGGCTCGATGTACAACTGCTCCTGCGCGCCCGTCTCGTATTCGCCTTCGACGATGAAAGCCGCCTGCGCCCAGACCTCGTCCACGTTGCCCTTGTCCACGAGATACGACTTGAAGACGTTGTCCTCGCCCCAGATGATCTCTTTCTGCGCCAGCGATTCTGCGAGCGTGAAGACGGGCGGGAGCGGCTCGATCTCAATCGTGACGGCGCGGCGCGCGCGTTCGAGTAAATATTTATCTTCATGCGCGAGCAGCAAGATCGCCTCTTCCCTGTGATTGACGAACTCGGCTGCGAGATAGGGTTGATCGAGCAGGATGAGCGCGACGGCGTTCTCGCCCGGAATGTCGCGGGCCGTGACGACAATAAACTCGTCCCACGCGATGGCCGGATCAAACTTGATCGCGCTGATGCGCCCGCGCGGCTGAGGACTGCGGACGGTTGCGCCGTAGAGCATCCCGTCCATGTGCAGGTCGTCCACGTAGCGCGCTGCGCCTGTGACTTTTGCGCGCCCCTCTTTGCGCGGGACGGATTGGCCGACGATGTTGGTCTGCATGTCTCTCGGTTTTTAGGGCCGCGGCGTTTCCGAAGTGCGGGCGGTTATTCTGCGCACCCTTGCGCGCGCAAGTCAATCGCCGCTGCTCGCGCCGACCGCGCTGCGTTCCTGCTCAACCGCTTCGTCATTAAACGCCGTGCTGCCGTCCACAT
>DASVQA010000136.1:0-25370 GCA_036389375.1 Pyrinomonadaceae bacterium | reverse complement strand
ATGTGGAGCGAGCAACTAGAGACGCCCGCGCACGTCGTCGCCGGCAACCCGACCTTCAGTAACAGTTCGGCCGCCGCGCTGCTCGCCTACGACGTGCCGCACGCGCTCCCCTGGGACTGGCGCGTCAGTCTCTACACGTGGACGAAGGGCATCGCGGCCGGCGCGTATCTCGTCGCGGCGCTGCTGTTAATTTTCGGTTATCTAACTGGCTTAGCAAACTCTGCGCGGCCAATCATAAGCGCAAACGGCGCGCTCTGGTTATGGGTTGCGCCCGTCGTGTCCGGGCTATTCCTTGCGGCAACCGGCGGCTTGCTCATCTGGGATTTGGAGCACCCTGAGCGTTTCTACCTGATCTTCACGCGCCCGCAATGGCGCAGTTGGTTGGTGCGCGGCGCATTCATCATCGCCGGTTATTCGTTCGTGCTGGCGCTGCATTTCACGGCCGCGCTGCTTGGTCAAACCACGTTGCAACGCTGGTTGATCGGCGCGGGGCTACCACTCGCCGTGCTGACCGCCGTCTATACCGCGTACCTGTTCGCGCAGGCGAAGGCGCGCGACCTGTGGCAAAACCCGCTGCTGCCGCCGCACCTGCTCGTGCAATCGCTCGTCGTCGGCGCGGCGACGCTGCTGCCCTTCGCCTTCTGGCTTGAGCCGGACGCCGTCGCGCCGCTGCTCTGGACGATTGCCGCCACGACGCTCGCGCACCTCCTGCTCGTCTGCGGCGAACTCACGCTCACGCACCCGACCGCGCACGCGCGGCTCGCCACGTGGGAACTGACACGCGGTCGCTTCAAGCCATTTTTCTGGACGAGCGTGTTGCTCACGCTGTTCGGTTGCGCCGCGCCGCTCGTCGGTCTTGCAGTCGTGCCGCTCGTCCTCGTCGGTCTGTTGCTCTACGAACACGCCTACGTGCAAGTCGGACAAGCTGTCCCGCTCGCCTGAACAGCGTGCGGCAAAGCGGAAAAGGCCGCGCCCTTTTGGGCGCAAAGCAAGAGCTTTGAAGGCGCGGGCGGCTTGCTGACACAGGCAGTCGTAGGTTGGTCAGTTTTATGAAACTAGATGAACTAAATCAGCGTGTGAGCGCGGCGCGGCGCGAGACGGAGGCGCGGGGCGAGACATTCTATCCGGGGCCGAGCCGCATCCATCTGGCGGCGTTCCCGCCCAAAGAGCGTTGGGACGATTGGGTGGAGTTGGAGTCGAAGGCGTGGCCACGGCGCACGGAGCGGCGCTACATGCTCGTGCCGACGACCTGCTTCAACTGCGAGTCCGCCTGCGGGCTGCTGGCTTACGTTGATCGGGACAGCCTTCAGGTGCGCAAGTTCGAGGGCAACCCTGAGCATCCCGGCTCGCGCGGGCGCAACTGCGCGAAGGGGCCGGCGACGCTCAATCAGATCACCGACCCGGATCGCATCCTCTACCCGCTCAAGCGCACGGGGCGGCGCGGCGCGGGCCAGTGGACGCGCGTTAGTTGGGACGAGGCGCTAAACGACATCGCGGCGCGGATTCGCAAAGCGATTGTTGAAGGGCGGCACAACGAGGTGATGTACCACGTCGGGCGGCCCGGCGAGGACGGGTTTACCGAGCGCGTGCTGGCGGCGTGGGGCGTGGACGGGCACAACTCGCACACGACCGTCTGCTCGTCGAACAGCCGCGCCGGTTATCAATACTGGATGGGGCTTGATCGCCCCAGCCCCGATCATGCGAACGCCAAAGTGATCTTCCTCATCAGTTCGCACCTTGAGACCGGGCACTACTTCAACCCGCACGCGCAGCGCATCATCGAGGCCAAAGCGGCGGGCGCGAAGTTGATCGTGTTTGACACGCGCCTGTCGCACACGGCGACGCACGCGGACTTTTGGGTTGCGCCCTATCCCGGCTCGGAGGCCGCGATTGTGCTGGCGATTGCGAATTTTCTGATCCAGCACGACCGCTACAACCGCGAGTTTGTGCGCCGCTGGTGGAACTGGGAAGAGTATCTGGCAGTCGAGCGGCCGGAGCTTGAGACGACGTTTGAAACCTTCGCGGCCGTTTTGAAAGAACTCTACAGCGCCTACACCTTCGAGTACGCCGCGCAGGAATCGGGCGTTGCGGCCGAGACAATCGCGGAGATTGCCGAGGTGGTCGCCACGGCGGGCACGCGTTTTTCCAGTCACAACTGGCGGAGCGCCGCCGCCGGCAACAGTGGCGGCTGGCAGGTGGCGCGCACGCTCTTTATGCTCAACGCGCTGCTCGGCGCGGTCGCCACCGAGGGCGGCGTCTTTCCGAACGCGTGGAACAAGTTTGTGCCAAAGCCGATCTACACGCCGCCGCACCCGCGCACGTGGAACGAGTTGACGTGGCCGCGCGAGTACCCGCTCGCCATGAACGAGTTATCGTTTCTGCTGCCCCATTTCTTAAAGGACGGGCGCGGGCGCGTCGATGTCTATTTCACGCGCGTCTATAACCCGGTCTGGACAAACCCGGACGGCTTCTCGTGGGTCGAAGTCCTAACGGACGAAAACTTGATCGGCTGTTACGTCGCCCTGACGCCGACGTGGAACGAGACGGCCTACTTCGCAGACTACATCCTGCCCATGGGGCACGGCTCGGAGCGCCACGACGTACATTCTTACGAGACGCACGATGCACAGTGGCTCGGCTTTCGCCAGCCTGTTCTGCGCGCCGCCCGCGAGCGCATGGGCGAGCCGGTCGCGGACACGCGCGCCGTCAATCCCGGCGAAGTCTGGGAGGAGAACGAGTTCTGGCTGGAAGTGACGTGGCGGATCGACCCCGACGGCAGCTTAGGCATACGCCAGTTTGCCGAATCGCGCGAGCGACCGAGCGAGCGCCTGAGCGTGGACGAATACTACGGCTATATCTTCGAGCAGTCCGTGCCGGGCTTGCCGGCAGCAGCCGCGCGCGAAGGCTTGACGCCGCTCGCTTTCATGCGGCGCTACGGCGCGTTTGAGATACAGCAGAAGTTGGGCGCGGTTTATGACAGGGACGTGCCGACGGACGAGTTGACGGACGTGCGCGTGGATCGTTTTCAACGCGTCTACACGCGGACGCCGAAACCTGCGTCGCCCAACATCGTGCCCGTGCCGACGCCCGATGCGGACGAGGACGGGCGGCGCATGGTCGGCGTCGAAGTTGATGGCCGGATCGTGCGCGGTTTTCCGACGCCGAGCGGGCGGCTTGAATTCTACTCGCGCACGCTCGCCGATTGGGGCTGGCCCGAATGGGCGCTGCCCACCTACATCAAGAGCCACATTCACCCCGACAAGCTCGCGCCGGACGAGACCGTGCTCATCTCAACCTTTCGCCTGCCCGTGCAGATCCACACGCGCTCCGCCAACGCCAAGTGGCTCGACGAGATCGCGCACACCAACCCGCTCTGGCTGCACCCGACGCACGCCGCGCGACTGGGGATCGAGACGGGCGAACTTGTGCGCGTCGAAACCGAGATCGGCTATTTCGTCGTGCGCGCGTGGGTGACGGAAGGCATTAAGCCGGGCATCGTCGCGTGCAGTCATCACATGGGGCGTTGGAAGTTGACCGACACAGGGCAGCGGCAGTTGATGGCAACCGTCAAACTCGATCACGCCGGCCAACAGTGGGGCTTAAAACGCGAGCGCGGCGTCGCGCCCTACGAGTCAAGCGACGCGGACACGCTCCGCATCTGGTGGACGGACGTGGGCGTGCATCAGAATCTGACTTTCCCCGTCCACCCCGACCCCGTCTCCGGTCAGCACTGCTGGCATCAAGCGGTGCGCGTGACAAAAGCGCGCGCGGGCGATGCTTACGGCGACATCTCGGTTGATGCCGAGCGGGCGCGCGCGGTCTATCGCAAGTGGCTCGCAGAGACGCGCGCCGCCGCGCAGTTCTCGCCCGACGGCACGCGCCGCCCCTACTGGTTGCTGCGCCCGCTCAAACCCGCGCGCGAGTTTTATCGGCTGCCCGCGCAAGCCGAAACGGTCGCAGTTGATTGATGGAAATCTTCCGCGCTCTGGCCGTGCTGGCCGAACCGCCGACGGCCGAGACGGCCCGCGTCGCAGCCGCGCTCGACCTCGGCGCGCCGCCCGCCGCCAGCGTCTACACAGAACTATTCCTGCTCGAACTCTACCCTTACGCTTCGGTCTATCTGGGCGCAGAGGGCATGCTCGGCGGCGCGGCGCGCGATCTCGTCGCCGGTTTCTGGCGCGCGCTCGGCGAGCCGCCGCCGGCCGAGCCGGATCATATCGCCGTGCTGCTCGCGCTCTACGCGCACGTCGCGGAACTGCACGAACGAGAGCGTGCGCCTGAGCGCGCGGCGCTGTGGCAGCAGGCGCGGCGTGCGCTCCTTTGGGAGCACTTGCTAAGCTGGCTGCCGTGCTATCTGGCGAAATTGAGCGACCTTGCGCCGCCCTTCTACGCACGCTGGGCCGAGCTTGTGACGACAGCGCTGCGCGGCGAAACCGAACAGACGGGCCCGCTGGACGCTCTGCCGCTACATCTGCGCGCCGCGCCCGCGCTCGTCGATCCACGCACAGGCACGCTCGCAGATTTTCTGCAATCGCTCCTTGCGCCCGTGCGCTCCGGTCTCATCCTGACGCGCGCGGATTTACAACGCGCCGCGCGCGGGCTGGGCGTCGGCACGCGCATCGGCACGCGCGCCTTCAGCCTGCAAGCCCTGCTCGCGCAGGACGCGCCCGGCACGCTCGACTGGCTCGCGCGCGAAGCGGCGGACTGGACGACGCGCCACCCGCGCCACTTTGCCGGGCTGGGCAATCTGGGCGCACACTGGGCGGCGCGCGCCGATGCGACCGCGCGCCTGCTCGCGGAACTGAAACTATCGATCAAGGACTTGTTGACCTGACATGCAACCCAGCACACAACCGAGCATACAACCAAGCACCGACATGGTTGCGCCCGTCGCAGAGATCAGGGCGCACTTCCCTGCCCTCACACGCACGCACAACGGCCACGCGGTCGCCTACTTCGACGGCCCCGGCGGCACGCAAGTCCCGCGCGTCGTGGCCGAGGCGATGAACGATTATCTGTTTCACCATAACGCCAACACGCATTGGGCCTATCCGACCAGTGCGGAGACGGACGCGCTCATCGAAGCGGCCCGCCGTGCGCTCGCGGATTTTCTCAACGCAGCGCCGCATGAGATCGCCTTCGGCGCGAACATGACGACGCTCGCCTTCCACCTGTCGCGCGCGCTCGGTCGCAGACTCGGCGCGGGCGATGAGATCGTCGTCACCGAACTCGACCACCACGCCAACGTCGCCCCCTGGCGTGCGCTCGAACGTGAACGCGGCATCGTCGTTCGCACCGTCAGGCTGCACACGGAGACGGGACAACTCGACTGGGAAGATTTCGCGCGGCAGGTGAGCGCGCGCACGCGGCTCGTGGCGGTCGGCGCAGCCTCGAACGCGCTCGGCACGCTGACGGACGTGCGCCGCGCGGGCGAGTTGGCGCGTGCGGTCGGCGCGCTGCTGTTCGTCGATGCGGTGCATTACGCGCCGCACGTGTTAACGGACGTGCGCGCGCTCGATTGTGATTTTCTGGCCTGCTCGGCCTACAAGTTTTACGGCCCGCACGTGGGCGTGCTCTATGGCCGGCACGAGTTGCTGGCGGATCTTGATTTCCCGAAACTCGTGCCTGCGCCCGACAGCGCGCCGGAGCGCGTCGAGACGGGCACGCAGAATCACGAGGGCATCATGGGCGCGGCCGCAGCCGTCGATTTTCTCGCAGCGCTTGCTCCCGGCGCGTCGCGGCGTGAACGCTTGCAGACGACTTTCGCCGGTCTGCATGCGCGCGGCGCAAAGTTGGGCGCGCAACTCTGGACGGGCTTAGCCGACATTCACGGCGTACAGCTTTACGGCCCGCCGCCCACCGCGCCGCGCACGCCGACCATCGGCTTCACGGTGCGCGGCGTTAGCTCGACCGAGGTCGCTGAGCGGTTAGCGGCCGAGGGACTCTTCGCTTCGCACGGCGATTTCTATGCGGCCACGATCATCGAGCGGCTTCAGCTTGGCGTGGAAGGACTCGTGCGCGCAGGCTGCGCCTGCTACACGACGCAGGCCGAGGTCGAGCGATTGATCGTGGCTGTACGCGAGATCGCTCAGGGCTAGAAGGCTTAAAAAACTAGCCGGGCGCGCGGTCAGGTCTGACTGAGCGCGCCCGGCTAGTTTTGCACCCGCTGTTAACGCATCGCGGCGACGGCCCGCGCGAGCGGATAGATGGGTTCGATGTCAACGGGCACATTGCCGAGCCGGTCTAGTGCGCGCTGCATCGGTGGGCGGACGACGCCGTAGGTGTCGAGCATGGCTTTCGCCTTGTCGTAAGAGCCTTCGGCTTGCAGTGTCATGATGTCGTGGGTGAGATCGCGCACGGCCTCTTTGACGCGCGCCGGGTTGATGCTGAACGTGCCGGCGCGCTCGTTGTAACGAATCGCATCCTTGTCCATCAGATAGTTGAACTGTACGGCGATGCCTTTGCCGTGCGCCTCCGTGATGCCGAAGCGGACGGAGCGGAAGGTGCTCGCCAGATAGGTCGTGTAGAGCGCACGCTCAAGGCTCTTGGGCATCACGCCTTTGTCGATCAGGTATTGCAAGGCCCACAGTCCGCTGATGTCCGCCTTCGCCTCTTCAATGGCCGAGTAGAGTTCTTTAAGTTGCATGCGGACGGTCGTGTCGCGCCCGCCCGCGTTGATGTTGTGGGGCCCCAGCCCGTGCATCAACTCGTGCATGAGGATGTGCGTGAAGAAGGTGTCGAAGGAGAGCGCGCGCTCGTCGGCCGGCGCAAGCACGACGTGGGCGATGGGGATGAGCGTCTGCTGAAACTTCTCCTGCTGCACGTTCTTCAGCATGATGCGCTTCGAGCCTTTCTCTTTGACCACGCGCTCATCGTTCGGCAGATTGTACGCGGCGGTCTGCACACCCCGGTTGCCGTCGCCGGAGGCGAAGACTTCGTTGACCACGCGAATCGGCGACGCCGCGCCCAGTTTTGGATTACGATAACGCGCCTCAATCGGCAGATGATCTTCCAGTTCTTGCAGGTAGCGACTGAAGCGCGCGAGTTTTGCGCTCTCCGCCTCGTCGCGCAGGGTGACGAACGCCTCAAAGGCCGCCTTGTAGCTGAACAGCCCGTCCTCGTATGTCTCATACGGCCCGATGGTCACTTCAATCGGCGCGTCCAAATCCATCCACGCCACGTCGCTGTCGTAATAATCGTTCGACGCGAAAGCCGCCGCGCGTTTGTTGAGGAAATCTCTCAGCGTGCGATTGGTCGTCAACTGCGCCGCTTCATTTAACAGCCGCGCGGCGGGCACGAGAAACTCTCGATACTCTGCGCTGTAAGGCACGGTCTTGAAGCCGCCGCCCGCGTCGCGCCGGATGACGTAGAAGAAGCCGTTTGCGCGTTCGCGTTCATCGGCCGAGAGACCCTGCTCCCAGTTGTTGAACTCTTCTTTAGTCATGTCCGCCGGATAGAAATTCGCCTGCGGCGGTTTGGGCGGCACGCCCTCGATGAACGGCTCGTCGCTGTCGAGGCGCGACCAGGGGCCGGCGTTTAGTTTGAAGTAGTGCAGACGTGCGCGCCCGGCCGGTGACGTGTCGCGTTCGAGCCGGGCCTTGAGGTCGGGATTGCCCGCCCACACCTGACGCAGAAAGAGCGGATCCATGTAAGCGGCGGCCGCGATGATCTTATCGAGCGCACGCCGGTCGCGCGCCGTCAGCCGCGAAGTGTCGGCGGTGACGACCGTCGGCGCGAAGCGGCGAATCTTAGCCGTGAGCGCGCCCGCGCCCGCCGCCCCGCTCTGCCCTCTGCCTCTGCGTCTTTGCCCGCCGCTCACAGGCAGCACGAAACTCGCACACATGACGAGCGCCACACATTGCATCAACCATCTGCTTTTCATTATCTTCTCCGCTCCACTAACTTGATCACTCACGCGTCCGTTCAAACCTGCCGGCTCAGCCCGTGCCGTCGTCAATCATTTCCGCCCACACCTCGTCGGCTTCGGGTGGCGCGGGCAGTTGGGCAGGCGGCGCTTGCTGCAAGGCGAGCAGCGCGCGCTCCAACTCTGCGATGCGCCGCCGCTGCTGCCGATTCACGGCTTGCAGAAACATCATGTAGTAGAACTGCACGCCCGCGAAGCACGTCACAACGAGCGCCAGAATAAGCACGAGGTAAGCCATCAAGCAGATTATACCCGGCCCGCGCGCGTGCGCCACAAACGCCGGAGCCTATTCCCCGCGCGCCGGATTATGCAGCAACCCGACTTTGCTACAATTGCGGCGGCAAGAAAGTGAGGCGGAGTTGACGCACAAGGTTCAGCCATGACGCTGCCGTACAAACCTACGAAGGAAGAGATCGCTGCGGCGGGCGGCAAAACCGTCCGCGACCTGATCGCGCCCGGCTTAAGCGTGCTCTTTTGCGGCATCAATCCCGGTCTCTATTCCGGCGCGACCGGGCATCACTTCGCCCGCCCCGGCAATAGATTCTGGCCCGCGCTTTACGCCGCCGGTTTCACCGCGCGGCTCTTAGCGCCGCACGAAGAAGCGGAACTGCTCGCGCGTGGCTACGGCATCACCAATTTCGTCGCGCGTGCAACCGCGACGGCTGACGAGTTGACGCCCGCAGAGATCGTGGCGGGCGGGCGGCGGCTCGGCGCGAAGGTGCGGCGCTATCGTCCGCGCTTTCTGGCGCTGCTCGGCATCGGCGCATACCGCACGGCCTTTAACCGCCCTAAAGCCCAACTCGGTTTACAGCCGGAACGGCTCGGGCAGACCACGATCTGGGTGCTGCCCAATCCAAGCGGTCTCAACGCACACTATCGCGCCGACGCGCTCGCACGCCTCTTTCGTGAGCTACGCGAAACGGTCGAAGCTGAAAGCTAAGCCGCACGCCCCGCTGCCGGTCTAATCTCTGTCCAACGTCTGTTTTAATGTCTAGCTCAAGCGCGCCCACGTCGCGTCAGAACAAATACTTGAGTGCCAGTTGAATGCGGCGCGGCGGCGTGCTGGTGTCGGTGGCTTGCCCGAAGCCGGGTGCGCCGAGATAGCGGACGGGGATGGCGTAGTTGGCGCGGTTGATGAAGTTGAAGATGTCTGCGCGCAGGGCGATGCGCTGGGCGTGCGGCAGCATGAACTGTTTGCTGAGGGCGAGGTCTAGCTCGACGATGCCGCCCGCGCGAAACGTGTTGCGCGCTACTCGTCCGTCCTGCCCGATGGGCGCAAGCAGCGCGGTCGGGTCGGCGGCGGTCAGAAGGAGAGGTTGACGACGGTTGCCGGTCACGGTGAGGCCGCTGGTCGAGTTCAAACGATCCGTCAGGTTGCCGTCGAGGTTCACGTCGAAGATCGAGTTGACGGTGAAGGGCTGGCCGGTTTGCAGGAAGCCTGTGCCGGCGATCTGCATGCCGCCGAAGAGGTAGCGGAGCGCGCGCCCCGCAAACGCGGGCAGGTCGTAGCTGAAGTTATATGAAACGCGATGGCGCACGTCGAAGTTGGCGGGCGCGCGCTCGCCCGCGAAGGTCAGACTGTTTTGCGGCAGCGCCGATGCACCCGCTAGATCGAACACGTCCGACACGTCGTCGGTCGCGTGCGCCAGGGTGTAGGCGAGTTGGAATTGCAGCGCGCGTTGGAAGCGCCCGCGCAGTTGTAGTTGCAGCGCATCGTAGCGCGAATTGGCGCTCGCCTCATAGATGCTGACCGCGCCCGCCTGACTGACGGGACGACCGCCCGTCGCGGCGTTGTTTGCGCCGATCCTTTGGCCGGGGCCGAGCGCGACCCCGATCACGTTCGGCACGTTGTTAACGACGTTGACGACAGTTGGAATCAGCAGCGCGTTCGGGCCGAGATTCGGGGTGGTGAGACGCAGAAGATGTCGCCCCTGCGTGCCGACGTAGGCGGCAGAGGCGACGAGCGCACCGCTCAGTTGTTGCTCGAAGGTGAAGGCGTAGTGGGCGGCCTCCGGCATGGCAAAACGGCGCGCGGGCAGCGTGATCTCGAAGCCGCCGGGGAACGAGTTGTTGACGCCGACGAGACATGCGAGCGGCACGGCCGGGTTCAGTTGGTTGAGCGTGTTGCGCTGAGTGAGCGGGAAGGCGCGCGCGTTGCCTTGTGCGTCCGTACAGGTGAAAAAGGGAAAGCTGGGGTCGCTGATGGTGAAGCCGACGCCCTGCTGCACGGGGATGCCGCCCGCGAGATTGAGCGTCAGGAAATTCGGAAAGACGTTGCGCGATTGACTGACGACTGCGCCGAGCGGTTGATCGTAGAAGACGCCGAAGCCTGCACGCACGACCGTTGTGCGCGCTGCGCCGAGCAGGTTTGTGCCGTAGGCGAGGCCAAGGCGCGGCGCGAAGTTGTTGCGGTCTGGATCGAAGATCTGTGCGCGCCCGCCGACGAAGTTATTCAACCCCGGCACAAAGCTGAGCGATGGATCGTTGAACGTCCGCTCGATGCGGCGGTTCGCCTCGCGCGGCGGCGTGTTGTACTCGTAGCGCAGGCCGAGCGCGAGCGAGAGGTTGCGCCGGATGCGCCAGTCGGTCTGCGCGAACAGGTTGTGTTGATAGTAGCGCAGGTTGATGGCCGAGCCTGTGCCGGTCGTCAGGGCTTGAAAGACTCCGCTTGGGGCGGACGCGGCGGCGAGGTCAACGGGATTGAAGAAGCCGCGAAACTCTGTGTTGCCGTTGGCATTGGTGACGAGGCGCGGTGCGCCGCCGAAGACGAGCAAGGGACGCGCGTTGCGCGGCAGGTCGCTGTTGAGTTCGGTGCGGCGCTCGTCCACGCCAAAGGCGAGGCTGTGGCGTCTGCGGCGCACGGTCAGAATGTCCGCGAGTTGATAGGTGTTGTTGACGCGGCGCTGCGGAAAGTTGAACACGTCCACGCCGACGGGCGAGAAGCCGGCGATGACGACCTGCCCGATGGGGCCGAGCAGGTTCTCGACGCCGAAGTTGAAGAAGCTGTCGTAGCGCACGTTCGAGAAGGTGGGCAGCGTATCGTTGGCGAAGACAGGCGCGTTCAGGAGGAACTGGCGCTCGCTCGGCGCAAGTGAATTGGCGAAGCGACTGGGAATCAAAAACTGCGTGTCGCGGATTTCATCGAACACGAGCCGCGTGCGGCCGTAAGAGGCGCGCACCTGATTAAAGATGGGCGTCGCGCTACCGGGCGCGCTCAGTTCGCTGTTGAGAAAGTTCGACAGGTTCTGCGTGCGGACGCGTGCGCGCACGGCAGAGAAGACCGCGCCGCCGACGGCCGGGATGTCGCGGTAATCGGCCGTGTAGTTGTAGCGCACGGTCACGCTCTGCGCGCGCCCCGCGACGTTGAAGTTGCCGTCCGTCTTGCCGGAGAAGACGCGCCCCTGTCCGCCTGCGGGCAGGATTTGCGTGAGCGTGTTCGGGCCGTACAGGCCGCGCGGATTGTTGGGCGCGGGGAAGAGACTGAAGATGGCGTCGCCACCGACGGTCGTGGGAAAGCCGAGCACGTCCGCGCCGGTGAAGGGGTCGCGCTCAAGACCGCGCGCGCCGCTGCCAAACAGACCACGCTCCTCGATAGTCGGCACGGCAAAGCTCTGCTCGCGCGTCGCGTTGATGAGTTGCCCTTCGCCGGAGACGAAATAGAAGAGACCGCGACCAGGACGTTGCGCGGCGGCCGGCACGAGCGCGCCGCCTAGCGTGAGGCCGAACTGCGCGGCGGTGAACGAATCCTCGCCGCCGCTTGGGTTCGTGACCGTGAGCGGGCGACCGTTGCGCAGCACGGGCCGGCCGCCGCCCGTCAAGGAGATCGTCTCTGTGCCGAACTTCGTATCGAACGCGTTGCGCGCGTTTAAGTGCGAAGAATTGAACAGCCCGTAGAGCGCGCCGTGCGTGTCGTTACCACCGGACTTGGAGACGGCGTTCACTTGCGCGCCGATGTTACGCCCGAACTGCGCCGGTGCCAGCAAAGTGATGGCCTGATACTCTTTGACCGATTCCAGCGGCTGCGAGTTCAAAGCGACGAAGCCCTGGCGGCGCACACCGATATCCTCGTCGTTATTGTCCGAGCCATCGACAGTGAAGTTGTTCGCCCGCGAGCGCAAGCCGTTGACCGCGAACTGCCCGGCACTGCCGACGCCCGCGCCGACGCCGGGGCCGGCGACGGAGCCGAGCGTCTGCGGGGGCGGCGCGACACCGGGCAGCAACAGCGCCAGTTCATCGAACGTGCGCACGATGGTGATCGCGCCTAAGGGGAGCGTCGAGATTTCGTGTTCGGTGAAAGCGCCGGAGCGGCGCGCATCCGTGCGGTTCAGTTCTGCGATGGCGTCGCGGCGGTCTGAGGCGGCGACGACGCTTGCTGCCGGTGGCGCGTTCGGACGCGGCGGGGTCGGTTGCGTGGTGGGCGCAGGCAGCGGCAGCGGCGCTTCAGGTTCGAGCGCGAACGGAATGGGCACAACCTGATTGGGCTGCGAGGTGTAAAGGCGCTGCTCCTTCTCCTGTATGACGAAACCTTGCGCGGTCACACGGATGGTATAGACGCCGGGCGGGAGTAGTCCTTGATAGAAACGCCCCTGTGCGTCGGTGCGCCGCCGCAGGGTGAGGCCGGTCGCCTGATTGATGATCTCGACCAGCGCGCCGGGGATACGCGCGCCCGTCTCGCTATGGCTGACCGTGCCCTCGAATGCGCCCGTCACCGTATCCTGCGCGCGCGCGGGCGAGGCGCACGCGGCGAGCAGCAGCAGGCAAAGCCACAGCCCAGATGCGCGTTGATGGCTAACTGTGTGCAGCATAGTTCGTCGTCGGTTGGCAGCACGAAATGAGGTTAGAGAACACGTAACAGGTTGCGGTTATTTCCAGTTGCCGATGAGCATGAAGGGGGCCCAGAAGAAGGGGTGCGCGAAGGTTGATCTGTTTTTGCCGTCGCCTGTCTGCGCCCCGCCAACCTGTACGCCGCGATTCATCTCGTCGGCCAACCCGCGCCGCGTGGCAGCACCGCCGGCCTTCTCCGGGCCATAGAGCAGCGCGAGTTGCGCCTGCCTGAGGGCTTCGACTTTGGGCGTGCCCGCCTGTGCGTCGCGCGTTTCATAGAACTTCTGCATGAGCAGTTGCGTGCTCGCGTCCGCGACCGGCCACAGGCTGGCGATGACGGCCTTTGCGCCCTGTCGCTGCGCCACCATGCCGAGGCCGTCAACCTCGCGCCCGTCCGCGCCTGCGCCGCCCGTGGCCGTGTCGCAGGCCGAGAGCGTCAGCAGTTCGACGCCGCCAAACATGTTCGACTCGTTTTTGATCTGTCTGAGCGACAGGTGCGAGCCGTCGCCTAAGAGCAGAAACGAATCGCTCTCGTTGCCGGGTCGGAAGGCGAAGTGGCTGGCGATGTGTACGACCGGATACTGCTGTCTGAGCGCCGCCTTCAGGCTATCAACCGTGAACGCATCATCGAGCATGACCTTGCCGGGCAGCACTCCGCTCGCGCCCGCGCCGGCCACGTCTTCTTCGCGGAAGATGGCGTGCAACTCTTGCGGCACGGCGGGCAGCGCATTGAAGCCCGGCTGCGCCTTCGACACGCCAAACCCCAAGCCCTTCCATTTCGCCGCCGGTTGATCCTTCAGACGCGCCTGACTGGCCGGCGTAAAGACCTCGTTGCGATAACGCTCCACGAGATACTGCCGCCCGTCATGGAGCGCCGCCATCGGCACGTAGCGCAGCACGCCGTCCAAAGACCACATCAAAGTCTCGGCCTGCGCGTCCTGTAAATCTTTGGCGACGGGGCCGACCACGATCTTGTAGAGTTCCTGCGCCAGCGGCACAGGATCGCGGCGCGGGTCTTGCAGCACTTCCCGAAAGGCCGCGACCTTACGCGCCAACTCTTCGCCCGTGATCGGGTATTCGTAGGCGCGCTCAACATCGGGCGTGATCAGAATGATGCGGTACTTATCTGCGCCGACCAGCGTGTAGAGCGCGACCGCGCCGTGCCCTAGTTCGCGCAGGTCTTGTTTGAACCCCTCGGCCTCCTGCAACAACTCGACGCGCGCCGCCTGCCGCGTGTTACCCAGTTCGGCCGACAGGCGATCAAGAAACTTGTTGAACGCCTGATGCGCGAGCGACAAGTCCGATTCGAGTTGACTGAGGCGCTGCTCCTCTGCGGCCGTGCGCGCCGGCTTGGTGAGCAACGCGCCGCGCTCGCGCCCGCGCAGCGTCAATTCATTTGCGATCTCTTCATAGCGTTTCTGCCATGCAGCTTCGTCCGGCGAGAGCGTGGCGGTAGTCGGCGTGCCGCCGCTGGCGGTCGGGCCCGTCGCACCTGTCGCGCCTGTCGCACCCGGGCCCGACGGTGTGTCGCCGCCGCGCAGCAGGAGATCGGAATACTCCTCCTCTTTGAGCATGTCGAGCACCTGCTGGGCTTCGGGCAAGCGCCCCTGCGTGATCAAGAGGTCGGCCAGCGTGCGGTAGGTGTCGGCTTTAGCGCGCAGGAAAGTCTTCTGCGTGTCCGGCTCAAGCGCGAGGCTGCGCAGCCGTGCGCGCAACGTTTGATAAACGTCAATGGCCTGCTTGCCGTAGAAGATGGCCGTGTCCGGGCGTTGCAGGTTCTTCCACGCCGACATCAGGTTGCTGAGCGCGTCGCCTTCGGCGTAAGGGTTACGCAACGCGCGCTCGTCGGCGAGTGCGGTGTTGAGATAGGTCAACGCCTTGCGCCGCTCGTCCGCATCGCCGCCGAGATCGGTATAGACCATGCCGATGATGGTGCGCGTGCGCGCGGCGTTGCCCTGCGCGCCCATGTCCTCGTAGAGTTTGAGCGCGCGCGCGAGCGCCGCGAGCGCCGGTTGCTTAGCGCCGAGTTCGTGATAGGCGAGCCAGCCGATGTTTTCGGCAACGCCCGCCTCCTGTTTTGTCGCGCCGAGCGTGTGCAGCAGATCGGCGGCGCGCTGATAATAGTCAATCGCGGATCTATATTCGCGCAGCGAGCTATAAGCAGCGCCGAGACTGCCGAGCATGCGCGCCACTTCGCGCGCCTCGCCCGCCGCCTGCCACGCTTTGTAGGCCGTTTCGTATTCCACGAGCGCGCGGCGCACGGCGTCCGCCGTGCCCTCGCCGTACTGTAACTGCGCGCCACGCGCCGCCGCACGCTCGGCCCCTACGCGGTACTGGTCTTGCACCGTCGCCGCGCGCAATTCTTCGAGTTCAACCTCGTAGCGCCCCGCAGGTGCGCTCTTGTCCCGCGCACGCACGCTGAGCGTGTACACGCCCGCGCTTTCCGCGTTCGCCACCACCGGCTCAGGCACGACCGTGTTGCTCTGACGTGCGACTTCGAGCAGTTGCCGACCCGCCGGATCGCTGAGCACGACGATGAGATCGATCCCCTGTTGCTCGACGCGCACGCGGAAGAACTCTCCGGCGCGCGCCGCCACCCGGAACTCCGCCCGCTGGCCGCCCCGCAACTCCTTTGCGACCGGCTGACCGGGCGACAACACAACGGTCTTCTGCGCGCCGTCGTTTGTTTGGCCCGCTGCCGCGTGGGCGGCTAGCAGCAGGCAGACGAACAGCGCCGCAGCCTGCCGGCAGGGGGTGCGTGTTTTCAGTTGAGACCGTCTAATGCTCATGGTCTTCGTGCTCTGTGCGAATGGACTTGCTTGACGCTAGGGCGATAAGGAATTTGATCAAGGGGCATGGCTGACAGCCAGACCCGACCGAACGTGGGCGTGTAGGTTAGTGCGCGCGTTGCTAATTGTCAAAACAGTTCTCCCGCGCAAGCGCAAACGCCGCGCGGGCCAAAGGTCTGACAGGCTTACAATCTGCGGTAGTTTGTCGGCAGTGAGTGGACGCCCCTTGCGGCCGCGCGAGCGGCGACCGTTAAGCGGGCGCGAGCGTGTGGTCGCTCGTCACGCGGTAGTCGTCTAGGCCGAACTGTTCGACGCTCTTTTCTTCCGTCGCATTGCAGGCGAGAAATTGATGAAAGGCTGAGACGCGGCTGCTGACCAACGCCTCGTACACGCGCCCCACGCGCGGCGCGGCGAAGTTGACGCGCCAACTGTTCTCCGCAACGCGCGCCCGATTCAACAGGTACACGTCGGCCAGCCCATCAAGCCCGGATTCGGCGCGCACGAAGTATTCGGCGGCCTGAACGGCGTGCCCGTAGCATGCGCGCCCGCGATATTTACCGGGCACGATGCGCTGTTCGTCATAAGCGTGGATGATCGTCTGCGCGTCAGCTTCGGTCACGTGCGCGTAGAAGAGTCCATGCGGGTAACAGATCAGGTTGGCGGCAAAGCGGTCGCCGCCGACGTGCGACGATTGCCAGACGTTTCCGTGGCCGGCGGCGCGCAGCGTTCGATAGAGCGGATAGCCAAACTTCGCGCAGCACTTGTCGCGCCGCCCGTGCGTGCAGATGAGGTAGAGCGGTTCGGTCGTGACGATGCTGTTGCCACTGCCGGTGCGCCCGGCGGCAGCGGCCGCAATGTCAAAGTCGATCAACTCTTCGTAAGTCGTGAACGTGAACTCGACGGCGAACGGCGCGCGCTCGCGCGTGCGGACGACGAAGAATTTCAGTTGCGGGCGGCGCGGGCGGTCTTGCTTGATGAGCAGCAGGCGTGCGCGCGGGATGTGCGCGAGGGCTTCGGTCAGATGCGTCTTGACGGCCGTCGGCAGATGGCTCTCGGCGAACGCATTGCGCCCCCACCAGAACGGATACTCGACGAGCAGCCACACTTCGCCGACGGAGGCCGTGCCGTAGCGCGGCTCGCCGCGCTGGCGCGACAACTCGGAACAATAGAAAAACGGCTGGCTCATGCCTGACTTTTAGATTGCTTCCAGTGCGAGCAGTCCATGCTCGATCAGTTCGGCGATGAAGAGACGCACAGTCTGTGCGTCGAGCCGGGCGGCGGCGGCAGCGCATAGATCGGCCACCGTACACGCGCGCCCCGCCGCGAGCGGACGCAACACGAGCAGCGCATCTGCGGCGAAGCGCCAGCGTTTTTTGTGACAGGCAAATTCGACGATGCCTGCGTCCGTCTTGAAGTCGAGCGGGCGCGGCGCGGTCAGGCGCACGCGCGTCTCGTCGGCGAGTGGCGGCGCGGCGGGCGCGGCGCTCAACGGCAGGTCTAGGCGCGGGCGCGGCAGCGCCTGCGCGTCCTGCGCGGCGAAATAGCGCGCGATAAGTTCGTCGCTCCAGGCGGCCGACAGTTCGGCGCGCAGGGCGGCGGCGTGGGCCATCTGTGCCGCCGGGCCGACGAAGCGCGGCAGGTCGCGCCGCACAAGCTCGCTAGTACGCATGCGCTCGACGAGCCAGCGCAGCAGATCGAGGCCCGTGCGGTTGTGTATGCCGACCGTGAGATGCAGCGTCGGCTCGTCCAACGGAAGCGCGACGTGCCACCAACCGCGCGGGATGTAGAGCAGGTCGCCGTCTACCAGTAGACCCGTCCAGCGCGGCGCGTCGGTGGGCTTGGGCGCAGGCTCTACGTCGTTGACCAGCGGCGCGGGGCGCGTCTCGCCATAGATGCGCCACTCTTTGCGCCCGGCCACTTGGAGGATGAAAACGTCGTGGTCGTCCCAGTGCAGATCGAAGCCGCGCGAGGTGCGCCAACCGGCGTAAGCGTTGATCTGCACGTGCTCGTGAAAGCAGCGTTCGAGTTTGACGGCCAAGTCGGTCAGCGGTTCGTAGAGTTCGTCCACGGCATCGAGCACGAGCGTCGCGCCCTGCCGCAGTTGCGCGGTCAACTCCTGCGCGAGCAGGCGCGGGATCGTGCTTGCGCGGCGGGTGCTGCGGACGTGGCGCAGGTAAGCGGACGCGGGGAGACTCTGCCCGTCGCGCGCAAGCCGCAGGCGCGGGAAGTCCAGCCGATGCTGTTGCAGGATCGCGTTCAACTGCGCCCACGGCAGCAGGCTGGCGAACCGGCCCGTTTGACCCTTGAGGTGCAGGTGTGCGCGCCCCCAGGTGGAGGCTAAGAACTCCTCCACGCAGAGGGGCCGCAGCAGTTGTGCGAGTGTTTCTTGGCCCGCGTCCGCCATGCCCCCGCCGTTGCGATCAATCGCGGCCGTCGGCGTCCTTGGTCGCATCCGAGCCGTCGGCGTCCGTGCCGGCATCTGTGCCGTCGGCGTCTATGAGGGTGTCCGTGCCGTCCGCGTCGGCGGCGTCTGTGCCGTCGCTGTCGCCGCCGTCGGTGGTGTCGCTGTCGCCAGCGTCGCCGCTCGTGTCCGTGCCGTCCGTGTCGGAGTCAATGTTGTCGCCCTCTTTGGCGCTCAGGCTCGCGGGTGCGGACAAGGGATCGACCGAGAGTAACAGACCGGATTTGGGCGTCTCCTGCTCCTCGACGTGGCCCGAAGAGCGTAACTCTTCTGACATGTTGGTTCTCCTGTTTGTAAGATTGTTGCTGCGGCTGGCAGCTTAGTACGAGAGCGCCTGCGGCAACAAGCCGGGACGCGCCCGCCGCGCCACACAAATTCGAGTCGCCAGCTTAGCCGGTTTTACGCCAACGGATTTTCCGGCCACTGATGGCGCGGATAACGACGTGCGAGTTCGCGCCGCACCTGCGCGTAGTGCCGCGACCAGAAACCGGCCAGATCGGTCGTCACCTGCAAAGGGCGCTGGCTCGGCGCAAGCAGGTGCAGCACGAGCGCGACGCGCCCGCCCGCCACGCTCGGCCCTTCACGCATGCGAAAGAAATCCTGTAGCCGCGAAGCGATCCAGGGCGTGCGCGCGCGCTCGTAGTTGACGCGCACCTGCCGCCCGCCCGCGAGTTGCACACGCTCGGGAGCCATCGCCGCCAGCAGCCGCGCCTGTGCCTGCGTCAGCCGCCGCCGCAACTCCGCCAGCAACTCGCCGCCACGCACGCCCGCGCGCAACTCCGCGAAGCTGCGCCGCCCCGTACAGAGTTGCGCGAGCGCCGCGTTCACGTCCGTCTCGTCGAGCACCGGAAAGGCGGCTTCGGGAAACGTGCGCGCCATGAACTCGACGCGCGCCAGCAGACGCTCGACCGGCTCAGCCTCGCCAAACGCACGCCAACCGGCCGCGAGCGCCGCCGCCGCCAGCACCTGCGCGGCATCTTCATTGGCCGCTTCACCCGCGCGACTCTCCGTCAACACGAGTTGCCCGTAGAGCAGACGGCTCACACCTTCGACGCGCTCGGTCTGCGCGTTCCACGTCAACTCGGTCGTCTCGCGCACCTCGGCGGGAAAAAGATCGAGCAGCCAGTCCGGCTCAATCGCGCTCGCCAGCCGCACGCGCGTCTGGCCCGCGCGCCCGCCACCCCGCCCCATTGCACGCCGTTCCTCTGCCTCCACCGCCACCAGAAATTCCGCCGCCCGCACGACGCTCTCCGGCGCGAGCAAGGCCGACCCGCCCTGTGCGAGCAACAGTTCCAACTCGCCCGCACGCTCGCGCCTGCGCGCCACGCGGTCGGGATAGCCCGCTAGGATGGCGACGAGCAACGCGTTCTCTTCTTCGTCCGTCAGCAACGCACCGTCTGCACGTTTTGCACTCGGCCCCGGCGCACGCGCTCTTTCATTGCTTGTCGCCGCGCTCGTGCGTTCAAGTTGTTGGCGCACACGCTCGACGGCGCGCACCGCGCCCGGCTCAAGCCCAAGCGCGTGCAGGCGTGCGGGTGCGAAGCGTGCGCGCTCTGCAGCGGCGAACAGGTCGTAGAGTTCGAGCAGGTCGGACGCGCCGTGCGTCTTGGCCTGCGCGTCCGTGCGCGCGCGTGCGTCGAAGAGTTGCGGCGTGCGTATGTCGCGCTCGCTGATGAGCGCCGCGACGAGGCAGCCCGCCGCGCCGACGCCACGCGCGCGCGCTTCGACCAACACGCGAGCCAGACGCGGGTGCAAAGGCAACTGCAACATCTGCCGGCCAAGTTCCGAGACGCGCTCCGCCGCATCGAGCGCGCCGAGTTGCGCGAGCAGAGCGTCGGCCGCGTCGAGGGCCGGCGCGGGCGGCGCTTCAAACCATGCGAAGTCGGTCAGGTCGTCTATGCCGGCGGCGTGGAGTTCGAGGGCAGCGTCGGCGAGATCGAGCCGTTGGATTTCAGGTGCGTCGTAGGCAGGGCGCGCGGCGTAATCCTGCGCGGTGTAGAGGCGCAGGCAGCGACCGGGGCGCGTGCGGCCCGCGCGCCCCGCGCGTTGCGTGGCCGACGCCTGACTGATGCGCGCCACTTGCAGTGTCGGCAAACCAGACCAGGGCGAATGACTGGCTGTGCGCGCCAGCCCCGAATCAACGACTGCAACGACGCCGTCAATCGTCACGGAGCTTTCCGCGACGTTGGTTGAGAGGATCAACTTGCGCTGCTCGGCCGGGCGCACCACGCGATCCTGTTCGGCGGCGGGCAACTCGCCGTGCAACGGCAGCACGAGCAGATCATGCTGCGCGGCCAGTTCGGCACAAGCCGCCTGCGCGCGGCGAATCTCGGCCGCGCCCGGCAGAAAGACGAGCACGTCGCCCGTGAGTTCTGACGCAGTCAGTTGCCTGACGGCCGTTGCGACCTGTGCGGCCAAGGGGCGCTCGTCCGGACGGGCGAGATGTTCGATCTCAACGTCGAAGCGCCGCCCGGCGGAGCGCAGCGTCGGACAAGCGTCGAGAAAGTGTGCGACGGGCGCGGCGTCGAGCGTCGCGGACATGACGACGAGTTTGAGATCGGGGCGCGCGTCGTGCTGCAAACGCTTCAGGAGCGCCAACGCGAGATCGGATTGCAGATGGCGCTCGTGAAATTCGTCGAGCACGACTGCGCCGACCCGTTTGAGTTGCGGATCGGAGAGCAGCCGGCGCGTGAAGACGCCTTCGGTGAGAAAGCGCAGGCGCGTCGCCGCACTTGAGACATCCTCGAAGCGCACCTGATAGCCGACCGTCGCGCCCACGCGCTCGCCCAGTTCAGCGGCCACACGTCGCGCGGCGAGGCGTGCAGCCAATCGGCGCGGCTCAAGCACCCACACCTCGCCGCCGCCCGCAAGCCCGGCGGCTAAGAGGGCGGGCGGCACGCGCGTCGTCTTACCTGCGCCGGGCGGCGCTTCGATCACCAGACTCGGCGTCGCGGCGAGCGACGCTACGATCTCGGCGAGCAGCGCATCAATGGGCAGCGCGATCATGTGCCGTCATTAAACGCCATTTTAAAGACAGCGACAATGACGGGTTAATGCGCCGCACGCTCTGTCGCAGTCGTTTGCTGCACGCTGCTTGTGCGCCGTCCTGTTTCTGCACTAAGGTTTCCGCATGCGCGTTATCAGAGAACGGAGCAGAAAGGGCCGGCGCTGCCTCAATGCGTTTGGCGGCGCGGCGTTCTACGTGTTCCTCGTGCTGCTGTTCGGCGGCGCGGGCGGGCGCGTCTCGGCGCAGCCGGCGGCGGGTCTGTCGGCGCAGGAGCAGCGCGGGAAACTGATCTATTTGAAAGGTACGACGGCGAGCGGCCAAGACGAGATCGTGGCCGTACTGAGCGGCAACGATATAGAAGTCCCGGCCAGCACCTTCAACTGCGCCAACTGTCATGGGCTAAAGGGTGAAGGCACGAAAGAGGGCGGGCTGCAACCGCCGCCGATTGATTGGCCGACGCTCACGGCGGCGCACACTTCTGCGCTCACGGGCAAAGCGCGCGCGCCCTACAGCGAGGCGACGCTCAAACGTGCCATCAGCGCGGGGCTTGATTCGTCCGGCAACCGCTTGCATCCCGGCATGCCGCAGTACCGCATGACCGCCCAGCAGATGGCGGACTTGATCGCTTACCTGCACAAGCTTGGCCATGAATCGGACGTTGACCCCGGCTTGAGCGAAACGGCGCTCAAGGTCGGCGCGGCGCTGCCGCTCACGGGGCCGCTGGCGCAAGTAGGCGAAGATGTGCGCGCCGCCGTGAAGGCCTACCTGGCGGAGGTCAACGGGCAGGGCGGCATCTACGGCCGGCGCTTCGAGTTGGTGACGGCCGATTCGCGCGGCGACGCGGCGGGCACACTCGCGGCGACGCGCCAACTGGTCGAACAAGACCGCGTCTTCGCCCTGCTCGCCAGTTTTGAGCCGCGCGACAGCGAGGCGACCAACAACTATCTCAAACAAGCGGAAGTGCCTTTGATCGGCCCCGTCACGCTCTCGCCGCGCGTGACCATTCCGCCCAATCCTTACATCTTCTATCTGCTCCCCACCTTCCGCGATCAAGCGCGCGCGCTCGTAGATTTTCTGGTGCAGAAGTCCACGCCCGCTCAGTCTGCGACAACGCAGACGACGACAACGCCCGCCACACCGGCCACCGGCGTAGCAGCGCTCAAGCGCACGCCGCGCATAGCGGTGCTTAGCTCGGACAGCGCGTTCGATGCGGACGCGGCGGCGGGTGCGTTGATGCAGGCGCGCATGTACGGGCTGGACGTTGTCGCGGAAGAGAGATACGCGGCGGGTCAGTTCGCGGCGACGCGCATGGTCGCAGCCTTGCAACGTGTGTCGCCTGATTACATCTTCTTTTTCGGGCCGGCCGGTGACATCACGGCTCTGGCCCGCGCGTTGGAGCAGACCAAACTCTCAGCCGCGCTGTTGACGACGACCACCATGCTCGGCCGCGAAGCCTTTAATCTGCCCGCGCCGGTCGCCGCGCGGACATATCTCGCCTTCCCCGCCACGCTCCCGGCGCAGGCAAACTTTGTCGAGTTCGCCGGGCTGATGCAGAAGGCCGGCGTACAGTTGCGCAGCCCGGCTTTCCAGACCGTCGCCTTCGCTGCCGCGAAGACGTTGGTCGAGGCCGCCAAAGCAAGCGGCCGGCAGTTGAGCCGCGCGACGCTCACGAAGGCGCTCGAAGGCTTACGCGAATTCAACACCGGCGTTATCCCGCCGTTGTCTTTCGGCCCGAATCGCCGCGTCGGCGCGTCCGGCGCGTATATCGTCGGGCTGGATTTAAGCAACCGCCAGTACACACCCTTGAGCGATTGGCTCGTGCCGCGCGATACACGCTGACCGGGCCTCGGCACAAAGAGGCGCGCAAGCCTGCTCGCTTGCGCGCCTCTCTGTGCGGCTTGCTTGGCCGCGCCTCAGCCGACTTTCGTGGCCGCCGGCTTTATGGCTTCATCACGATCTTGATGCAGTTGTCCTCTTTGTTCGTGAAGATGTCGAAGCCTTGCGGCGCTTCGTCGAGCCGCATGCGGTGCGTGATGACGAATGTTGGATCGATGTCGCCGTTCTGAATGTGTTCGAGCAGCTTGCCCCAGTAGCGCTGCACGTGGCATTGCCCCGTCCGCATCGTCAGGCTGCGATTCATAAACGAACCCATCGGAAACTTATCAATCAGCCCGCCATAGACGCCGATGACCGAAACCGTGCCGCCGTTGCGACACGCCATGATCGCTTCGCGCAAGGCGATGGGTCTGTCAGTCTCCGACATCACGGCCTGCTTCACGCGGTCGAAGGCATAGACCAGCCCGTGCCCGCCGTGTGCTTCGAGGCCGACGGCATCAATGCAGGCATCAGGCCCGCGCCCGCCCGTCATGTCCATCAACGCGTCGTAGGTGTTCACCTCTTCGTAATTGATCGTGTCGGCCTTCGCCTTGTCGCGCGCCATAGCGAGCCGGTCGGGGAAACGGTCAATGCCGATGACGCGTTCCGCGCCGAGCATGTAGGCGCTCGCCATCGCAAACTGGCCGACGGGGCCGCAGCCCCACACCGCGATGGTGTCACCCGGTTTGATGTCGCACATCTCCGCGCCCATGTAGCCGGTCGGGAAGATGTCCGACAGGAACAAGACCTGTTCATCCGACATGTCGTCGGGCACTTTGAGCGTGCCGACATCGGCGAAGGGCACGCGCGCATACTCGGCTTGGCCGCCCGCGTAGCCCCCGGTCAGATGCGAATAACCGTAGATGCCGCACGGGCTATGCCCGAACATCTGCTCGGCCATCCACGCGTTCGGATTCGAGTTCTCGCAGAGGCTGAACATCTCAGCTTTGCAGAAGAAGCAGTTGCCGCACGAGATCGGGAACGAGACCACCACGCGGTCGCCGACCTTGCGGTTCTTCACGTCCGGCCCCGTCTCGACGATCTCGCCCATGAACTCGTGGCCGAGAATGTCGCCCTTCTCCATCGTCGGCATGAAGCCGTTGTAGAGGTGCAGGTCTGAACCGCAGATGGCGGTCGAACTGATCTTCACGATGGCATCGCGCCGGTTCAAAATCTTCGGGTCGGGCACAGTCTCAACCCGCACGTCCTTTTTGCCATACCAACAATTTGCTCTCATCACGTCCCCCTTTTAAGCATTGCCTTGATCCATTCGTCGCCGCCTTTTAATGGCTCGTCTGCGCCTACCCGATCTCCGCCTGTCCGCTCGCCGCTTGCGAGAGGGGTTGCGCCGGGCGCTGCGTCAACAGACCGTTGCTCCACACAGTTCCGTCCGACAGGACGATCTCGCCCGTCTCGATCACCTGTTTGAGATTACGCAGGTCGTCGTAGATTTGCTGGCCCGGTTCTTCACCGAAGAGTTTGGCGACCGTCTTGCCGATCACGCCGCCCGGCGGGTCGTAGCTCAACTCGACCCGGATGATCGTGCCGCGCCCGCCCGGCGTGGCCTCAAATTCGACCGAGCCGGCGTTGTACACGTCGGCATTCTCCAACGAGCGCCACGCGATCAATTCGTTCGGCCGGTCTTCCGTCACTTCGGCATCCCACTCGACGGTCGTGCCGCCCGGCGCTTTCGCTACCCAGTGCGACCGCCCCGCGCCCGTGACCGTGACGGATTCCAGATGCTGCATGAAGCGCGGCAGGTTCTCGAAGTTGTGCCAGAACTGATACAACTCTGCGGGCGTGCTGTTGATCACAATACTTCTCTTCACGTGCGTACTCCCTTCTTCACTCTGTTGGCCATTCTGCCCGGCGCTCAGTTGCTGCGCGCAGAGCACGTCGAGCGCGGTAACGGTCAGCACGTTGGCGGTGGCGAAGGCGAGCCGCCCCTTGTTCGTGCGGGGCGAGGCAAAGGACGCGCCCAGACAGGCGATGTCTAACGCGTCGCCCGCGACCCGCGACCAGACGGCGGCGGCCGGGCGTTTGCCCTGCATGAAGATGGCGATGCCGCTGGCGATCTCGCGCAAGCCAAAGAGGCGGATGAGACCTGTGTTTTTCCCTTGCAAGCCCGCAACCTTAGCAACCCCGCGCGGCGCTAAAACTTCGGCCAAGCCCAACCCGATGCTGAACCAACCCAAGCCCTGCGCCAACTGTTCCGCGTCCACGTTCAGCAACCCGCCCTGCTGCTGGCCGTCCGTGTAGTGGTCGCCGTTGGTGCGGCGCAGTTGGCCGGAGCGCGCGGAGGATTTTTGTCGTCCGCCGCCCTGTCGTTTCTTTTCCTGTGTCTGTCTTTTCGCCGCCATGATCTTTCCTCCCGTGAACGATAACTTGCTTGCTTTACGCGCGCCGTTAAGCGACGCAATGAACATTGACGAATAATCTCTCCAAACCCTGACTCGCGCCGCACAATACAAAAGGCTGAGACCTTCATTA
>DASVQA010000135.1:0-8538 GCA_036389375.1 Pyrinomonadaceae bacterium | reverse complement strand
GGCTGAAACGCGTGCGGCAGTATCTCAACGGCGAAGAACATTTCTGCTTCACCTACGGCGACGGCCTCGCCAGCATCAACGTCACGGAGTTGATCGCCTTTCACCGGCAGCAACAGACGCTCGCAACCGTTACGGCCGTCTCGCCGCCCGGGCGCTTTGGCGCGCTCGTCGTCGAAGATAATCGCGTGCTCGACTTCCGCGAGAAGCCGGCGGGCGACGGCTGGATCAATGGCGGCTTCTTCGTCCTCTCGCCCCATGTGATCGATTACATCGCGGGCGACGAGACGGTGTGGGAGCGCGAACCGCTTGAACGTTTGGCGCACGAGCGGCAGCTTGCCACCTACGTCCACGAAGGTTTCTGGCAACCGATGGACACGCTGCGCGACAAGAATCAACTGGAAGAGTTGTGGCGCGCCGGCAGCGCGCCTTGGAAGGTGTGGCCGTGAATCCAACCTTCTGGCGCAACAAGCGCGTCCTCTTAACCGGGCACACCGGCTTCAAAGGCAGTTGGCTCGCCCTCTGGCTGCACACGCTTGGCGCGCAAGTGACGGGCTACGCGCTCGACGCGCCGACCGAGCCGAGCCTGTTTGCATTAGCCGAAGTCGCGCGCGGCATCGAACACGTGCAAGGCGACGTGCGTGATCTGGCGCACCTGCAGGGCGTCTTGGCCCGCGCGCGCGCCGAAGTGGTCATACACATGGCCGCGCAATCGCTCGTGCGGCGCTCCTACGCGCAGCCGGTCGAGACTTACGAGACGAATGTGCTCGGCACGGTCAATCTGCTCGAAGCTGTGCGGCAGACGGGCGGCGTGCGCGCCGTCGTCGTGGTGACGAGCGACAAGTGCTACGAGAATCGTGAGTGGGTTTGGGGCTACCGCGAGCACGAGCCGATGGGCGGGCACGATCCTTATTCAAGCAGTAAAGGCTGCGCCGAACTGGTGACGGCAGCCTATCGCAATTCGTTCTTCACGCCGCCGCCGCACGACGAGCAAGCGGCCGCCGAACGCACGTGTGTGGCTTCCGCGCGCGCTGGCAACGTCATTGGCGGCGGCGATTGGGCGGCAGACCGGCTCGTGCCGGATATCATGCGCGCAGTGTTGGCGAATGAGGCGGTCGTCATACGCAACCCTGATGCGGTGCGCCCTTGGCAGCACGTCCTCGACCCGCTCGCCGGCTATCTCCTGCTCGCCGAAAAACTCTCCGGCGCGGCCGGCGCGCGTTACGCCGAAGGATGGAATTTCGGCCCCGCCGAACGCGACGCGCAACCCGTGCGCTGGATCGTCGAGCGCGTGACGAAAGCGTGGGGCGCAGACGCGCGCTGGACGCTCGACGCGCAGGCCACGCATCCGCACGAAGCGCACTATCTGAAACTCGATTGCTCAAAGGCCAACCTGCAACTCGGCTGGCAACCGCGCTGGCAGATCGCCGAGGCGCTCGATGCGACCGTCGCATGGTACAAGGCTTATCAGGCCCAGCAGAACGTGAGGGACATGACCATCGCACAGATCAACTCTTATCAGGCGGCGCAGGCAGAGACGGGGGCGCGCGCATGACGAGCCAACAGCAGTGCCGCTTCTGTCGCGCCGAGCTGCGCCACACCTTCGTCGATCTCGGCATGTCGCCGCTTTCGAACTCTTACCTCAGGCGCGCGCAGCTTAATCAGATGGAGCCTTTCTATCCGCTCCACGTGCGCCTGTGCGCCCGCTGCTTCCTCGTCCAACTCGAAGAGTTTGAAAGCCCGGAAAATATCTTCAGCGACTACGCCTACTTTTCATCTTACTCGGCCAGTTGGCTTGAGCACGCGCGCCGCTATTGCGCCGAGATGACCGAGCGGTTCAAACTCAGCGCCGATAGTTTCGTCGTCGAGATCGCCAGCAATGATGGCTATCTGCTGCAAAATTTCGTCGCGGGCAACATCCCCGTGCTCGGCATCGAGCCGGCGCGCAACGTCGCCGAAGTCGCCATCAAGCGTGGCGTGCCGAGCATCACCGAATTCTTCGGCGTCCAGTTGGCCACACAACTCGCGGCCGAAGGCAGGCAGGCCGATCTGCTCTTGGGCAACAACGTGCTCGCGCATGTGCCGGACTTAAACGACTTCGTTGCCGGGTTGAAACTACTGCTGAAACCGACCGGCGTGGTGACAATGGAGTTTCCGCACCTGCTGCGGCTCATCGCGGGCAACCAGTTCGATACGATCTACCACGAACATTTTTCTTACTTCTCGTTTCTCACCGTCGAGCAGGTCTTCGCCGCCCACGGTCTGACACTCTTTGACGTGGAAGAGTTGCCGACGCACGGCGGCTCGCTCCGCATCTACGCGCGCCATGTGGCGGACGAAACGAAGCCGCACACGGCGCGCGTAGCCGAACTGCGTGAGCGCGAGCAGGCGGCCGGCACGCAGGCCGTGCAAACCTATCTCGCATTCGGCGAACAGGTGCGCGAGACGAAGCGCGCGCTCCTAGACTTTCTCATCAAGGCCAAACGCGCCGGCCACACCATCGTCGGTTACGGCGCACCGGCGAAGGGGAACACGCTGTTGAACTATTGCGGTGTGCGCACAGATTTCCTCGCCTATACGGTTGACGCCAACCCGCACAAGCAAGACCATTTCTTGCCGGGCACGCACATCCCCATCCATCACCCCGACAAGATCCGGGAGACGCGGCCCGATTACGTCCTGATTCTGCCGTGGAACATACGCGACGAGATCATCACGCAGGCGGCTTACATCCGCGAGTGGGGCGGTCGCTTCGTCGTGCCCATCCCGCGCGCCGAGGTCATCGCGTGAGCCGCGACGTTTACGCAACATGAAGCGAGTTCTTGTGACGGGGGCGACTGGCTTCATCGGCCGCTATGCGTTGCCTGCGCTGCTGGCGCGCGGCTACGAAGTGCATGCCGTCGCGCGGCGCGCGCAAGCAGACGCGGCGGCAGGCGACGTGCGGTGGCACGCGGCGGACTTGTTGGATCAAGCACAGGCCACGCGTCTGTTAGCCGAGGTCACGCCGACGCACCTGCTCCATCTCGCATGGTACGCCGTGCCGGGGAAATATTGGACGGCAACGGAAAATCTCGCTTGGGTCTGCGCGAGTCTCAATCTCTTAACCGCGTTCGCAGCACACGGCGGACGGCGCGTGGTGCTGGCGGGCACGTGCGCCGAATACGATTGGACGGGCGACGGTTTGTGCGATGAAGCGCGGACGCCGCTCAGACCTGCGACGCTCTACGGGACTTGCAAAGATGCGCTCCGGCAAATGCTCGAAGCTTATGCGCGCCAGTCCGGTTTGAGCGCCGCGTGGGGGCGCATCTTCTTCCTCTACGGGCCGCACGAATACCCGCAGCGTTTGGTCGCGGCCGTCATCCGGGGCTTGCTCCGGCGCGAGCGTGTGCCCTGTTCACAAGGGACGCAGGTGCGCGACTTTCTCTACGTGCAGGATGTGGCCGAGGCGTTTGTCGCGCTGCTTGAGAGCGACGTGAGCGGCGCGGTCAACATCGCGGCGGGCGCGGGCACGACGCTGCGCGAAGTGATCAAACGGATCGCTGACCAGTTAGACGGGCACGAGTTGGTTCAGTTGGGCGCACTGCCTATGGCCTCGGGCGAGCCGCCGCGTCTGGTCGCAACGGTCGCGCGTCTGCGTGATGAAGTCGGCTGGCAGCCACGCTTCGCGTTGGACGACGGCCTCGCAGAGACGATAGCGTGGTGGCGGGCGCAAGTTTGAGGCGGTTGTGCGCTAGACAATAGAGCACGAACGGGCACGAATAGCAGCCTGAAGCGCGCGCGCTTGTGCGTGCGCTTTTTGTTTGGTGTCAGCTTGTGCGGCTTCGTGGTTGGTGGCTTAACTCGTCTGCGCCGTCTGTCCTGTGGTATAAGAACAGGTCAATCTTAGCAGCCAAATTTCAGTCCGGGCCGAGACATTTTCGCACCACCGTTTGCACGCATGAAGGTTATTGCAATCGTTCCTTATCACACCGATTTTTGCGCTGGGCAACGCTTCCGCATCGAGCTATGGGCGCGCCACTTGCAGGCGCGCGGCATCGAGGTCGAATATTTCCCATTCGCTACTCACGCGCTGACCGGCGTGCTCTACGAGCAGGGCCAAGTGCCGCGCAAGAGTTGGCTGATGCTGCGCTGCTATCTGGCGCAGTTGCGGCGCGTGTTGACGACCGTGCGGCCAGATGTCGTCTATCTCTACCGCGAGGCGGCGCTCGTCGGCCCGGCCCTCATCGAACGCCTCATGAAACGCTGGGGCGTGCCGGTCGTCTACGATCTGGACGAGCCGCTTTTTGTGCCTTACGTCAGCCCGCGCAATGGTCTGCTCAGCAAGCTGAAGTTTTTCGCCAAGGTCAACAAGCTGTTTGCGCTAAGCGATGAAGTGCTCGCCGTCAATCATGCGATTGCGGAGCACGCACGCAAGTTCGCACGCAACGTCTCGGTCGTGCCAATGGCGGTTGACACGGAGCGTTACCGGCCCGCGCCCGAAGTGACCCAGCTTGAGCCGCCGCGCATCTGCTGGACGGGCACGCTGACGAACCAACCGAATCTAGCACTCTTGGCCGAACCGCTCCGCCGGCTGCACGCGGAACGCAAGGCGATCTTCCGCGTCATCGCCGACGAGCCGATCCGACTGCCGGGCATCGAAGTGGAGTTCATCAAGTGGAGCTACGACGCAGAGGTGCAACTCGTGCGGCAGTGTCAGGTGGGCGTCGTGCCGGTGCTGCCGAGCGCATGGGGGCCTTGGAAATTCTTCTTCAAGACGATCCAGTTTATGAGTCTGGGCCTGCCCGTCGTGGCCACGCCGATTGGCTCGAACGTGGAGATCATCAAAGACGGCGTTAACGGTTTTCTGGCCAAGGATGCGGACGAATGGCACGCGCGCCTGCGGCAGTTGCTCGGCGATGCAGATTTGCGCCGCCGCATCGGACAGGCGGCGCGCGCCACCGTCGAGGCCGAGTTCAGTCTCGCGCAACAGATTGATTTCGTGGAACACGTCTTCCGGCGCGCGGCCGCGCTCCAACACGACGCACGGGCCGCCGCGGCGCTCGCCTGAAGCGGCCCCGGTTTGTCTGCCAGCACGGGCGGGCGTTGAGAAACTATGCGCACGAGTAAATTTCGGCTGGTCGTGCTCGCCTCGGTCGCGCTGCTGCCGTCGTTCCTCAAACGACCCTGCTATCGCCTCTTCTTTGGTTATCGCATCGGCCAACGCGTGCGCATCGGCTTCAGCATCATTGATGCCCGCGCGTGCGAGATCGGCGACGACGTAAAAGTCGGGCACGGCAACCTGATCATCGGCGTCAAACGCTTGAGCTTGGGCGAGCACGTGCGGATCGGCCATCTGAACATCATTCGTGGCGGCGACGAGGTGCGGCTCGGCCGCTACGCCGAGATCATAAGGCTCAACGAGATCAACTCGATCCCGGAACCGGACGCGGTCAACGAGGTCGAGCCGCGTTTCCTGCTCGGCGAGGGCAGCGTCGTCACGACGGGGCACAAGATTGACTTCACCGATCTGGTCGAGATCGGCCGGCGCACGATCTTGGGCGGGCGCAACTCCTCGCTCTGGACGCACAACCGGCAGCGGACGCGCCCCATTCGCATCGGCTCGCTCGCCTACATCGGATCGGAGATTCGCGTCGCTCCCGGCGGCATGCTACCATCGCGTTGCATCGTCGGTATCGGCGCAGTTATTACCAAGGAGTTGCGCGATGAGAACTGCCTGATCGGCGGCGTGCCTGCTAAGGTCATCAAGCAACTCAGCGCGGAAGACCAGTTTTTGATCGAGCGTAAGACGCGCCCCGATCTGCCCGACGACCTGTGAGCCGGGCGCACGCGCTAGCGCGTGTACGCCATCTTTCGTGCCGGCCGCTCTGACCAACGGCCTTTGACCAGTTAGCTATGAACGCTCTACTCGCGGCTTCAGCACTGGCGGTCTGTCTGGCTGTCATCCTGCTCGCGCCCGGTGCGGGTGCGCCGGCTATTTTGCTCTGCGCCGCGCTGGCGGTCGGCGCAGGCGCGATCATTCGGCGCGTCGGCGGCCCCGAACGCACGTTTCTCCTGCAACTGTTCGTCGGCGCGCTCCTCGTCCGCGTGCTGGTCGGCACGCTCATCTTCGCTTTCGACCTGCAAAACTTCTTCGGCGGCGACGCCCTCACCTACGACCAACTTGGTTACGCGACGTGGCGCGTCTGGCACGGCGAGATGCGTTACAAAGAGGTGCTCGCGAACTCGCTCGACACGTTCTGGGGCATGCCCTATTACGTCGGGGGCATCTATACGCTGGTCGGGCACAATCTGCTGGCCGTGCAATTCGTCAACGCACTGTTGGGCGCAGCTACCGCGCCGGCCATCTACATGTGCGCGCGCCACATCTTCAGCAACCAACAGGTCGCGCGCCTGACGGGGATGCTGGTCTCCTTCTTTCCTTCGCTCGTCCTCTGGTCGGCGCAGGGGTTGAAGGACGGCCCCATCGTCTTCCTGCTGGCGCTGGCGATGCTGGCGACGCTGAAGCTGGGCGAGCGGCTGAGCGTCAAGTATTTCGTAGTGCTGTTGGTGGCGCTGGTGGGCTTGCTGGGGCTGCGCTTCTACATCTTCTACATGATGCTCATCGCCATCAGCGGCGCGTTCATCATCGGCATGCAGCGGCTCACGGCGCAGGGTCTCTTCCGGCAGGTGGGCTTGCTCGTCGGCATCGGGCTGGCGCTGACTTACTGGGGCGTGCTGCGCACGGCGCGCGCGCAGTACGAAGACTACGGCTCGCTTGAGAGCGTGCAGCGCAGCCGCGCCGACTTGTCGAGCGGCAGCGCACAATCGGCCTTTGGTAAGGACGTTGACGTGTCCACCGCTGGCGGCGCATTGACCGTGATCCCGCTCGGGCTGGTCTACCTGCTGTTTGCGCCCTTTCCGTGGCAATTAGCGAACCTGCGGCAATCGATCACGCTGCCGGAGATGCTGGTCTGGTGGAGTCTGTTTCCGCTGCTGGTCTTGGGCCTGTGGTTCACGTTGAAATACCGGTTGCGGCAGGCGTTACCGATCCTGCTGTTCACGACCATGCTGACGCTGGCTTATTCGATCGTTCAGGGTAACATCGGCACGGCTTACCGCCAGCGCGCGCAGATCGTGATCTTCTATTTCATGTTCGTGGCGGTCGGCTACGTGCTCTTGAAAGAGCGACGCGAGGAGCAGCAGGCACGGCAACTGGGTGCGCGGCAGGCGGCGCAGGCGACGGCGCTCGCCCAGCAGCGTTATGCGCGCTGGCGGCGGGACAAGGAAAAGGAACTGGAAAAGCTCGCCGAGGACTTGCAGAAGAGTCTGGGTTTCTGAGATATTGCGCGCCTTGCGCTGCACGCAACAGACACGCTGGCCGCGGCTCGCGTCAGTAGTAACAACGGCGGGGAGCGGTCTTTCGCAAGCGACCAGCGCCCTCGCTCAATTCAGCTAACTTAGCCGCCCGGACTGTGATTTATCTCCGTCCGCCCGGCATTCGCTCCGGTAACAATTCATGAACGGTCTTTTGGGCGCAATAGCGCTCGCGCTGAGTTTCGGCATCATCTACATCATTCCCGGCGGCGGGCCGGCCGTGCTGCTGTGCGCGGCGCTCGGCGCGCTGGCGCTCGTCGTGATCAAACGCATGCCGGTCGATCACGGATTTCTGGCGCAGTTGTTCGCTGCCGCCCTGCTGATGCGCGTCGCCCTCGGCACGTGTACCTACCTCTTCCACCTGCAAGAGTTCTTCGGCGGCGATGCGCTGACCTACGATTACCTCGGCAACGCGCTGCTACAGGTCTGGCGCGGCGAGTTGCGCTACGAGATGATCGGTAACACGATGGCTGTGCAGAACTTCTACGGCATGCCTTACATGGTCGCCACGATCTACGCCATCGTCGGGCGCAACATGCTGGCCGTGCAGTTCGTGAACGCCGTGATCGGCGCGGCGACCATCGTGCCGATCTATCTGTGCGCGCAGCAAATCTTCGAGAACCGGCGCGTGTCGCGCGCGACCGCTTTGCTCATCGCCTTCTTCCCTTCGATGATCCTCTGGTCGTCGCAGGGGCTGAAGGACGCGCCGATCATCTTCCTGCTGGCGCTGGCGATGCTGGCGACGCTCCGGCTGAGCCGCAAACTGAGCATTGCCTATTTCGTGCTGCTCATCGGCACGTTGCTCGGCCTGCTCGGCCTGCGCTTCTATATCTTCTACATGGTGGCGGCGGCGGTTGGCGGCGCGTTCGTCATCGGCATGCGCCGGGTCACGGCGCGCAGCTTCGTGCAGCACCTGATCGTCATCGTCGGCATCGGGTTGGCGATGGTGCAATTCGGCATCCTGCGCCGGGCGACGACGCAATATGAGACGTTCGGCAACCTGGAAGTCCTGAATCGCTCGCGCCTCGACCAGATGCAGACCGCCGACTCCGGTTTTGGTAAAGAGGTTGACGTGTCCACCGCGACCGGCGCGCTCTCGGCCATTCCGCTCGGGCTGGTCTACCTGCTGTTTGCGCCCTTTCCCTGGCAGGTGTCGAGCCTGCGGCAGACGATCACGTTGCCGGAGAT
>DASVQA010000134.1:0-2403 GCA_036389375.1 Pyrinomonadaceae bacterium | reverse complement strand
AGGCGGCGGGGCGGCCGTTCAAGCTGATCGGGCAGGTGGAGCAAGACGGCGCAGGACGCTTAGTCGCGCGCGTGCGACCGGAGCAAGTGGGCGGCGCAGACCCTTTGACGTTGGCGCGCGGCACGTCGCTGCTCGTGCAGTTCAAGCTGGATGTGTTGCCGGGACTGGTGGTCATGGCGGAACAGCCGAACCTGAAAAGCACCGCTTACGGCCTGTTGGCCGATTTCATCAACGCGGTCAGGAAACAGTGAACGCCGCCCGGCCGGAAGATGAAGGAGAAGCCTTTCATTCATCTTCCGGCCGGGCGGCGTTCGTCGTTTCGCTTAAACTCCGACCGGCATGTTCACGTCGAGGTTATAGTCGGCGAGGGAACTGCGCATGCGTACCTGACTGAGCAGGGTTTCGAGATAGCAGGTGAGACTGTTGAGCACGGTCAGCAACTCGAACTGGCTTTGCGCCGCGCGTAGCTCGTTGATGAAGCTTTCGTACTCGTCCCAATCGCGGTACATCAGATGGCACATGCTTTCGTCGCGGAAGAGTATGAGGCGCGCGAGCAGGAGCGACACCGCGTTTAGATCGCCCGTCATTTCGACGTGGCGCGCGAGTTGGAGCAGTTGGTCTAGTTCACGATAAAGCTTAAGCGACTGCTGGCGGCGCAGGGCGAAATCGTCGAAGAGTTCTTCGCCGGTGATGTTCGGATCAAAGACCTGCGCCAGCACGATGAGCGATTGCTGCATGGCGTTACGCAGCATCCCGTGCGCGTGTTCGAGCCGGGCGCGCACGGCCGAGCTATTATGCAACTCGTCCAAGCCCACGAGTTCGATCTCAAACACGCGGCGCAACTCGTGTGCGATGGCGTAACCGACGCCTTCAAGTGCGCCGGCGAGGAGTTCGTCGCTGCGCGCCTGCCGCCACGCGTCGCCCTCTATGTAGCTGACGAGCGAGCGCGCCTCCGCATGCAGGCGCAGGAAGACGGACATGGTGGCGACCAGCAGCCGCTCCTGTCGAACTTTGCTCTCGACCAGATTGAGATAGCCGAGCATGCGCGTCAGATCGCTGAAGATGTGTTGCATCATCTCGCAACGCGGGTGCGGGGCGAGGCGGGCCAGCAGCGCGACGAGCGGCGTGGGTAGAGCGGGCGCGTGCGGTTGCGGCGCGGCGGTGGCGTCCGAGGAAGTGGCCGGGGATGGCGCTTGCGGCGGGTGGTTGGTGCGAGCTTGGTCGCTGCTCATAAGCTTTAAGGCTCCGGCGGACAGGAGATGCGAACGGCGGGGCTGAACTACGCGGCGCAACCGGCGCGTCGCCGAGCATTTGCCGAGACGGCTCGCGCGCCCGCGCGCGTTGTAATGTCAAAAGCTGTGCCAGATGGCATGACCGGGCGTGGCCGGTGAAAACTGAACGAAATAGCGGGAACCGGCGGGATTCTGGCGGATTCGACGTTGCACCCGGCGCGTGGCGACGGTCGCCTTGACACGTCAGAGTGACAAAACGCGTCTGTCTTGACCTGACGGCGAGGGGCCGGCGCAGGCGTTTTGACAGTTATCTGATCGTGGCAAAATTCAGTCGCGCGCGGTGCAATTGGTGCGGGCGCGTGCGCCGCAGACCAAGCCGGGTTAGGCATCCGCCGCGCATCAAATGATCGTAAGGGGGAAAACAAAATGATCTCAATCCGCAGAGCCGCCGAGCGTGGCCATTTCGATTTCGGCTGGCTCAACACCTATCACACGTTCTCATTTGGCGAATACTACGACCCGCGCTTCATGGGTTTTCGCAGCCTGCGTGTTATCAACGAGGATCGCGTGCAACCGGGGCACGGTTTCCCGCCGCACGCCCACCGCGATATGGAGATCATCTCCTACGTGCTGCACGGCGGGCTGGAACATAAGGACAGCATGGGCAACGGCTCGGTCATCTATCCCGGCGAGGTGCAGCGCATGAGCGCCGGCACGGGCGTGCGCCACAGCGAGCAAAATCATGCGACGGACGACCGCGTACACTTCCTGCAAATCTGGCTCACACCCGATAAGCTAGGCCGCGCGCCCGGCTACGAACAGAAGTTCTTTGCGGACGAAGAGAAGCGCGGGCGTTTGCGGCTTATCGCTTCGCCGGACGGGCGCGCAGATTCGGTCACGGTCGGGCAGGATGCGCTCATCTATGCTGCGCTGCTTGAGCCGGGCGAAGAGGTGCAGCACGAATTGTCGCCGGGCCGGCACGCTTGGGTGCAGGTGGCGCGCGGCGCAATCGAGTTGAACGGGGCACAGCTTGAGCAGAGCGACGGCGCAGCCGTCAGCGACGAAGCCCGGTTAACGATCAGCGCGCGCCGGGCGGCTGAAATATTATTGTTCGATCTGGCTTGAGCAGTTAACCACAGCACAGACACAAAGAGACGCGGCCACGATGAAT
>DASVQA010000133.1:0-10041 GCA_036389375.1 Pyrinomonadaceae bacterium | reverse complement strand
GGCTGAACGTTGTGAAAAATTTTAACACCGCGATGGAACGCGGGCAAACAAAGGCTGGGATGAAAGATAAAGAATGAATATGACCTGTCTCGGCTGGCGACTTCGGCCGCCCCGATGTGTGCCCAGCCTCTGACTTTGCGGCTTCAGCCGCAGAAAAAGGAAAGGACTCGGTTAAACCGAGTCCTTTCCTTCCAAAATCATTAAATGCTGCTGCTTTGGCCGGACGGCTAATCGCCGGGCGGAGGCGGCGCGGCGGGCTTGGTCGGGTCGCTGCCGGTGGCGGGCGGGCCCGGCCTCGTCGGCTGCACTTTAACGCCGTCGCCGTTCGCCTTCGGTTGCTGCTGCGCGGGCGTGTCCGCCTGCGTTGGGCGCGGCTTGAGATTGATGCGCGGCGAAGGGGTTGGCCCCGTCAGGGCGTTAGTCGGTAGCTGCCCGTTGTTGGTCAGCACGGCGTCGATCAGGCTGGCCGTCTCTTTGCTGTCGCGGCTAATGAGCACGCCGTCTCTGTCCACCGTCACGTCGGCGCGCCCCAGAATCTCCGTGCCGAGCTTGGCCATCATGCCGGGCTTCTCCGGCTCATCCTGTACGGCGTTCTTGTCCGGTTCAGGCACGGCCGCGCCGATGGCTTGCAACTGCTCCTTCGCCTTCTCGGCGTATTCGCTGTTCGGGTGCGTGCGGACGAGTTGCTGGAAATACTTCGCCGCTTCGTCCGGTTCTTCTTCCTGCACGTAGGTCACGCCGAGCCGGAAGAGGACTTCCGCCATGCGCGAATAGAAGGGATACTTCTCCGCCACCTCACGATAACGCGATTGCGCGCCCTTCGGGTTCGTGGCAAGTTGACGGTTGTAGCGATCCTCATAGAAACGCCCGACCGTGAAACTGTGCTCCGCCAGATTCTCCTGCACCTCGCGCAGCCGCGTCTCGAAGTCCGGGCGTAGAGAGGTCTGCGGAAACTGCTGCAAGGCGGCCTTCAGGCGCTGCTCGGCTTTGCGTGCATGCTCGATGGTGCGGTCGGGCAGGCCCATCTGCCGCATCTCGACCTCGGCGATCTTGAGCATCGCGCGCTCGGCGAGCGGGTCGGTCGGAAAGTAGGTCAGCCAGTCCTGATAGCCCGCGCCCGCTTGAATGAGCGCGCTCGTCGTGCCTTCGAGATAGAAGGTGTCGGCGATGGCCAGTTTCGCATAGGGCAGAAACGGCGATTCGGGATAGGTGTTGATGATGACGCTAAAGAGCAGCCGCGCGCCTTCGTAGTCGCCTTTGCGTGCGCGCTTCGAGCCGGCGGCAAACAGTTCGCGGTCACGACCGGGCGCGACCGTGCCGGTCAACTCGTCAAGCTCGCTGTCGCCGCCGCCGCGCCCCAGCAACCGCCCGAAGAGGCTGCCCTTCTTCTTGTTGTTCGACTTCTTGGCGGCGGTCGCCGTCGTGCTGCGCCGCGCGCTCGCCGTCTCGCGTAGAGCCGTCTCCACGCGTTCGTTGAAATCGCTCAGCGCGCTTTCCAGCTTGTCTATGTCCGCCACGTCGAACCGCTCGGAGCGATCCACGCGCCCGCGCAGGTCGGCCACGTCGGATATGAGCGTGCCCGCCTCTTTGTCCAGCCCGCGCAGACGCGTCGCTGCATCGTCGGCCGCGGCCGTCGCGGTGTCCTTTTTATCCTTGTCCGCCTTGCTGTCAACGCCCATGTTGGCGAGCGCGGTGCTGAGCGAACGGCGAATGGCTTCGAGCCGTTGGCGCGCCACTTCAAGCCGCTGATAAGGCGTCGCGGTGTTCTGCGCGCCGCTGCCGCCTTGCGCGCGTACGGGGCCGGCGGCGCTTAAACCGCCCCCCAAAACCGCGCACAGCACGGCAACAACTAAGGCACTACGAAAACGCATGAATAAACCTCCGAAAAACAGTGACGAGTGACGCGTGACAAGTGATGAGTTAAAAGCTGCTTGCCTGTCACTCGTCACTTCTCACTTGTTACTGTAGTTGACGCATCAAGCAGGTCGCGGACGCCCTGCGCAGGGTCGCCACCGCCGAAGACGGCCGTGCCGGCGACGATAATCTCAGCCCCGGCGGCCGTGATCTCGCCGATGTTGCTGCGGTCTATGCCGCCATCTATCTCGATGCGCGTGTCAAGGTCGCGCTCGGCAATCATGCGCCGCAGGCGACGCACCTTGTCGAGCACGGTCGGGATGAATTTCTGCCCGCCAAAGCCGGGATTGACGGACATGATCAAAACGTAGTCGGCAAATGGCAGCGCCTCTTCGAGCGCGCTCAGGGGCGTCGCCGGGTTGATGGCGATGCCGGCCTGCGCCCCCTGCTGCCTGATGCCCATTAATGTCCGGTTCAGATGCGGGTCAATCTCGACGTGGACGGACACCATTGCCGCCCCCGCGGCCACAAACTGTTCGGCGTACCGCCCCGGCTCAGAAATCATTAGATGCGTATCCAGGGGCAGACGGGTTGCGCGGCGCAAGGATTTTACGACCGGCAAGCCGATGGTCAGATTGGGCACGAAATGACCGTCCATCACGTCGCAATGGATGACGGTCGCGCCGCCACGCTCGACGGCGGCAATCTCCTCGCCCAGCCGCGCAAAATCGGCCGAGAGAATCGAGGGGGCGATTTCGACCATGAACTTTTTCTCCTGCTCAGTTAACGGGCGGGCGGCGATTCGTGTTGCCGCTTGGCGGGCGCGTGTTCGCGTTGCGCGCGCCGCCCGCCGCGTTCGTGTTGCGATTGCCGGCCGCGCGGTTCGTGTTCGCGTTGCGGGCCGCGTTGGTGTTGCCGGTGTTGGCGTTCGGGCTGCGGTTCGTGTTGGCGTCGCGGCCTGCGTTCGCGTTCACGTTCGGGCGCGCGCTCGCATTGGCGTTGCGCGCCGCGCCGTTGTCGTTGCTGTTGCGGTTGAGTATGAGCCGATTGTCGAGGTTCGAGTTGGCGACGGCGTTACCGTTCACGTTGGCATTGCCGTTCTGGTTCGCGTTGGCGTTCTTATTCGTGTTCTTGTTGCGCTTCGGCTTGTTCGTGTTGTTGGCGTTCGCGGCGTTGACGTTCGCGTTGGCGTTCTGGTTCTCGTTCTCGTTCTTGTTGGCTGCGCTCTCGCCGGGCTTCTGCTCCTCTTTGGCCGCGAGGCTGACGGAGGTTTCGCCCTCGCGCTGCTCGGTGCGGCTGACGACGACGGCAATCGTCTGCCCGGCCTTGACCATGTCGCCGCTGCGGGGTGTCTGGTCGAGCACGGTGTCGGGCTTGGCGTCGGCGCTGTAGCGCGTGGCGCGTTTACGCACCTTCAGCCCGGCGTGTTCGAGCGCTGACTCGGCCTCCATGTAATTCTTGCCGACGACTTCGGGCACTTTAACTTCGGGGCTGCGCAGGGAGAGATAGACTGTGCCGAACAGGCCCGCGACGAAAGCGACAGCGATGCCAAGTAGGATGCCGATCCTGTTAATGAAGGTCGGGAACGTCCGCTGCGCCTGTACCACGCTAGTCTCGTTGCCTCTGTTAGCACACAGCGCCGCCAGTGGCGCTTTTTCAAGGGCGAGAGTCTAGCACCCGCGCAAGACGCGCCGCAAGTCGCTCGCCCGTTCAACTTCGCCGCACGCAGGCCGCCATGAAGAAGCCGTCCGCGCCGCCCCTGTGCGGCCACGTCCGCACCGCGCCGTCAGTCGTCAACAGGTGCGCGGGCGCGGTCAACTGTGCGGCGACAAAGTCGGGCTGCGCCGCGAGAAAATCATTGAAGACGGCTTCGTTCTCGGCCGGCTCGACCGAGCAGGTCGAGTAGACGAGTCGCCCGCCGGGGCGCACGACGCGCGCGGCGTTCGTTAAGATGCGGCGCTGGCGCGCGGCGAGGTCAACAATGTCGGCGGGCGTAAGTCGCCAACGGATTTCCGGGTTGTGCCGGAGCGTGCCCGTGCCCGTACACGGCGCGTCCACGAGCACGCGGGCAAACGAACGGTCGGCAAACGGCAACGTCTGTTCGGCGTCGAATGCGACTGCATGGATGCTCGTCAACTGCTGCCGCCCGGCCGCTTCGACCACGACGCGCAGACGATGCTCATAGATGTCGCCCGCCACGACGAGCGCGCGATCTTCGGCCAGCCCCGCCACGTGCGTCGCCTTGCTGCCCGGCGCGGCGCACACGTCGAGCACGCGCTCACCGCCCTCTGCGCCCAACACGTGCGCGACCAACTGCGACGCCTCGTCCTGCGTGTAGATCAGACCCGCCCGCGCGAGCGCGCGCAATGCCGCCCCGCCCGTCCCCGCCGCCACACGCCACGCGCCCGGCGCGATCTCCGACGGCTGCATCTCGACGCCCGCCGCCGCCAGCCGCGCCTGCACGTCCGCCCGCTCAGCGCGCCATTCATTGATCCGAAACGCGACCGGCGGCGCTTGATTATTCGCACGCGCCAGCGCCGTCGCCTCGGCCACGCCGAACGTCTCGATCCAACGCGCCAGCAGCCACGCCGGGTGCGAAGTCGAGATCGCCAGCCGCTCAAGTTCTTCGCGGACGCCCGTCGCCGGGTCACGCTCCGGTTCACGCGTCGCACGGCGCAGCACCGCGTTGATAAAACCGGCCGCCCCACCGAGCCGGGCCGCGTGCGCCAGATTCACCGACTCGTTGACCGCCGCCGACGCGGGCACGCGCGATAAAAAGCGCAACTGGTACAGACCCAGCCGCAATGCACGCCGCACCGGCGCATCAATCTCCGCGACCGCGCGCCCCGCGTAATGCGCCATGAGCGTGTCCAGCCACAACTGCCAGCGCAGCACACCCAGTACCAACTCGTAGCAGAGCGCGCGGTCTTCAACCCGCAACGCCTCCGTCGCGCTCGCCAGCAACACGGACGCGAACGCGCCCTCCGTCTCCACGCGCCCCAGCACGTTGTAAGCCAGCCAACGCGCAGGCGTGACCGCGACGGGCGCGCCCTTCGCCCCCGTCGCTTTCCGCTTCTTGATGACCCGCACCGTCATCGCGTTAGCCCAACACCTCGCCCACACGCACGCGCAGCCCGTTCATAAAATCGCGCGCGCTCAGACGCCGCCGCCCTTCCGGTTGCACTTCGAGCAACTGCAACGCCGTGCCCGCGCCGCAGCCGACCATAAGCTCGTCGCCGTGCGCCTTGAGGATTTCGCCCGGCTGCGCCTGCTGTGTCTCCGCAGATAAACTTTGCGCCTGCCAGATGACGAGGCGTTGCCCGCGAAACTGCGTGAAGGCATTGGGCCACGGCTGCAGCCCGCGCACACGCCGCGCGATCTCGGTCGCGCTCATCTCGCGCCAGTCGAGCAAGCCGTCCTCGCGGCGCAGGAGCGGTGCGAGCGTCGCCTCGCTATCACGTTGCGGCTGCGGTTCCAGTTCTGCGAGCCGCAGCAGCGTCTCGCCCAACAGGTCTGCGCCCAGCGCGGCAAGGCGCGGCAACAGTTCCGGCGCTGTCTCCTGCGCGCCGATCTCCGTTGCCCGCTGCAACAGGATCGCGCCCGTGTCCAGCCCCTCGTCAATCTGCATCGTCGTCACGCCGGTTTCTCGCTCGCCGCGCACGATGGCCCAGTTGACTGGCGCAGCCCCGCGATACTTCGGCAGCAGCGAGAAATGCACGTTGATGCAACCATGACGCGGCGCGCGCAGGAACGCCGCCGGCAGGATGCGCCCGTAGGCGACGACCACGCACACATCCGCGTCGTGCGCGGCAAACAACGCCTGCGCCGCTTCAGTCCTGATCTTCTCCGGCTGATGAACCGCGAGACCGTGTTCAAGCGCAAACTCTTTAACGGGCGACGCGCGCAGTTTATGACCACGCCCGGCCGGTCTGTCCGGCTGCGTCCACACGGCCACGACCTCGTGCCCGTCCACCAGACAACGACGCAAGGTCGGCACGGCAGACTCAGGCGTGCCCATGAAAACTAAACGCAATTTCATAAGGGATGAAGGAGAGGGCTGAGGGCTGAGGACATGAATAAGAACAACTTTCTATTCTTCCGCCTTAGCCCTCAGCCTTCAGCCCTTCAGATCGCGCCGCGCTGCTCTTTCGTGGTGTAGCCGGGTCGTACTTTCTCGGCCGATACTTTGGCCTGCATGAAGAGACCGAGATAGTCGCGCCCGCCTGCCTTCGAGTCCGTGCCGGACATGTTGAAGCCGCCAAACGGGTGGACGCCGACGAGCGCGCCCGTACATTTGCGATTGAGATAGAGGTTGCCGACGTGGAACTCGCGGCGCGCGCGGTCTAACTTTTCAGGGTCGTTTGTATAGACCGCGCCCGTCAGCCCGTACTGCGTGTCGTTGGCAATTGTCAGTGCTTCGTCGAAGTCCTGCGCCTTGATGACGGCGAGGACGGGGCCGAAGATTTCCTCCTGCTCGATGCGCGCGCCGGGTCGCACGTCCGCAATCACGGTCGGTTCGATGAAGAACCCCTGCTCGCCGTCCGAGCCGCCGCCCGCGACGAGTCGCCCGCCGTCCTCCTGCCCCCACTCGATATATTTATTGATCGTCTTGAACGCCTTCTCGTTGATGACGGCGCTCATGCTCGTCGCGCCTTCGGTCGGATCGCCAACCTGCAACTGCGCCGTGCGCGCGGCGATCCGCTCAAGCATCGCCTCGTACACGTCCGCGTGGATGATGGCGCGCGAACAGGCCGAGCACTTCTGGCCCTGAAAGCCGAAAGCGGACTGCACGACGCCCGTCGCCGCGTCGTCCAGATCGGTGTCGGCGTCCACGATGATCGCATCCTTGCCGCCCATCTCGGCCACGACGCGCTTGATCCAGAGTTGCCCGTCCTGCGTCTTCGCGGCGCGCTCGTTGATGCGCAAGCCCACCTCTTTCGAGCCGGTGAAGGCGACGTAGCGCGTGCGCGCGTGGTCAACTACCACGTCGCCCACTTCCGCGCCAGAGCCGGTCATGAAGTTGACGACGCCCGGCGGCAAGCCTGCCTCTTCGAGCAACTCGAAGAACTTGTAGGCGATGGTCGGCGCATCCGACGAGGGTTTCAAGACGACTGTGTTGCCCGTCACGACGGAAGCGACCGTCATGCCCGCCATGATCGCCAACGGAAAGTTCCACGGCGGGATGACGACGCCGACGCCGAGCGGGATGTAGCGCAACTCGTTCTCTTCGCCCGCGATGTGTACGAGCGGCTGCGGCGCGGCGTAGCGCAACATCTCGCGCGCGTAGAAGTCGCAGAAATCAATCGCCTCGGCCGTGTCGCCGTCCGCCTCCGCCCACGTCTTCGCCACTTCGTAAACCATCCACGCGGAGAACTCGTGCCGCCGCTCGCGCAAAAGCGTGGCGACGCGGAACAACAGGTCGGCGCGTTGTTCGGGCCGCGTCCGCGACCAACTCTTAAACGTCTCGTCGGCGGTTTCGACCGCGCGCCGCGCCAACTCTTCCGTCGCCTTCTGGAAGCGCCCGACCACTTCGGTCTTGCGCGCCGGGTTGAGACTATCGAACGTGCGCCCCGTCTTCAGTCGCTCGCCGCCGATCACGAGCGGATACTCGCGCCCAAGTTCGCCGCGTACCTTCAGGAGCGCAGCGCGCATCGCCGCCGCGTTCTCTGCTTTACTGAAATCGGTCAGGGCCTCGTTCTTAAATTCACTCTGCATAGCTGCACCTCGTATCAGTTCTGCCGGCACGTTTGAAAACAGCCCGCACGCGAGCCAGCATGGTCATGCTCGACCGCTCAAGCGCCCCCTGCACCGCCGCGTCCTATTTTCACGTATCCGAACTTAAGTTATGTTTGCCGGCATGTTAACACACATGAAAGCAAAACGCGGTCGCCGCCTGTGAAGCATGCAACCGCGTCCGGGTTTAAAATTTTTCGACCGCTCAGACCCACTTGCCGGCCTTCGCCAGCCGGCGCATCTTGCGCTTGACCATCTCGCGTTTGAGCGGCGTGGTGTGGTTGATGAAGACGATGCCGTCGCAATGATCGGTTTCGTGCAGCATACAGCGCGCGCTCAAGTCCATGCCGTCGAGTTCAAACGTCTCGCCGCGCACGTCCTGCGCTTCGACGACCGCCCGCAGCGACCGCGTCACGGGGAAAAAGACGCCGGGGAATGAGAGACACCCCTCGTCGCCCGTCTGGTCGCCTTCGACGCGCAGCACCATCGGGTTAATGAGTACAACCCGCTGTGCCGGGTCTTGCCCGCCCGAACAGTCCATCACGAACAGCCGCCGGGCCACGCCCACCTGTGGCGCAGCGAGGCCTACGCCGCGCGCCGCATACATCGTCTCGAACATATCGGCGACCAGTTTTTCGAGCCGCGCGTCGAACTCCGTCACCGGCTCGCCCGGCGTGTCCAACACGGCGTTCGGATATTTCACGATCTCCAACAATGCCATCTTTGCTTTTCCTGTTCGCTTGCTTGAGCCGCATGCCGTGAGGTCGGTTGTGTGACCCTTGTGCGGCTGAAATGATTCTACGTGAAACGGCGCGGGCGTGCCAGCAGAGCGCGGCATCAAGCACGACGGGTCGCCGCTTGCCGACCTCTAATTCCGGCGACGGCGTGCTTAAGTAAGAAGGCTGTCGGCGGCTTAACAGTTCTGTTATGATGCGCCCGCTCTTTCTTTGAAACTTACGCCGGCCCATGCGTAGCTCCCTCACAGACTGAGTGATGAACATTACCTTCGCTCTCAAGGCGGCAAGTTTTGGCAGCCTTGACCAGATTAGGTTTCGTCGTTGAAGCACTTCGAAAAGGTAGCCATGTAAGATGAAGCATTCTGATGGCGAATAATTGTGCTTCCGTGCCACGATGAAATTGACCGCTACACCTTGAAGGGCGCGCTGCGCGCTGCCGGCGTTGCGCTGGAAGATTTTCTCAGAGAAGTTAAATAATCTTGCAGCGCCGTAGGTTGCCAGCGCCGCTTAAGCTCTAACCACTCCTCAAACGGCCAAAAGGGTCTGACAAGTTCATGCCTGACTTTGCCCGCCGGGTGTCGGCGGCCCGAAGCCGGCTCTGTTCATTCTCATACCGTGATTCTAATGGAGGATCAGCACATGGTCAGCAAAGCGCAGAAAGGCAGCAAGGCGGGCAAGAAAGGCGGCAGTAAGAAGGGCGGGAAAAAGGGCGGGAGCAAAAAAGGCAGCAGCACGAAGGGTGGCAGCAAGAAAGGCGCAAGCAAGAAGGGGGCAAGTAAAAAAGGCGCGAGCAAGAAAGGTGCGAGCAAGAAAGGTGCGAGCAAGAAAGGCGGCTCGAAGCAGCCACAGCCGCAGCCGACGCCAACCCCTACGCCGACTCCGCACCCGCCCGCAGGCGCGGCGGCGCGCATCGAGCACATCGTCGTGTTGATGTTGGAGAATCGCTCGTTCGATCACATCTTCGGCTTCCGCGCCGGCATCAACGGACTGACCGGCAACGAGTTCAACCTGCTGAATCCGTCGAAACCTGAATCGGACACGAACCCTGCGTTCCACACCGGCAGCGGTGCGCCCTTTGCCGTCATTGACAGCAAGAACGGCCCGTCGCACTCGCTCAAGGGCACGAACGTGCAGATCTTCAACAATGGCAAGGGCCCCGACGCGCAGCACCCCGCGCGCAATAACGGCTTCGCGCTCAACTACCGCAACGAGCTACTGTCCGAACACATCGCAAATCCCTCGCAGGCGGCCATCGCCGTCGCCATGCAATCGTTTGCGCCCGCGCACCTGCCTTCGATCAACGCGCTCGCCGACGCCTACTGCATCTGCGATAACTGGTTCTCCGAAGTGCCGGGGCCGACGCAGCCCAACCGGCTCTACATGCACGCTGCCACGTCCGCCGGCTTTGCGCACAACGTCTGGTCGAAGAAGTTCGACGTGCAGACCATCTACAACAATCTGGCGGCGGCCGGCGTGACGTGGGCGACCTACGATTTTGATCTCAACGAGGTGCGGCAGAACTTCACGCGCCTCGACGGCAGCGCGCCCAACTTCAAAAAATTCTCTGCGCTCGCCGTGGACGCACAGCAGGATACGCTGGCCAACTATTCCTTCATCTGCCCGCGCTTCAACAACGCGGCGGACGGGCACGGCAACTCGCAGCACGCGCCCGAAGACGCGCGCTACGGCGACAACCTGATCGCCGACGTGTACGAGG
>DASVQA010000132.1:0-94678 GCA_036389375.1 Pyrinomonadaceae bacterium | reverse complement strand
AGCCTCATCATCAACACGGTCAAGGCGACCGGCTTGGCCATCCTGTTGTGTCTGGGCGTGGGCGGACTCTTCGGCGGCGTGGTCTTTATGCGGCGGCGCGCGCAAACCGCGCTCAGCCAGCAGTACACGGATGCGGGTGGGATGATGCGGCTGAATCTGGACGAACTCGCCGCAGAGAGCGTACGACCGCAACTGCTCCCGCCGCCCGATAAGTGAGGGGGCATCAGGTTAAGCGAAAAAAGCGCGCTGAAGTGATTCACACTTCAGCGCGCTTTTTCGTCCCCTTGTCCGAAAACCTTGAATGCCTGCTTCAGGTCAAGACACTTGCGGGTTGCTGGCATACCTGCGAGGTTCCCCCAAAGCCTCTACAGATGATAACCAGCAACCCGACAATTGTTTGCCCTTCGACTGCCCGCCTACCGAGCGACCCCGTTCCCCCAAAGAGCCACCCTAAGGCTAATGCGAGTGAAGACCTCCCCCAAAGTCTTCGCTCACTGCCGTCTCCGAGCCTGACCCGATAACGCTATCTACTTGTTATCAATTTTAACTGCTTCCGGTTTTGCAACGACCATGCCATAACGTCTGCTTCATTTAACCAACACCTCGCGAACCCCGCCAGACGACAATAAAAACGCGGGCCAAAATTCTTGCGCACGCCCGCCGCACGAAACTCTCTCACCTCTGCTCAACAACGCCAACCGCACGTTTTTAATACTAAGCGCCAGTACACCTGCACGATTAACGTGCGCCCATTCAACATCAGGTCAGACCGCATAGCTTCCTTAACCCGCGCCCCGTTTTCATGCAAAGCCCTTTATATCTTCTCCAACTTGAATGCCGCGCGCACCTCGCCGACCAGTTCGCCGCGATGATTGTGCAGGTCGAAGTGCGCGTAAGGCGCAAGCGCCGCGTGCGCCTCCGCGTCGAGCACGCCTAGCTGCCGTAGGGCTTCGATGACGACCGTCGGGCGGGCGCGCATGTTTTCGCCGTCCTCGATCTTGAGCGCAAGCCCCAAGCCCTGCGGCCAAGCCGGGCAGGGGCGCACGCCCGCCGTGTAGACGCCCTCCGCGCCAATCTTTGACACCACCGCGCCCCGCGTCGCCCGCATCACCTCTGTGTCCAGCCGCTCGCCCGCGCCGCCGACCAACTCAGGATAGGTCGTCACCGCCCGCACAATCCGCGCGCACGCGGCGCGCACGTCTTCGCCAAACTCTGCCGGCGGCGCAACCAGCCGCGCATACATAAGCGCCATCGCGCTAACGCTTAGCCCGAAGACCGGCACGCCGCAACCGTCCACACCAACCGCAAGTTCAGCGACCGCGACGCCAGCGAACGCCGCGACCGCACGCGCAATCGCCTGCTGCACGGGGCTGTCCGGCTGGTCGTATGCTTCGGTCGGTGCGCCGAGATGCAGGGCGGTGGCGAGCAGCCCGGCGTGTTTGCCGGAGCAGTTGTTTTGCAGGACGCGGAACGGTTCGCCGCGCTCGCGCATCCCGTTGGCCACCTCGCGGTTGAACGGCTCGTGTACGCCGCACTTGAGCGCCGTCTCATCAAGCCCGATCTTCCGCAGCATCCCCGCGACCGTCTCTTCATGCAACGGCTCGCCGCTGTGCGACCCGCAGGCGATAGCCACCTCGCGGTCGTCGAACCCGAACCGCTCGGCCGCGCCCGAGGCGACGAGCGGCATGGCCTGAAACGGCTTGGCCGACGAGCGCAGGTAAGTGACCATCTCCGGTGCGCCCAACTGCGCGACTACTTGGCCCGCCGGCTCGACCGCGACGACGTGCCCGCGATGGCGCGATTCAACTAGCCGGCCGCGGCGCACCTCGACGAGCGGCGCGGGCTGAAAGGTTTGCATCTGCTTTGTCCGGCTCATGCGGCTTCCCGGGCCGCCTTAACGTTCGCCGCGCTCATGTTCGACGCTGGATTGGAGTTCAACGTTGAGATTGCGGACGCTGGGCTGGTCTATCGGCTCAAGCAGGCGCAGCGCCTCGTCGAGCACGCGGCGCTGGTGTTCGGGCCAATCGGCTGCGCCCGCGACGCTGCCGAACTGGCCCCTGTAGTAGCCGCCGCGCGGCGGGCGCACGCGCTCCGCGATGTCGCGGTCAACGACGAGCGTCATCGTCGCCACGCCCGCCGCTTCGAGCGCACGCGCCGCGAGGCTCATGGTCTGATGACACAGGCGCGAAGCCGGCACGAGCAGCACCGCTTGCACCTCGTAACGCTTGACGCGTTCGACCAATTCCGGCAGCGTCGCGCGGGCAAACCGCGCCGCGTGCGGAATGAAACCGCAGAGACTCCAAAACACGGGGTTGAGTCGCCCGATGATGCCGTTACCGGCAAACTCGAACAGGCGCTCAAGCGGCACTTGCGCGTTCATGTCGCTGAGGACGGCGGCCGGGTCGTAACCGCGCGCCGCCCAGCGCAAATCCTGAGCCTCGATCTCGACCGGGATTTCGCGGAAGGTCGTGTCGCCGTCCGCGAGGGTCGCGTCGAACGGCTCAGTGCCGTCAATGTACGCGCCCGCCGAACAGATGAGGCCGAGGTTGAGCATCGGCAGCGCGCGGCGCAACGGCTGAAACGGCGCGCGCTTGTTTTCCACCCAGGGGTAATGCTCGCCCACGTCGCCCTCGCGCAACTCGTTGATGCGCTGCCAGCGTTTGTAGCTCTCGCGCCACTCGTCGCTTCGCTCAATCGTCTCCACGGCCATCACCTTTTCTCGACTGCAAAAATTCGTCCTAACCTGCGCGCCGCCGCGCAATCAAGAGCAGCGCCCCAGCGCCCGCGATCATACCGACCGTCAACGCTGCGACCGAATAGCCGTGCAGGCTGTTGAAGGCGACGCGCAGAGGATCGCCCGCCGCCACCTCGTCAATCGGTCGCCCCAGCGCACGCCTGAGCGCCAGCAGCCGCGCATTGATCAGCCAGTGGCCGACAAACGTCGTCAGCGCGACGAGCGCCAGCGCAAATAGCTCAAGCAGCCAACGCCGGCCGCGCACCGCTCTCCGTCCGACAAACGCGCTCGCCAAGAGCAGCAGGCTGATGATCAAGCCCGCCACGTTCACCACGCCGAGCGTGCGCGTGACCAGATTGCCCGCCAACTCGCGCGTCGGCAGCACCGTAAACGCGCTCGGCGCGACCGCGAAACTGAAGAAGACGGCCGCGCCCAGCCACACGGCGATGAGCAACAGCCGCGCATCCTGCAAGACCTGCAAGCCTGCGCCCGCACGCGCCCGTGCGCGCTCAGTTGCCAGCGCGCGGCCGGCTTGTGTGTCGCTCAATCCGACGCTCATCAATCGTACTCCATGACTTCCGGCCTGAGCCGGATCGTGGGCGGCGCAAGTTCCGGCGGCACGAGCGTGCGCGGGTCGGGCACGGTTAACAGCCATGCGAGCGCGTGGTCAAGCTGCGCCTGATAGTCCGCGAGATCGAGCGACATAAAGTGTGTCGTGCCGAGCCGCGCAAACTTCTCTTTCGCCATCTGGTACATGCGCCGCGCCGCGCCGGGTCGCCCGATCTCGAGATGATGAAACGCAACGGCCGATTGAATCAGCGCCTGCAAAAAGAGTTTCTCGCGCGGCCCCGCGTCGTCGCGCCAGCGATCCTCCCAGGCGTCGTGCGCCGCGTGGAACTCGCCCGCGTTGTACAGATCGATCCCGGCGATGTACTCCAACGGATACGCCGCCACGTGTGCCTCCGTGTAGGGGGCTGCCGCGTTGCTCTCGCTGTCTGTCATTGCCGCGCATTATAACGCAGCCGCACGGCGTAAGTAGCGCGCGGGGCGTGCCTGCTTGGCCGTCCAGCGCAGGTTTCTAATAGCGCGGCACGCTTGGGTCAACCTCGCGCGCCCAACGCTCGATGCCGCCCGCAAGATTCAGCAACTGCTTGAATCCCTGCCGCGCGAAGAAGGCGCAAGCCTGCGCGCTGCGTATGCCGTGATGACACATAAAGACGATCTCTTCGTCCGGTTTGAGCGTGCCCGCCCACTCGTTGAACCGGCTAAGCGGGCACAGTTCCGTGCCCTCGATGCGCGCCAACTCGTACTCCTCCGGCTCGCGCACGTCAATTACGCGCACGCGTTCGCCGCGCGCCCACCGCGCCGCCAACTCCGTCGGCTCAATCGTCTCGAAACTCATAACTCGACACGCAATCTGAGCAACAACTCAAACGTTCGCGCCGCCGTTCAAACGTGCGGCGATCACCTTCGCAGCCGTCGCGCCTGCGCCGGTTGCGCCCGCGATGGTCGGCGCGCGTGGGTTTGCTACGTCGCCGATGGCGAAGACGTTTTCCACGCTCGTCTCCTGTTCGCTTGTCACGGCCACGTAGCCGCGCTCGTCCGTGCGTAGCTGTGCGCGGAACAACGCTGTGTTCGGCTCGACGCCGATGCGTATGAGCACGCCGCGCACGGCCAGTTGAAAAGGTTTGATGGCCCCCTGCCGTTTGATCTCGACCGCCGCCACGCGCGCGTCGGTGCCGCGTTCATCGCCGATGATGCGCGTGACTTCCGCTTCGGTGAAGACCGTGATGCAGTGTTCGCCGCGCAGGCGTTCGACAAACTCCGCGCGCGCGCGCAAGCTCGCGCCGCGATGCACGAGCGTCACGGTCGGGCAGACCTCCGCGAGCAGCAGCGCGTTCTCGACCGCCGCATCGCCGCCGCCGACCACGCACACGTCCTCGCCCGCAACCTCGTCGCGGTCGCGCACGCCCGACGCCAGCACGCCGCGCCCCGCAAACTCCGCCGCGCCCGGCACGTTCAACGCGCGCCGCCGCACACCCGTCGCCAGAACGAGACAGATCGCCTGCAACTGCTCGCCGCTCCGCAGGTGGACGCGCCGCGCCGCCAGTTCAACTCGCTCGATCTCAACACTCGTCCAGAGATCAAAGCCCGCCGTTTCAACCTGCGCCGCGAACAGATCGCGCAGCGCGCGCCCGTCGTCAGCCCGCACGCCGAGATAATTAACAATCGGGTTATAGACGTGCAGCAGTTGCCCGCCCACCTCGTCTGCGGCTTCCAGCACCAGCGCGTCCAAGCCCAGTTCGTCGCACCATAAAGCGGCGGACAGCCCCGCCGCCCCCGCGCCGATGATGATCACGTCGTGCATGAAAAAGTAGCCAGCAGCCAGTAGGTCTTTAGCGTGCGCGTCCTTCGCCCTTAGTCGCCAGCCAGCAACGTCAGCCTTGCTTTGCCACTGACTACTGGTTAATGGCTACTGTTTTAAGCTCGCGTAGCCGCCGCGATAGTAGAGCAGCGGGTGGGCGTCGTCGCGCACGGTCGTCTTTTCCACTTCGCCGACGAAGATCGTGTGGTCGCCGCCTTCGTAAGCGTACTTGAGCCGGCATTCGAGCGTGGCAAGCACGTCGGCGAGCACGGGTGCGCCGTCGAGGCCGGGGCTGAAGCCTATGCCGCGAAACTTGTCCGGCTCGCGCGAGGCGAAGAGGCGCGAGAGTTCTTCCTGTTCCGCGCCGAGGATGTTGACGACGAAGCTGCGGCCGGGCTGAAAGGCATCATGAGTGAAGGCGCGGCGGTCAATGCAGACGAGCACGAGCGGCGGCTCAAGCGAGAGCGAACTGAAGGCGCTGACCGTGATGCCGAGCGGGCTTTCGTCGGCGGCGCAGAGCGTCACGACCGTCACGCCGCTGGCAAAGCGGCTGAGCGCCGTGCGGAACTGGTTTTTATCAACCGGCACGAGCGGTGTCTCCGAAGAATTTATGTTGTAGTGCTTTTGGGCCGCCGAGCATAACACAGAAACCGGCCGCCAACGCCGCCCGCCGAGGCAAAAGAGCATCGCACTTAAACCGCGACCGCGTCCGTCGTCTGCGCGCGCAAGCCGGCGCGCAACTGCGCCGCCACCTCGTCCGGGGCAAGACTCGACGCGCATAGCAGCCCGGCGTCGTCCACGCTTTTAGCGGCGGAAGTAAGCTCGCTCTCATCCGTCTGCCAGCGCGCCCCGGTCTTGCGCTCGGATTCGTTGAGCCGGGCGAGCGCGCCGGCAAGGTCGCGGCGCATGACGGGCGAGCGCACGACCGTCTCGGCCCAGGAGTAGTAAGGATAATCAATGCGGTAGGCCCAACCGTCGGCCATAGGGATGGCGATGAGGAAGAGTTCGCCGCGCGCGTGGCGGGCGATGGCGGTGTAGGGCGCGGCGTGGCGCGTCGGACTGAAGCCGGTCGCGCCGTAGAGATCGGGCGCGAGCGTGACGACGGAGAGCCGCGCCGCCTCGTCTTCCACGACCCGCGACGCGACGCCCGCGAAACTCTCCAACGCACGCTCGATCTCCGCCCACGCCGCGCGCCACAGATGCTCATACTCGTCCGTGTGCGTGAGCACGCGTTCGACTTCGGGCAGGACAAGTTCATACGCGCGCGCTTCATCTACGTCCGCGCCGCCGTTTAGTTGGCGCGCAAGCGGCGCGGCCAGGCCCGCACCGGGCACGGGCGCGTCCGACCCCTGAATAACGAGGCTCGCACGGATGGCGGCGGGCGTCGTGTATTCGGAGAAGTCGCCGGCTTCGGCGGCGGCGATTAGCTCTGCGCGCAGGTCGAGCGCACGCGCGCCCGCGAGCACCGTCCAGACCGAAAGCACACCGTCCGTGTCGAAGTGGTTGTTGGTGACGAGTTCGATCCCTTTAGTCAAATCATTGCGGTCGGGCGCAGCGACGAGGTTGAGGGCGATCTCGGTTGAAGTGTCGGCCTTGAGGGCTGCGGGCGTGTGGTTGCCCTGCCAGTGCGACAGATGGACGGCGTTCGGCACGACGCCGTCTACCGACAGCTTCGGCACGTCCGCCAGCCCCGCGTGGTGATATTCAAAACGCATGACCCGCTCCTTCGGCTTAACTTTGCCCGTTGGTGTTGATGCCGTCTAGTCGCACGCACGAGTTGAGGCGCGTGACGACGAGGCCCTGCCGGACGCGGAAGCGGCAGGCGAGCGCCGTCTTGTCCGTCGGCACGGCCTCGTCCGGCTCTTGATACCAGAACTGACAGTTGGTGCAGTCGCCGTTCCAGCAGAAGTCGCCGTAGGAGATGCTCTGCATGGAGAGAAACTGGAAACAGCGCAGCAGCCGGTTGTTCTCCGGCACTTCGACGGGGCGGCCCAGCACCTCGATCTGAATCAGTCTATCGTATGGCTCGAACAGGTCGTCGTTGCTCACAGGCTCATTCGACTCCGACCGCGAGGGGTTCAGCAGACCATTGGCGGCGAGTATAGCTAAAACAGTGACGAGTGACGAGTGACGAGCCAGCAGAAAGTTTTGACCCGGCCCTCGGCACTTGTCACCCGTCACTGCTTTACTTAAACTGAATGGCGCAAAGGGAGGAGACAAAGGACGTGGGGCTAGTGTTATATGTCAAGCCGGGTTGCCCTTATTGCCAGCAGGCGCGCGACCATTACAACGCGCAGGGCGTCCCGTTCGTCGAGTACGATGCGCAGAACGACCGGGCGCGGCGCACCGAGATGCTCGCCTATGCGAGCGGCGACCCGACCGTGCCGTGCATCGTCGCAGACGGCGTCTATCAAGGATCGGGCTGGGGCGACCCGCCGCGTGGTTGAACGGTACACGACTAAGGCGGGCCGTGCGCCCACCACACCAAACAGCCAGCCAGCAGCAAGACACAGCCGACGCCCTCCCGGCGTTGCTGCGCTAACGCGCACCACCCGGCGGCCACACGCGGGCACACAAGCTTACGCCGCGTGCTGCTTCATGTGCTTGCGGTTGGCTTCGTGGTTAACTCTCTCGCGCCGGACGAGCGCCACACGCGCGCAGGCTGCTTCGTCCGCTTTAAGCGCCGCACAAGACCGCGCCTTTAATTCCAGTCACGCTTCAGGAGACACGACATGAAAGCGAAGTGCCCCATTATCATTCGACTGTTACTGCTCACGACTATGGCAACCATTCTGTACACCAACGCACCGGCCCAAAATCTGGTGACGGGACTCAAACCGCCGGTCGCCAAGCCCATCCCCAAGTCTGACACCACCAATGGCGACACGCGCGTGGACAACTATTTCTGGCTGCGCGAGAAGAAGAATCCGGAGGTCATCTCGTATCTCGAAGCGGAGAACGCTTACACCGATAGCGTGATGAAGCCGACCGAAGCCTTGCAGCAGTAGCTCTACACAGAGATGCTCGCGCGCATCAAGCAGACCGACCAGAACGTGCCCTACAAGTACGGCGATTATCTCTACTACACGCGCACCGTCGAAGGTCAGCAGTACCCCATCTTCGCCCGCAAGCGCGGCACACTCGACGCGAAGGAAGAGATCACGCTCGACTTAAACGAGATGGCCAAGGGCTTGAAGTTCATGGCCGTCGGCGCGTATGCCGTCAGCGACGACGGCAACCTGCTCGCCTACACGACCGACACGACCGGCTATCGCCAGTACACGCTCCACGTCAAAGACCTGCGCACGGGCGCGCTTTTGCCCGACACGGTCGAGCGCGTGGACAGCGTGCAGTGGGCGCAGGACAACAAGACCATCTTCTACGTGACCGAAGATCAGGTGACGAAACGCTCCGACAAGTTCTTCCGCCACGTGCTCGGCACGAACGCCTACGACCTTGTCTATGAAGACAAGGACGAACTCTACGACCTCGGCGCATACCGCACGCGCGACAAGGCGCTCATCGTCATCCATAGCGAGAGCAAGACGACCTCGGAGGCGCGCTATATCCCGGCCGATAAACCGATGGAAGCGCCGCGCCTCGTACTCGCACGCGAAAACGATCACAAGTATTTCATCGATCATCGCGGCGACCTGCTCTACATCCGCACCAACAAGGGCGGGAAGAACTACCGGCTCGTCACCACGTCGCTCGCCGACCCATCGGTGAAGAACTGGAAAGAGATCGTGCCGCATCGGCCGGAAGTGAAACTCGACGACTTCGATCTCTTCGCGCGCCATCTCGTCCTGTCCGAGCGCGAAAAGGGCTTGCAGAAGCTCCACATCATTGACCTGCGCGACAACAAGGCGCACGAGATCGTGTTCCCTGAGCCGGTCTACACCACGGGGCTTGAGGCCAACCGCGAGTTCAACACAGACATCTTGCGCTTCCGCTATCAATCGTTGACGACGCCCAACTCGGTCTTCGACTACGACATGAACAAGCGCACGCGCACGCTGCTCAAGCAGACCGAAGTGCTTGGCGGCTACAACCCGGCCAATTACACGGCCGAGCGCGTCTACGCGACCGCGTCCGACGGCACGAAGATTCCCATTTCGCTCGTCTATCGCAAGGGCCTCAAGCGCGACGGCAAGAATCCGGCGCTCTTGTACGGCTACGGCTCTTACGGCATCTCGATTGATCCGAACTTCAACTCGAACCGCGTGAGCCTGCTCGACCGGGGCTTCGTTTACGCCATCGCGCACATACGCGGCGGCGGCGAACTCGGCGAAGACTGGCGCGAGCAGGGGCGCATGATGTTCAAGAAGAACACCTTCACGGACTTCATCGCCGCGGCCGAGCACCTAATCAAAGAGAAGTACACGGCGAGCGACCGGCTGGCGATTCAGGGCGGCAGCGCCGGAGGTCTTTTGATGGGCGCGGTCGTAAACATGCGCCCCGATCTCTTCAAAGCGGTGCTCGCGCAAGTGCCCTTCGTCGATGTCGTCAACACGATGCTCGACGCTTCCCTGCCGCTCACGACGGGCGAGTATCTCGAGTGGGGCAACCCGAACGAGAAAGCGGCTTACGAGTACATCAAGTCTTACTCGCCTTATGACAACATCGCGGCGAAGGCTTACCCGGCGATGCTCGTCAAGGTGTCGCTCAACGACAGTCAGGTGCCCTACTGGGAGGGCACAAAGTTCGTCGCCAAGCTGCGCGCCATGAAGACGGACAACAACCCGCTCCTGTTGAAAGTCAACATGGGCGCAGGGCACGGCGGTTCTTCGGGTCGCTACGACGCGCTCCACGACATCGCCTTCGACTACGCCTTCATCCTCAGTCAACTCGGCATCACGAACTGAGCGCCACCGACAAAGCAGGGCGGCCCGCATAGAGGCGGGCCGCCCTGTCGGCTTTTACCGCAGATTCAACTCCTGCCAAGAGCAAGAGGATTAAATCATGCGCCTATCGCTCCTCGCCTTCGCACTTCTGCTCGCTGCCTCTCTGCCCACGCCTGGTCAATCGGCCACGCAAACTTTTCGCGGCACTATCGGGTCACAACCCGTCGTCGTCAAACTGCAACGCGAGGGCGGCAAACTCACCGGCAGCTATGTCTATGAACGCATCGGGCAGAGCCTCACGCTCGCGGGGCAGATAGACGCGCAGGGCAACGTAACGCTCGCGGAGTTTGACGCCGCGCACCGGCCGACCGGCAAGTTCACGGGCAAGTTGGCGAGCGACGCGGACAGGGCCGATCTCACGCTCGCAGGCACTTGGACGCGCCCCGACGGCACACGCGAGCAAAGCTTCAATCTCGCCGAGCAGCACGTCGCCTTCACCAACCCGGCCGTGCAGTTTACGTCCAAGACGATTGCCGACAGACGGCTGCACATCAACGCGACCTATCCGCAACTCGCCGGCACGAACGCGCCCGGCGCGCTCGCCTTCAACCGCACCGCCGCCGCCAAGGCGACAAAGCTGGTCACGGATTTTCGCAAGGGCGTGTCCCCATCCGACCATGTCGCGCTCGAAACCGACTACAGCGTGCTGCTGGCGACGGACGATCTCATCAGCGTCGAGCTAAGCGATTATGTGGATTTCGGCGGCGCGCATCCGAATGACGGTTACGATGCGCTCAACTACGACCTGCGCACGGGCCGCACCTTGGCGCTCGCCGCGCTCTTTCAGCCGGGCGCAAAGTACGAGCCGGTGCTCCGGCGCGCCTCGCTCGCCAGTTGGGCGGCGCAGCAGCGCAAGCTGGCGGCGGAGAACGGCACACAACCCGACGACGAACCGATTATGTCGGAAGATAATTACGAGCAATGGCTGGCATGGGGGCTGACGCCGCGCGGGTTGGTGCTCTACTACGATCTGCCGCACGTGATCGCGGTCTTCGATAAAGTCTTTATCCCTTGGACTGAATTGCAGAGCGTGCTTGATCCTAAGGGGCCGGCCGGTCGTTTTATCCAGCCGGTTGGGCGACGCTAACGCGCGGGTTACGCCGTCGCTCTTTTCGTGCGTTCAATTTTTGTGTTTTGAAATTTGCGATAGGCAAGGTTGCGCGGGCGTGTACGTTAGGAGTTAAATAGAAGCATCACAATGCTCGGTTCCACGCTCCTCAATTATCGCATCAGCGAAAAGCTCGGCACAGGCGGGCAAGGCACGGTCTATAAGGCACAGGATACGCGGCTGGGGCGCACGGTCGTCGTCAAAGTGCTCTCGCCGGAATTGACGACGCGCGAGGTCAACCTGATCCGCTTTGAGCGCGAGGCGCAACTCGCTTCTGCGCTCGATCATCCGAACATCTGCACCATCTACGGGCTGCACGAAGCTAACGGCGTCCACTTCATCACGATGCAATACATCGAGGGGAAGAACGTGCGCCAACTCGTCAACGGTCGCCCGCTCGAACTTCGCAGCGCCCTCTCCATCACGCTGCAAGTTGCGGACGCGCTCGCCGTCGCCCATGCGCGCGGCGTCATCCACCGCGATATCAAGGCCGGCAACGTGATGGTTATGGGCAACGGCACGGCCAAGATTCTCGACTTCGGTCTCGCCAAGCTCTTAGACGAAGGCGGCGCAGACGGCTCCGACATGCACCTGACCGAGATGGGCATCCCCTACGGCACGGCCACCTATGCCGCGCCGGAGCAGGCCACCGGCGGCAAAGTCGATCACCGCGCCGACATCTTCTCGACCGGCGTGCTGCTCTACGAGATGCTCACCGGCATCTGGCCCTTTCAAGGCAAGACGAGCGTCGAGGTGCGTTACGCCGTCTTGCACGACACGCCGCGCCCCATCAGCGACTTTCGGCAGGATGCGCCACCGCGTCTGCAACAGATCATTGATCGCGCGCTGGCCAAGCGCCCCGAAGATCGTTATCAGAAGATGGCCGAGTTGCGCGACGACGTGCGCGCCGTGCTGCGCGATGTGACCGATGCGGGCCAGTTCGTCGCAGACGCGTTGACGCCCGTCGCCCCGCGTCATCAACAGACCACCAAATTCGGTCGCACCTTCAAACGCTGGCTGCGTAACATCACCGGCAGCGAGACGAGTTCGCAGCCGCCCGCCGCCAGCACCGCCCCCACACGCACCGGCGGCGCGGCGAGCGTCCTGCACGACACGCCGCAGACGAGTTTGCCCGACGGCCAGAAATCAATCGCCATCCTGCCGTTTCGCAACCTGAGCGGCGATGCGGAAGTAAGTTTCTACGAGTTCTCGCTCGCGGACGCGGTCATCACGGAGTTGGCGCGGCTGCGCTCGCTCGTCGTGCGCCCGTCTTCGATGATCGTCAAATATCAGGGGCAGCAGATCGATCCGCGTGCGGCGGGGCGCGAGATGAGCGTCGGCGCAGTCCTCTCGGCCAGTTTCCTGCGCGCGGGCGACAAACTCCGCGTCAACGCGCAACTGCTCGACGTGGACACGGGCGCGCTGCTTTGGAGCGACCGCATTGACGCGTCCGCGACCGACATCATCAGCGTGCAGGACATGATCTCGCAGCACATCGTCGAGGGCTTGAGCGTCGAGTTGAGCGCGGACGAACAGCAACTGCTCGCGCAGCCGGCGAGCGCCAACGCCGAAGCCTACGAGGAATACTTGCGCGGGCGCAACGCGATGGGGCGCTTCGTCTATCACACGCTCGACAGCGAAGACATGGACACGGCCATCGCCTACTTCAAGCACGCCATCGAACTCGATCCCGATTTCGCACTCGCCCATTGTGCGCTCGGCGGCGCTTACGCCAATCGCGTCATCAAAGGCATCGGTGATGCGGTGGATTACGACCGCGCGGAAGAGGAGTTCAACAAGGGGCTGGCGCTCGATCCCAAAAACAACGAAGCGCGCATGCACATGATCTTCATCTACCTCTGGCGCGGCGAGCGCCGCAAGGCGCGCGCGGAGGTGGAGCGGCTGCGCCACGAAGCGCCGAACGACGTGGGCGTTCATTTCATCGCCGCCTATTTCTACCGGCTCGACGGGCAGTACGACCGCGCGCTCCGCAGTCTTGAACGCATGCTGCGGCTCAATCCGAACGAGCGCGTCGTGGTCAGCTACAACCGCGCGCGCATCTTCATGTATCAGGGGCGCTATCTGGACGCGCTCCACGAACTCGAACGCGGCGCGGCGGTCGAGCCCGACCACCCGTTCATCCGCACCTTCCGCGCCGTCTGGCACTACCGGCAGGGCGAGGCGCAGAAGGCGGTCGAGATTTTGCAGGACGTGTTGACGAGCCATCCGACGATGGACGGCATACGCCCGCACCTCGCCATTGCGCTCTCGATGCTCGGTCGCCACGAAGAGGCGCGCGCGCAGTTGACCGACCGCGTCAAGCGCGTGGCCGACGCCGACCACGACACGCCCTACTGGCTCGCTTCCGCCTACGCGCTCGAAGGCATGGACGAAGAGGCGTTTGAATGGCTTGAGCACGCTATTGACGCAGGCAATGAAAACCGGCCTTGGTTCGAGGCCAATCCTGTGTGGGCCAACCTGCGCGAAGACGAACGCTTCCGCACCCTTATGGCCCGGATAGACGAGACGCGCGGCGCGGCGCGCGCAAGCGGCGAATGAGAACTTACATCATCGGCGACCTGCACGGCCGGCGCGCGCAACTCCGCGCGCTGCTCGCCCTGCTCCCGCGCGATGCCGCAGAGGACACGCTCATCTTCCTCGGCGATCTCGTTGATCGCGGCGACCAGATTCCCGGCACGGTCGCAGACGTGCTGGCGCTCAAAGAGGCGCAACCTGAGCGCGTCGTCTGCCTGCGCGGCAATCACGAACAGATGTTACTGGACTTCGTGGACAAGGCCGACCTGCTCTGGCTGCACGCCGCCGTCGGCAGCGAGCATACGATTGAGCAGTACACGGGCGAGTCCTTACGCATCCGCACCGATCAGGATTTTGCCCTCCTGCGTGAGAAGTTCGCCGCAGCCATCCCGCCTGAGCATCTGGCGTTCTTCCGGCAACTCCCGCTCTGGCACGAAGACGACTACGCGCTCTACGTCCACGCCGGCTTGCGCGACGGGCAGCATCCGCGCGACACACCCGCGCACACGCTCCTCTGGACGCGCGACCCCAACTTCTTCAAACACTACGCGGGCAAGCCCTGTGTGTTCGGACACACGCCCGTCCCGCTCCTGCCCTTGCGCGGGCGCATCGGCCGGCACGGCATCTACGTCTCGCACAGCGCCATCGGTCTCGACACAGGCTTCTCCGACGCCTCGCCCCTCAGTTGTCTCCAACTGCCCGACCTGCAACTCTATCAAGCCTTCCCCGACGGGCACACCGCCGCCTTCCACCTGACCTCCTTCGTCCCCGAACCCCTGCGCAGCATGCAGCGCAAGCATGCGCCCGACGCACAGCCGCAAGCCCAAGTTTAACGCCCCCGCGCTGAGCGCACACGCCCCTCGCATCGTGTTAACATGCGTGCGCAAATCAATATCAACAGACTGACGGAGGACGACAAGGATGCTGCAAGCAGGCGACACCGCGCCCGATTTCAACGCGCGCGACGAACAGGGGCGCGAGGTCAGGCTCGCGGATTTACGCGGGCAGAACGTGGTGCTCTATTTCTATCCGAAGGACGACACGCCGGGCTGCACGAAAGAGGCGTGCTCGTTCCGCGACGCAAACTCGATCTATCAACAGGCCGGCATCCGCGTGCTCGGCGTCTCACTCGACGACGAAGCTTCGCATCAGGCGTTCGCCGCCAAGTTCAATCTGCCCTTTACGCTTCTGGCCGACACAGATCATAAGGTCGCGGACGCTTACGGCGTCTACGGCGAACAGCGTTGGGGCGACAAGACCTACATGGGCGTGGCGCGCAAGACGTTTCTGATCGACAAGGAAGGCAAGATCAAGCGGGTCTTCAACAAGGTCAACGTCGAGCAGCACGCCGATGAAGTGCTCGCGGCGTTCCGCAGTTAGCTTCTGTTTATGTTTGTGTCTGGCGGGTCGGGCCCTCAAGCCTGCCGTGCGAGGATGAACCGGACGAGCGCCCGCAGCAGCGCAACGGGGCGCGCAAGCTCGTCGAGCGCGACCTGCGCCTGCTCGTGCACAAGCTGCGCCCGCTCGCGCGCAGCTTCCACCCCGTAGAGCGCAGGGTACGTGGCCTTGCGCGCGCGCGCGTCCTTGCCGGGCGTCTTGCCGAGGTCGGCGGCCGTCGCGGTTACGTCGAGCAGATCGTCCGTGATCTGAAAGAGCAGCCCGAGGTGGGCGGCGTAAACCGTGAGGGCCGCAAGTTCCGCCGCGCCCACGCCCGCAATGAGCGCACCGGCCCGCGCCGCTGCCGTGATGAGCGCGCCGGTCTTCAGCCGGTGAATCGCTTCCAACTCTGCGCCGCTCACGGCGCGCGCCTCGGCCGCCAGATCAAATGCCTGCCCCGCGATCATCCCTTCCGGCGTGCCTGCCGCGCGCGCCAACTCGCTGACGAGCCGCGCGCGCACCTCTGCGCTCAAACCTTCATCTTCAGCGATCAGTTGGAACGCGAGCGTGTGCAGCGCGTCGCCTGCGATGATGGCGGTCGCTTCGCCGAACTGTATGTGACAGGTCGCCCGGCCGCGCCGCAGGTCGTCGTCGTCCATCGCGGGCAGGTCGTCGTGGATGAGCGAGTAGGTGTGGATTAGCTCGAAGGCGCAGGCCGTTGTGAGTAGCTGTTCAAGCGGCGCGCCGCAGGTTTCGCCCACCGCGATGAGGAGCGCGGGACGCAGACGCTTGCCGCCCGCGAACAGGCTCCAACGCAGCGCGCTGTGTACCGTGCCCGGCGCGGTCACAGCCGTCGGCACGAGCGCGTCGAGGCGCGCGTCCACGAGCGCGCGGCAGCGCGCCAGGAACGCAAGCGCCTCGGCGTGTGCGGCGGGTGCGACCGTTGACTCAGAAGACGCTCTCATCGTCCTCACGTTCTTCGGTCGCGGTCAGGCGCGTCAGTTCCTCTTCGGCGAACGCGCCGACAACGGGTTGCCCGTCGCCGTCGCGCAACAGCACCTCTATGCGCCGCTCGGCCGCCTGCAAACGCTCCTGACATTCGCGCGAGAGCCGCACGCCCTGCTCAAACAGGGCCAGACTCTTTTCCAGCGGCAGGTCGCCGCGCTCCAACTCGCGCACGATCTCTTCGAGCGCCGCCAGCGACGTTTCAAAACTCTGCGCCTGTGCTTCTGCTTTCTTCGTTCTCATCGTCATGCAAATAAGGCTGACTCACTTGCCCGCCGGATAGACGCGCGCCAGCGTCTCGGCCACGCGCGCCGCTAACTCGTCGCTCTTAACGCTCACGACGCGCCAGCGCGCGTCGCTCGCTCTATTACTTGCTCCATCGTTGGCGCGCAAGCCCAGTTCGACGGGCCGCCCGTTGACGCTCAAGCTCGCGGTCGCCGCCACGTCTAAGTCTTGCCCCTCAAGCCCCGGCTTGATCTCGACGACGCGCGGGACGGCCAGCGCGAGCGTCAGAAAATAGTCGTCGGCCGTGCCGCTACGCACCAGCACGTCTTTAACGTGCTGCATCAACGCCGCGCGAATCTGATCGCGTGCGCCCGGCAATAACACCTGCGCGTTCGCTTCGATCTGCCGCCGCACAGCGAGCGGGATCGGCGTCGTGCCCGGCGCGCGCACCTGCGCCGCCACCTGCGGCACGAGGCTGCGACTGACCGCGTCCACGTCAACGAGCGCATCGAACGCCGTCTGGTCGTCGCGCCGCGCAGCATCCAACAGGAGCGCGAGCGAGTACGCGGGCTTCGCCTTGTAGCTCTGCCACCAGAAATAACCGCCGAGCAGGGATGCGATGAAGACCGCCGCGATAATGCCGACGGGGACGAGCACGCGCGGGTTGCGCGAGCGTGGGCGCGCGGGTCGCCGCCGCCCCTGCGGCTTGGGCTTCGATGATGCGGTCGCCGCCGGTTGCACGTCGTCCACGTTGACGACGATGCGGCTGCGCCGTTGCTTCTTGCTGCGCTCACCGGGCACAGTGCCTGACATATCAGCCCTCGCTCTCCGTCTCTTCAACGCGACACAACAAGCGCCCCGCCGCCAGCCGCACGCGCACGCGCGCCCCACGCCGTACGCCGAACGACGAACGCAAAGGTCGCCCCGCCTCGTCCTCCGCCAGCGCATAGCCGCGCTTGAGCACGTCGAGCGGCGAGAGCGCGTCAAGCTGTGCGACCGCGACTTCGAGCCGCGCCCGCGCATCGTCCACACGCGCAGCCATCTGCGCCTGCAAAGCCGCGCGCGCCGCGATCAACTCGCCGCGTGCGACCGCCGCCCGCGCCCCGGCGCGTGCCGGTGCAAGCCGGCGCACGACGCGCTCAAGACGCCGCCGCGCCCGCTCGCCCGCCCGCGCGCACTGCTGTTCCAAGCGGCGGGCCGCATCGTTGGTCTGCGTGCTCAACTCGCGCAGCCGCGTCCGCACTTCGTCGAAGCCGTAAGACATGGCGGCATCCTGCACGCGCGTCCGGTCGGCCAGAACGCGATACCTGATCGCCTGCACCAGATCGCGTGTGCGCGCAAAGACCGCGAGCGCCATCTCGTCCTCGCGCGCGGCGACGAGTTCGGCGGCGGCCGAAGGCGTGGCGGCGCGCACGTCCGCCGCGAAGTCCGCGATGGTCACGTCCGTCTCGTGCCCGACCGCCGAGATCACGGGAATCGCCGACGCACGAATCGCCCGCGCGACCTCTTCTTCGTTGAACGCCCACAGGTCTTCCGCCGACCCGCCGCCGCGCCCGACGATGATCGCATCAATCGTCTCGTCAGCGCGCCCCGCCGCCAGCGCCGCGCGATGATGCGCGTTCAAGAGCGCCAGCGCCCGCGCAATCTCGCGCGCCGCGCCCGTGCCTTGCACGCGCGTCGCCGCAAACAAGATATTGACCGTGCGCGTGCGCCGCGTGAGCACGTGTAGTATGTCGCGCAGGGCCGCGCCCGTCGGCGACGTGACCACGCCGACGCGGCGCGGCAGCAAAGGCAGCGGCCGTTTCAACGCCCCGTCGAACAAGCCTTCCGCCGCCAGCCGCTCACGCAACTGCTCGAACGCCACGCGCAACGCGCCCGCGCCGACGGGGTCAAGCCCCTCGACGATCAACTCGTAGTCGCCGCGCGGCTCATAGACAGTCAGCCGCCCACGCACGCGCACCTGCAAGCCGTCCGCCGGGCGAAAACGGATCGCACGATTGATGCCGCGAAAACAGGTCGCACGCAGTTGTGCGCCCTCGTCCTTGACGGTGAAATACCAGTGCCCCGACGTGTGCGCCTTGAAGTTGGAAATCTCGCCCTCGACCCACACGGAGGCAAAACGGTTCTCCAACGCGCCGCGCACCTGCGAGGTCAACTCCGAGACCGTCAGCGGGCGGCGCTCCGTTTCATCGAACAAAGAGAGGAGCAGCGAGCGTGTCATTGCAAGATGGCAGGATGCAGGATGCAGGTTGAAAAGTAAACCCACCGCGCATGGCATCAGTTATCCGGTTTGACGACGACCGGACTCAGCCGGATCGATGCGTCGGGATGATTGACCAGACGGACGCGGACGCGGCGGGCGGCCGTGGCATCGTTGGCGGCCGAGTCGTAGGTAATGGTGTAGGCGGTGCGGAGTTGGGCGACCACGTCGTCGTAGGCGCGTTGCAGTGCGCCGAGGTGCGTAATCGAGTAATAGACGCCGCCGGAGATGGCGGCGAGTTTGCGGCCCTCTTCGTCAGCGCGCGAGGTGAGCGTCAGAAAACGCGCGCGCGTGGGGTCGCGCGTCGTGGCCGGATCGGGGGCGGCGTTCGTGGGGATCAGGCCCGACGGCAGGTAGAGTGGATAGATGAGCGCGCCGGATTCAACGACCGATTCGAGAATCGCGCCGAAGGGCACGAAGGAGCGATTGTCGTCGCCGTCGGAGAGGATGACGATGGCAGTGCGCTCACCGCGCAGGGGCTTCAAGGTGTTGACGAGCGTATAGGCGAGCGCATCGTAGAGCGAGGTCGCGCCGCCCGCGTCGATCAGCTTGATGCGCTCGGCGAGCAGATTGCGATCCGTGGTGAAGTCCGAGACGAGTTGGATGTCGTCGCGGAAAGAGATGATGGCGATGCGATCCTGCGGGCTGACGGTCTTCAGAAAATCGAGCGCGGCCTTGCGAATGAAATCAAGCCGTTCTTCGACGCTGCCCGACACGTCCAAGAGCAGCACGAGGTTGAACGGCGCGCGCGCGGTTTCGACATTCGTGACGGGGCGCGGCTGGCCGTTTTCGATGACGATGAAATCTTCAGCCTTCAGCCCGTGAATGGCGCGGCCGTTGGTGTCGGTCACGCTCGCGTTCAGGCGTGTGGCGTGCGGCGCAGACGAGATCGTAGCGGCAGTTGCGGGCGACGCGGGCGGGTTGAAGTTGGCGAGCGTCGGCGCGTGTATGCGCGGCGGCAGCGTCTCGGCATATTCGCCGACGTAACGCGGCGCGACCTTACGGATCGCATCGATCAGATCGACGTTACCGCTGCGGATAATGCCGCGCGCCGCTTCCGTCAGCGGGCGCTCGCGCAGGTCGCTCGGCACCATCGCCGGGTCAACGCCGAAGAGGACGAGACCACGCGCGGTCTGTAAATCCAGCCGGACGTGCTGCGACTTCGGCGCTTTCTTGTCGCCCAGCCGACCATGCAACTCAAAGCGCCCGCCCGCGCGCTCTTTGATCTTGCCGAGCGCGATCTCGCTGAAGAAGCGCGGGCGGCTCGCCGTCCAACGGAAGCTGTAGGCGAGCGCGTCGGTTGGCACGTCGGCCCGAATCGTGCCCGTATCGGTCACGACCAGCGCCTCGCTCACAGGCCCCGACACGTCAACCGCGCCGCCGTTCGTCTCGACGCGCAGACGCGCGCGCGGCGGCACACGCAGGGTCAGGTCAATGCGGTCACGCACGGCTCGCTGGCGGGCCGCGATCTCTATGTGTACGCCGCCGCCCGTCGTCTGCACGTCGGCCGCGCCGACGCTTGCGCCCGGCGACTCGGCCACAAGCGACACGCTCTTGCGCTCCTCGCCCTCGGCGACGACCGTGACGCGCCCGTTGTCGTTGCGCACGACGATCTCCGGCGCAGGCCCCGTCACGCTCAACTCGCGCGTGAGCGTCTGCGCGGCGACGCGCGGCGACGCGCCGCATGCGGCGGCGACAAGCAGTAAAGCGCCGAACAGTTTTATTTGAAGCTTGCGCTGGAAAAGGCCGCGCGGGGGCAAACTGCGGTACAACATCGCGGGCCATCTTCCCAACTCGCGCCGCGCCGGTCAAGCGGCGGCGTGCGGGGCGGAACGAAGACCCGTGCCGGTGCGTTATGATATTTGTCCAGCCACGCCCCGCATGCGGGGCCAATTCAACTTGGTGAGGTATAAGCCTGATGCCGTCATTATGGTTCGGCCGCGAGTTCGCATTCACGTTCCCCGTCGAGTTGTTTCCAAACGTTCTTGAGCGTGTGCGCGGGACGCCGGCGCGGCTCGAAGAGTTGCTGCGGGGGCTGCCGCGCGAAGTGTTGACGCGGCGCGACGGCGAGCGTTGGTCTATGCAGGAGCACGCGGGGCATCTGCTCGATCTTGAAGCGTTGGAGTTGCAACGGCTCGACGATTACGAAGCGCGCCGCACCGTACTCACGCCCGCCGACCTTGAGAACCGCCGGACATACGAGGCACGCTATAACGAGCGCGCGGTTGAAGACATACTGCGCGCTTTCCGCGCCGAGCGCGCAGAGCTTGTGCGCCGCCTCGAAACGCTGGGGCCGGCCGCCGCCGGGTTGAGCGCCCTGCACCCGCGTCTGCAACAACCGATGCGCCTTATTGACATGGTCTTTTTCACCGCCGAGCACGACGATCATCATCTGGCACACATCAGCGAATTGATACGCCTGTTTGTCAAATAGACCGCGCGCGCCGGCTCAACCGTTGCGCCCCGCGTGGCATCTGATACGCTGTGCCACCGCGAGTAACGCCCCAGCGCTCGTCCGTCAACAAACGACCCAGCATGAACGTCAGTAAACGCGATCTCTTATTCGTCTCCCTTGCGCTCGTCGCGCTGTTCGCGGCCGTGGCTGTGTGGCCCGGCTATAGTCAGGGGCGGCGCAGCAGCGCAAAGCCGGCGAGCAGTTCGGCCGCGAGCAAGAAGACGCCGACGCCGACCGCGCCCACCGCGACCGATCCTCGCTGGACGATGGCGGCGCAGCAGAACGCGCAACTGCGAAATGATCTGGCTTGGGTCTTCGGCGGCAAGGAACAGCACGGTTGGGCGCTCTACGCGCCGCTCATCGCGCACACGCTTGAGACGGAAGCCGACGGCGGCTCGCCCGACTTTGCACAGGCGCTTGCGCGCTGGCAGCGCGGCGCGGGCCTCACCGCCAACGGCGTGCTCTTTGGCGACACGCTCTACAAGCTGGTCGCCACTTGGCAGTCGCACCGGCTCAAAGACCACACCTATCCCACGCCCGATCAACTCCTGACCGCGCCCGCCACAGACTTTTATGACGCAGCGCGACCAGACGACCAACGACAGGTGGAGAAAGCGACCTATGCGGCTTACAAGCGAATGGTCACAGCCGCCGTCGCTGACCGCTCGCTTGGGCTGAGCGCGACGCGCACGGGCGAACTCGCGGCGGGCGAGAAGTACCTGAAGATCATCTCGGCCTTTCGTTCGCGCGAGCGGCAGGAGCAGCTACGCCGGCAGGAACCGCAGGCGGGCCGCGCCGCGCTCGCCGTCAACAGCCCGCACTTCACAGGGCGCGCGCTCGACCTCTACGTCGGCGGCGACCCCGTCAGCACGAAAGACTCGAACCGCGCGTTGCAAACACAGACGCGCGCCTATCGCTGGCTTGTCCACAACGCCGCCCGCTTTGGCTTCCAACCTTACTACTACGAACCGTGGCACTGGGAGTACGTCGGCCAATAGCGTGCTAACCGGCGCGCGCTGTCCGCCGCGTCGTCGTACGTTGCTTCGGCTTACCCGCCGCGCCGACGAGCGGGCGCACTTCGCCATCGGCCAACCCGCGCCCGGCCGCGAGACTGTCCAGACTCACTACATATTCCGTGTGCGGTTTGACGCGCGCCAGCATCGCTTTCAACGTGCGGTCGTCCAGCCCGCTCATGTCCGCGCCGCTGGCCGCGAGTTCCGCGCGCAGCCGCGCGACCGTGTTCGTGCCCCGGTCGTACACGTCCGGGTAGAGGTGGAGCGCGCCGCCTTCGACGACGAGCGTGTCGTAGTTGATGTCCACCGTCAACGGCGCATCGAGCGTGGCGACGATGGTGTTTTTCGTGCGCTGCGCCCGCGCGATCTGTTTGGCGGAAACGGGCCAGCCATAGGCGGCGTTGATCTTGCCGGCCAGATCATAGAGGTCTGCGAGCATCATCCGCACGCAGCCGTGCGAGACGAGGTGGCCGAGGTCGCCCACGCCTTTCGCCTGATGAATCAGGTAGCCGCCGCCGAGTGGAATCTTCACCTTGCCGAGCGGGTTGCGCGGATCGCTCGCCTTGATCACGTCGCCCGGCTTGACGCCCTTGTGCCCTGTGACCCAGTCGCTGTCCGGCGGAATCCACGCCGGATTCCAAATCACCTGGGTTGCCTCGCGCTCGCCGATAATAATCGGATACTCCTTCTGTCCCACGCCGATGCGATAGGTCTTAACCACACGCCCGTCCTGCCACAACGTCAAACGAAATGCGGGCACGTCCACCGTGATCTCTATGTTCGGATCGTCCTCGACCAACTCGGCGCGCTCGACCTGCCCGCCCGTGAACCTGTCCGACCAGGCCGATTCGTTGTACTGCTCGTGTAGCGTCAACTGCCCCGCGCCCGGTCGCTGCGGACTGGCGAGCCGCGCCGCCGTCTGCGCCCAGACCTGCTGCGCGCCCGCCGCTAAACTCAAGCCGAGCGCCAGCACCGTGACGCCGATATTTAACCTGTGCCTGTTCATACGCTTCATTATTCTACCCGGCCGCGCGCCAACCCGCGGCGCGCATTCGTCGCCTCTTAAGCGTGCGCGCACGCGCGCATCCCGCCTGCGGCAACTCAAACTTTCGGGGGATGGTCTGTTGGTGCTTGATCGCGGGTGAACGGTTGCCCGCTATTTTCACGCCGCACGTATTCGCGCGCCCGTTAACGGCTGCCGAGATAGTATTTGAAGCCGAAGTAGAGCGCCTGCGAGAGGCCGAGGAAGAAACCGATGGCCGCGCCGAACAACTCGATGGTGCGCAGGTGTTGCTGCGCGACCGAGAGGACGAGCGTCTCCAACTTCTCGACCGGATAGGCGGCCACCTTGTTGCGCACGACGCTGCCGATGTCGAACTCCTTGATGGCGACGGGCAGGCGCTCGCGCGCAGCGGCCGTGATGCGTTCGGTCAGGGCCGTGCGGGCGCGTTCGATTGAGCGTTCGGGAATTTGCTCGGAGAGCCGGCCGATGGGCGCGATCAGGAGCCGCTCGATCTGCGCGGTCAGGATCGCGTTGATGGTGCGTGCCGTCTCGTCGCGCGCGAGCACGCCGAGCAGGGCTTTCGAGAGGAACTTCTTGAGCCGCTCGGCGGAGTCGGGGCTGGCGTGTTCCAAGAGCGCGCGTACCGTGTGTGGTCGCAGGCGGGCGAGCGCGTCGGTCGCGTAAGCCGAGACGGCGGTGGAGAGTTCGGGGCCGCGCGCGAGGACGAGGATGCGCCCCGCAATCTGATCTTTGATGAGTTCGAGCTTGTCGGGTTCGAGTTTGCCGACGAGTTCGTTCAACGGGCGCGTCAGCACGTTGTCAACGGTGGTGTCGAGAAACGCGCGTGCTTCCTGCTCGAACGCTTCACCGTGCAGAAACTCTTCGACGCGGCGCGGCAGCGTCTTGTTCACCATCTCGTCAACTTCCGTGTGGATGCGTTCGCGCGAGACGAAGATTTTTTTGAAGAAGTTGAGTTGCGCGTAATAGTCGTCCACCTCGCGTTTGATGAGCGCGCCGATCTGCGTGCGCGTGCGCTGGTTGGTGGCGATCTCGGTCAACTGCTCGGCGATGGGGCCAAGCTGCGCGTCGATCCGCGCCTTGGCGAGCGCGACCGTGTCCGGCGTGAACACTTCGGCGAGCATCGCATTGCTGCGCGCCAGTTCATCTATGCGCGCGCCGATGAAGTCGCGCACCTTCCGCTCGAAATCCTTGGCCGTGACGACGCTGCGGAAACGTTCTTCGACGAAGCCGACGACCTGCTCGTAAGTCTCGTCGTCGAGCGCATCGCTCAAGCGGCGTGCGAGCAGTTCGTCCACGCGGCGGTCAATGAAACTGTTGACGGCGGCGCTCGTCTCTTCGCTGCGAAGGATGCCGGAGATGTAGTCGGCGACGCGCAGTTGCAGAGCGCTGATGGCATCGAGGACGGGCGCGCGCACGCCCGCCGGGATGGCTTCGATGAGCGACGGATAAGGGGTGTTCAGCAGATCATCCGTGTAGCCGCCGATCAAGTCCGCGACCTTGCGGCGGAAGAAATCGGTCTCAAACAGTGCGTCAATGACGGTGTCCTGCGCCAGCAGTTCGTTGCCGACGGCGTTCCCGATGGACTGGGCGAGGCGTTCGCGGTGGCGCGGGATCATGCCCTGCGGCCAGATCGTCAAGCCCCAGAGTTTGACCGGCTTGTGTGGGCGAAACAGCATCCGCACCGCCAGCCACGCCGCGCCGTAGCCATGCAGCGTGGCAAAGAGGATGAGGAATGAAAGTTCCCCGATTTGTCTCCCGGTCAGCGGCAAATAGACCTCTTTCCGCGCACGCAGCGAAAGTTAAGCATGAAGTGTCCGCATGCTAAACGCGCGCGGGGAGGCGCGTCAACTGAGATGCAAGGTCGCGCTGTCGGTACACGTCAACTTTGCGTGTCCACCGTCTTGCTGCCGCGCTCAGAAGCGAGCGTGAAGTTGGGCAGGACGCGAAAGGCCGTTAAGCCGACGGCGACGCGTGCGCCGGTTTGCAGGCGGGCGGCGCTCGGATCGGGTTTGGGGCGCGTGACGATGATGGGTAGGCCGATGCGTCGTTCGGGCGTGGTAATGGCGACGTTGTAGAGCGGCGGCTCGCCCGTCTGCGGCTGGCGCGCGACGAGGTCGAGGCGCAGCGTCAGGCGTTCGTATGCGCCGACGAAGTTGACCTCTTCGATGAGGCCGTTGCTCAGGCGACAGCAGTTGGCGGGCAACTGACCCGACTCGCTCAAGACCACGTCTTCGGGGCGAAAGACGAGTTTGACCGATTGCCCGTCGCGGAAGCGTGCGGTCTCGGCCTGCGCGGGGATGGTGGCCGTGCCGATCTCGACCGCGCCCTGATTGACGACGCCGACGAGCAGATTGGCCGCGCCGAGAAACGTGGCGACGTATTCGGTCTCAGGTTTGTTATAGACCTCGTCGGGCGTGCCAATCTGTTCCAGGCGACCGGCGTGCAGGACGGCGATGCGGTCGCCGAGTTCTAGTGCTTCCTCCTGATCGTGCGTGATGAAGAGGGCGGGCACTTTGATCTCGCGGAGCAGGGCGCGTATCTCGCGGCGCAGGCGCACGCGCGTCTGCGCGTCGAGCGCGCCAAATGGTTCGTCGAAGAGTAAGACCTGCGGTTGATAGGCGAGCGTGCGCGCGATAGCGACGCGCTGCTGCTGCCCGCCGGAGAGTTGCGACGGATATTTCGCGCGATGTTCTTCAAGTTTGACGAGCGCGAGCAGGCGCGCGGCCGTCTCTTTGATCTCCTGCCTGGCACGCTTGCGTATGCGCAGCCCGTAGCTGATGTTCTGCTCGACGGTCATGCGCGGAAAGAGCGCGTAGTCCTGAAAGATGACGCCGACGCCGCGTTCGCGCGCAGGGAGTTCCGTCACGTCGCGGCCGTGCAGCACGATGCGCCCCGTGTCTGGTTCGGCGAGGCCCGCGATAATGCGCAGGATGGTCGTCTTGCCGCTCCCCGATGCGCCCAGCAGGACGAGCGACTCGCCCTCCGCGACATCGAAGGTCACGTCCGCAAGCACCTGCGTGCCTTTAAAACTCTTGCTCACGCCGATGATGCGCGCCGCCGCTTCCGCGTGCGCCTCGGGCCGCGCCGCGCGGTCGGATGAGGCGGGCGCGGCCGGCCCTTCAGGCGCTTGGCCCGGTCGTGCCGGCTCGTTCGCTTTCACTTTTTCCGCCTGCATACCTGCTCTCTCTGACCTCACTCCGTATCGAGCCAGTCACGCGCGAAGAAAAGCACGCTGAAGATAACGAACGAGAAGAGGGCGAGCACGACGGCGACGGCGTTCGCCGCTTCGACCTGCCCTTCGTTGAACTTGGCGAAGATGTAGAGCGGCGCGGTCTGCGTCCGCATCGCCAGATTGCCGGAGACGAGAATTGTCGAGCCGAACTCGCCGACGGCGCGGGCGAACGTCAAGAGCGCGCCGGTCATGATTGCGCCGCGTAGCGATGGCAGCGTGACGTGCCAGAACGTCTGCCAGCGCGTCGCGCCAATCGTCGCAGAGGCTTCTTCGAGCGAACGACTCATCGTGTCGAACACGGGTTTGATGACGCCAAAGGCGAGCGGGAAGGTGACGAAGATGTTGGCCAGGATGATGGCCGATGCGGTGAACATCAACTGTATGCCGTGCGGCACAAGCACGCGCCCTAAGAGACCGTAAGGCCCCCACACAAGCAGCAGCGCGAAGCCGGCGACGGCCGTGGGGATCGCGGTCGGGAGCGAGATGATGACGATGAGGGCAGTGCGCCCGTAGAAGTTGTAGCGCGAGAGCACGTAGGAGGCGAACAGACCGAAGACGACGTTAAAGACCGTCGCCCAGAAGCTCGTAAAGAGCGACAGTTGCATCGCAAAGATCGCTTCGGGCGCGGTCAGCGCGGCCCAGAAGCTGCCCAGGCCCTTGCTCGTCCCGAAGATGAAGATCGAAGCGAGCGGCAGCAGCACGAGCGGTAGCATCACGGCGATCATCACCGTGATGCTCAAGGGGCGCGCCACATCGAAGCCGCGCACGTGCCGCATGGTGGAGACGGCAGAACTCATAAGAACAGTGTCGAGTGACGAGTGACCAGTGCCGAGCAAGTGACAGGTTGAAGACCTGTCGCGCGGCGCTTGTCACGGGTCACTGCTTTTTCTGCACCTGATCGCGGAAGACCTTTTCGATGATGTCAGGGTAAGCACGATCCCAGCCGCCCAAGTCCGCGACGGCGAACGGATGATTGATGTGCGCGAACTCGCGGTTCGCATCGTTGAACGAATCGTTCGTGACGGCGTGGAAATGATACTTGACGAACGCCTGCTGCGCTTCGTCGCTCCACAGGTATTGCATGAAGGCGTCCACGATGGGCCGCTCGGCCGCCGTCACGTTGCGATCCACGACGACCGCCGGGTGCTCGCTGTAGATGGTCGCCTCGGGCACGACGATCTCGATAGCGGCGTTCGCTTGCTTCATCAGCAAGCCTTCGAGTTCGTAGGTGATGAGCGCGTCGCCGAAGCCGGTTTCAAACTGCGTGCGGGCTTCGCGCGCCGAGCCGGGCGTCGAGATGACGTTGTGCCAGACGCCTTTGAGCAAGGCTTCCGCGCGTTGCTGGCCGACATTCTCAATCTTCAGCCCCGGATTACTTTCCGCCGGGGCTGAGCTTGAAGGTTGTCCCTTTATTATTTCTGAGCCGTAAATGGCGAGGATCGACCATTGCGCGCCGCCGGAACTGACGGGGTCAGGATGGATGAGTTTGACGCCCGGCTTGGCGAGGTCGGCGAAGTCGTGTATGCCTTTCGGGTTGCCCTTGCGGACGAGGATGACGAAGGGTGTCTTGTTGACGATGCCTGCCTGCGGGAACTGATGCCAGTCAGACGTGACCGCGCCGCCCTGTCTGAGTCGCGTCGCGTCGCGGTCAATGGAGAGGATGGCGATGTCTGCGCTGACGCCTTGCAGAATCTGGTTAACGACCGTCTCCGAACCGGCGAACGACGAGACGAATTTCACGTCCTGTCCATGCTCGCGCTGCCACTTCGCCGCGAAACCCGGAAAGATGGCCTTTTCCAGCGACTCCTTCATGATCGAGAAGCCGTACACGGTCAACTGGACGCCGGCCGCGTTCGACTGTTGTGGCTGCGGCATGCAACTGCCGAGCGCCAGCAAGCCCACGAGCGCGAGCATCGTCAGGTTTACGCTGAGGCGGCGGCCAAATTCGCGTTTTCGTTTCACAGTCGAAACCGTCTCCTCTCCGAAGCCCGCGGGCGCGAACCTTGCACGACTCTTCAGCTATCCTGCGGTTTGGGGTCTATAACACAACTGGCCGCATTTCGTGAAGGACAGAAAAGCTGCGGCGCGGGCCGGCCCACGGGCTGTTTATCTCTAAGGTTGTGACTTTGTGGCTTTCGTCAGTGCGCGTCGGGCACTGTCGTCTCGTAGCCGGCGGCCGTCCATGCGCTTGTGCCGCCGGTGACGTTGAGCAGTTTGTGATAGCCGTGCCGGGCGAGGATGCTGGTGGCGGCGCTCGAACGATAGCCACCAGCGCAGATGACGGCGAGTGGGCGCGCAGGGTCAAGGTTTAATGCGGTGATCTGATTTGCCAGTTGCGCGAGCGGGGCGCTGCGGGCGGACGGCACGTGCCCGCTCGCGTATTCGGGCGGGCGACGCACGTCGAGGACTTGCAGACCGGGTTGCTCGGCGAGCATCTGTCGCAACTCGGCGACCGGGATCTGCGGCACGCTGGCGACGGCGCGACCCGACGCGCGCCACGCCGCCACGCCGCCGCGCAGGTAGCCGCGCACTTCGTCCAGCCCCACACGCGCCAAGCGCAGCACTGCTTCGTCAACCTTCTCTGCACTCTCGGCCACGATGATGACAGGTGTGCCCGGCGGCATGAGACTCCCCGCCCAGATCGCAAACTGCCCGCCGAGGCCGATGTTGAGCGCGCCGGGCACGTGCTCCGCGCCAAACTCGTCGGCCGCGCGCACGTCCAAGACGAGCGCACCCTCTGTCATCAGTTGCTCGACTTCGTCGGGCGCAAGCGCGACCGGGCGCGGCAACTCGCTGAGCGCACACGCGCCGGTGCGGTTGATCTCTGCATCACGCGCAAAGTAGGCGGGCTGTTCGGGCAGGTCGTTGGTCATCAACGCAACGAACTCGGCGCGCGCCATTGGCTGCAGGGCGTAGTTGAATCGGCGTTGCTGCCCGATGGTCGAAGATGTCTCTTTGGACATGTTGCGCCCGCACATCGAACCTGCGCCGTGCGCCGGATAGACCTCGACCGCGTCGTCCAACTGCAACAGCTTGTCGTGCAGGCTGTCGTAGAGCATGCCCGCCATCAACTCCTTTGTGTAGCCGCGCGCGCCCGCGAGATCGGGCCGGCCCACGTCGCCGATAAACAGCGTGTCGCCGGTTAAGACCTTCAACGGCTGTGCAGAGACGGACGGATCGATGACGAGGATCGAGATGCCTTCGGGCGTGTGCCCCGGCGTCTCCATGATGCGCAGGACGACGCGCCCGACGTGCAACTCGTCGCCGTCCTTAACCGCGCGGTGCGCCACTTCCGCGCCCGCCTGTGCGCCGAATACGACTTCCGCGCCGGTGCGCGCCGCAAGTTCCCTGTGCCCGCTCACGAAGTCGGCATGCAGGTGCGTCTCTATGACGTACTTGATCCGGCAGCCTTGCGCCTCAGCTTCCGCGATGTATTGCTCAACGTCGCGCTGCGGGTCAACAACCGCCGCCACGCCGTCCGCGCCGATGAAGTAAGAGGCGTGCGCGAGACAGCCAAGATAGAACTGTTTGAAGTACATGGCGGACTCCTGACAGGGCTGACTTTTGTAGATGGGCAAAGAGGTCATGGGTGCATCCTAATGTTTAGGTTTAGGGTCTTAGCTGCTGGCTCAAGAGGTCTGTGAGCCGACCTACAGATGCCGCGCGTCACCTGCCGATTGGACTCATCTTGATAATCTCTCCGTTAATTAGCTCGACGCGATCAGCCTCACTTAATTTACGACCCGGCAATCAACGAACGCACGATGGCTTCGCGATGATAGCATGCCGGCGGCGCGAATTCTTTTGCTTCACCCCACCGGGCGCAGCACGCGGCGCAGGGCGAGCGTGCCGACTTGCCAGAGCAGGGCGGCGCGCAGCAGTTCGTGTGTGATGCGGCGATAGGAGCCGCGCCCCGAAATGACGGCGTAGAGAATGGCGTAGAGGTCTTGGTTCGTCTTGGCAAGTTCGATGAGGCCGTCGATCATGCGAAAGTCCATGCCGGTGCGCAGGAGTTGGCGCAGGAGCCGGCCGTGCGCGTGGTCTTCCGTGAGGGCCAGCGTGTGGCGGGCGTAAGCTTCGAGCGCGATGGCGTCTATGCCGCGCTCAAGCATCACGTCGGCGGCGGCGATGCCGGTTTGCATGGCGGTCGTGATGCCCATGCCTTTGAAGGGGCGCAGCCAGCCCGTCGCGTCGCCCACTGCGACGAAGCGTGCCCAAGAGACGTTTTGCGCGTGGCGCACGGGCGCGTGCCCTTCGTAGAAATCGAGCCGTTGCAGATCGAAGCGCGGCAAAAGCGTCCGCACCTTGCGATGGAGCAAGAAGTCTTCCATGTCAATCGAAGTCACGCGCCGGCCCATGACGTTGACGAGGACGTGTTCCTGCTTCGGCGTGATCGCGCCGAACTCGATGCGCGGTAGGTCGCTCAAGAGAAACGCGTGAATCTGTCCGCCCAAACGCTTCTCGATGTAGCGCTCGTCGCACGGCAGTTTGACGATGATCGAACGCATCGTCTCGCGCGGGCGTTGATAACGCTCTGCGCGCGGGCTGACCTGTTCGAGCACGGAGAGCAGCCCGTCGTCCAAGCCGCAGGCGGCAACGACCATGTCGGCCGAGCGCGACTCGCCTTCGGAATAGACGCGCACGGGATGTTCCAGATTGTCTGGATGAAACTCTAAGCCCGTGACGCGGTCGCCGATGATCTGCGCGCCGGCCGCGCGGGCGCGCGCCAGCAGCAACTCGTCAAACTCGGAGCGCGAAACCATGAGCGCGGGTTCTTCAGTGGTCGGCGCACGCAGTTCTATTTCGTTCGCGTCGCTATGCAGGCGATAGCCTTTGATGGTGCGCTTGACGAGCGCGGCGGGCAGTTCGATGTGTAGTTGCTCGCGCAGGATTTCGGCGGTCGGCGGCGCGAGCACGCCCATGCAGGGGTTGTGCTGGCGCGGAAACTGCTTCGGCTCGTAGACCGACACGCGCAGGCGCATGCCGCGTCGCCGCGACTCTTGCAGCAGCCGCAGGGCGCACGATGCGCCGCCGGGGCCGCCGCCGATAATGGCCACGCGCGCGTCGTCGCGCAGGCGCAGGCCGCGCACGCTCCTGCGCTCGGCCCGCGTCACCTTCGTGCGCACCTGATCGAAGACGAGCCAGCCGGCGTGGCTTGCCATGCGCGCGGCAAGGCGCGGGTGCAGGGCGCGCAAGAGGATGCGCTTGTAGGATTGCTCGCCGGTGAAGGCGGCGAGGAGCGCGTCGGAGAGGCGTGCGTGCTGCCGGCCCAGTTTGCGCTCGGCGTGTAGCACGGCGAAATAGACGGGCGCGACGAGCGGGTGCGGAAAGATGCGGTCGTAGATTTTGAAGAGGGCCCGCCCGTACAGGTTGTCGCGCCCAAAGACCTGCGCGCAGCGCCGCCAGAAATGCTGCTCGAAATCTTCGGCCGTCACGCCGTAATTGATCACACAATCGGCCGCCAGCCGCGCCGTCACCAGCGCAGACTCGACGCCGTTCTTCAGATAGCGTGAATCCGACGCGTCGCCGACGATGACGAAGCGGTCGCTGTAGGGCAGGCGCGCTGCGCCGACGGCGACGCGCGGGTGACAGTGGCAATCGAGTTGCCAATCCGCCGGCAGATAGTCGCGCATGTAGGATTCGCGCAACAGCCGCTCGGTCGAAATCACGTCCACGCTTTCGCCGATGGCCGTGACGGTCACGTGCTCGCCCTTCGGGATGAGCGCGACGTAGCGCACGTCCGGCTGCTTGAGCACGAAGAAGTGGATCAGGTTGCCGAGTTTCGCGCGTTGAAATTCTGCGGGCACGCGCGCCTCGATGACGCACGTCTTCCACGTCGGCGGCGGTTGATAACCGTAGATGAGGCGCTGGCTGAGTTGCGAGTTGACGCCGAACGCGCCGACGACGAGGTCGTATTCGTGCGCCGCGCCGTCGGCCGTCTTGATCGCGGGGCGATGTTCGAGCGTGGCGGGCACGGCGATGTCCTGCACGTTCAAGGGCACGTGCCGCGCGCCGAGTTTGACTGCCTCGTCAAGTAAGAACTGATCGAAGCTGCGCGCGCCGTCAGGTGTTTCGGTGCTCACCGGCCCTGCGCCGCGATAGACGCCGTAAATCTTCCGCCCCGGCTCGTTAGCCAAATGCGCGGTAGCATCTTGATAATGTACGGCGTAGCCTTCGAGTTCGTAGTGGATGACCTGCGGCGGGATGGTCGTGGTCGCGTGCTCGATCTCTTCGATCAGGCTGTGCCCGATTGCGCCGGCGCACATGTTGCAGCCGGGCGCGCCCTTTTTGGCGAAGTGCTTGCCGTCGTAGATGTCTACGGCGAGCGTGAGTCCGAGCGCGCGCGCCCGCCTGAGCAGTTCGATGGCGAAGAACGAGCCGGCGGGGCCTGCGCCGACGACGCAGACGCGGCTACCGGAAGTCAGATAAGTTGGCTGCGACATGACCGCTCACCTCGGCGGAAAAACCTTGCGGTCGGGTTCACGGTTGCAACAAGTTGTTTGCGCGCCAGTTGCGGAAAGCATAGGCGCGCACGGGCGCGAGTGTCAACGAAGGTTTGCCGTTGGCGAGTGACAGCGCGGGCGCGCGCCCGTTAAACTTGCGCCGGACGGGAGGCGCGATGAATTTCTGGCAGGGCAAAAAGGTACGCTTGCGCGGCATTGAACCGGAGGATGCGGAAGACTTCTTTCGCTGGAATCTCGATAGCGAGATGGGGCGCAACATGGAGTTTCTGTGGCCGCCCGTGTCGCGCGCGCAGGTCAAACAACAGATGGCGGCGACCGCGTTGCAGAAGCTTGAGCACGACGAGTTCCACTGGATCATAGAGGCCGTGGACGGCGCGACCGTCGGTTCAATCAGCACGCACCACTGCGATCCGCACGTCGGCCGATTCAGCTATGGCGTCAACATCGCGGCGGAACACCGGCGGCGCGGCTACGCGACCGAAGCGATCACCATCGTCCTCAGGTATTACTTTGAGGAACTGCGGTATCAGAAGGTCACGGTCGGCGTCTTCAGTCATAACAATGCCTCGGCTGCGCTCCATGAAAAGCTCGGCTTCACGCGTGAGGGCGCGCTCCGCCGCATGGGTTTTACGCGCGGCGCATTCCTAGACCTCTACTACTTCGGTCTGACGCGCGAAGAGTGGTATAGCACGGCGCGGCGCGTCTGAAGCGCCCAAGCCCGCGCGCACAAATTCCCGGCCTTCATAGCAAAAAGGGAACAACTTTGATCCGCTATCGCATACACGCAGTCGCCGCTCTCCTGCTGCTCCTGTCCTTGACGGCCGCCGCGCAAAGCGCACAGTGGCGACCCGTGCGCGGCGGCTTGCAGTATGGCATCAGCGGCATGGCGCTCGTCGGCGAACAGGGCGGGCGCACGACGTTTCTGATCGTGCATGATAACAAGGAGGCGAACGAGGGGCGCGCGGCGCTCGTCAGCGTCACGGGCGCGCAGCCGCCCGAATACGTGCCGCTTGCGTGGCCGCAGGACAAGTTGCCGAAGGACTTGGAAGGGTTGGCGGCCGTGCCGGGCCAGCCGCTCACTTACATGGCGCTCGCCAGCACGGGCCGCGTCTATCACATTCGTTTGCAGGAGGCGCAAAGGGCCGTCGAGGTGCTGAAAGTTTTCGACCTGCCGAACGTGCCAAAGGACAGCAACTTTGAGAGCTTCGAGCTGCGACAGTTCGGCCAGCAGGTCGTCGCCATCTGGGCGCATCGCGGCGAAGGAGCCGATCCCGGCGTCCTCTACTGGGGCGCGATCAATCTCACGACCGGCGCGATCAGCCAAGTCAACTCAACTCGGATCAATGTGACATGGGCCATGGGCACGAACGACGTGCGGCATATCGCCGATCTCAAAACGGACGGAGCGGGCGTCGTCTGGGCCGTCTCGGCGGCGGATCGCGGGAATGACGGCCCGTTTAATTCGACCGTCTATCTGCTCGGCACGTTCCGCCCTGATAGCAGCGGCCTCGCTTTCTGGCCCGCCACGCCATTCGTGCGCCTGTGGCAGTTTCCTTATCACAAGATCGAGGCGCTCGAACTCGTGCCCGGCGCAACGGGCGGCGTCGTCTTCGGCACGGACGACGAGAACATGGGTTCGTCGCTTTATCTGGATTGGTGAGCCGTGCAACCGGGAGCGGAGGGACGGCCTTCGCTCGTGCGTCTGTAATGCACGGCGGGCGAGGGCCGGCGGCCGGCTCGCTGGCTTCGCGCGCGGGCGGCGCGCGTCTGCCCGGCTGGGGCGCATAGGCGCGCTTCCATTCCGGCGTTGTTTTGTGCGATGCTACGCGGCGCGTGCCTGACAGCCGCGAGCCAAGTTTTAGAGGAGATAAAGGAAGCGAGATGCGTCTATTGTTCTCAACTGCCGCCGCGCTCGGCCTGTGCGCCGTGCTGCTCGTCATCGCGGCCTGCAACCCGGAAGCCTACAGCGGCCGGGCGAACGCGAATAAGGCCGCGCCGCCGGCCGCACCCAACAGCGCCACTAACCCACCGCCCGCCCCAACTGCCGCGCCCGCAGAGCCGGCGGACGACGTACGCCGCATCACCGTCGCGGAGTTAAAGCAGGCGCTCGACGCGCATCAGGCCATCGTCGTTGACGTGCGCGGCGACGCGGCCTACAAGTCGGGGCACATCCGCGACTCGATCATGATTCCGTTCGCCGAGATCGGCACGCGCGCAAACGAACTGCCGAAGGACAAGTTGATCGTCACCTACTGTTCTTGACCAAACGAACATTCAAGCGCCGGTGCGGCGCAAACACTCAAAAGCAAAAATATCACCAACGTCGCGGCCCTGCTCGGCGGCTATGCCGCATGGCAGAACGCCGGCTTGCCGATTGATAAAGAGCAGTAAGCGCAGGCAAGCGCATTACCGCGAAGCGCATTAACTCCTAAAGACAGAAAGAGCACAAAGGCGGATCAGTCGATCACCTTTGTGCTCTTTCTGTCTTTAGGGTTCAAGCCTTAAAGCTTAAACCTCGCTTAACGCGCAGACATCTGCTTCCGTCTGCACGGGCGCGGGCAGACCGATCTCGTACTTGCCCTCATGGCGCGCGAAGAAGCGTTGGAGAAATTCGACGCCGGCCGTGGGGCTGAGCGTGTGCAGAATTTCCATGTCGTGATTCAACCAGAATTTGGCCTGCCGGTCGGCGCGCTCAAGATAGCCGCGCCGGTATGCTTCCATCGCCGTCCGGCTCGCCGGCGCAAGCTCGGCGGGCGCGAGGAAGGCGTTGTTGTACTCAAGTTCCAGCAGCGCATAGGCGTGGCGCGCACATAGCTCCGTGAGGCTCTCGATGCTGTAGCCGTAGAAGTGATGGCGCAGTTGGAAGTCGGCATCGTATTTGACGACGAACTTGATCGGCGGCGGAATCTTCTCGTTGATCTCGGTGACGATGAGGCGCGGGCGAAAGCGCGCGAGCAGGGCATCCAAGACCCAGTAATCGTAACTGTCTATGTCGAGACTGAGCACGTCGAACTCCGGCTCTAGCTCGTAAGCCTCAAGCAGCGCGACGACGTTGTGCGGCGTCACCCGGCAACGCGAGACATAGACGCGCGGGTGTTTGCGGTAAGTGCGCGCCAGCCGGTAAGCGCGCCGGCTGTCGGCCTCGACCGCCAGCCCCGCCCAACCGGCCGCAAACAGCGCGTGCGTGTTTGAATGCCTGATGCCATCGCCCGCACCCAGATCGACCGCCGTGTGTCTGCGCCCGGCCGGCAGCAGGTCGGCGATGTAGTTTCTTAAAATCCGCTCCTCGTCAAAGTTCGAGAAGACGCGCTCGCGCCGGCCCACCGCACGGCCGCGCAGCAGGCGCGAATCCAACATCCGCGAAAAAGGAATCGAGTTCAGTAAACTCATAACAGCATTAACAGGTGACAGGTGGCGAGTGCCCGGCGCTGCCAAGTATTGTAACTCGTCACCGGTCACTCGTCACTCGGCACTGTTTTCTTCACGTCCAGCGCAAGCCCGCAATGCGCTCAAGCTGCGCGGCGAAGCGAAACCGCGCGAGCGCCTTGGGCCGCCGCTCCTGCAACGCCGCCAACTCGCGCGCCACCTCGCGCCGCACGCCGCGCCCCTCCGCGTCGAGCGCCGCCACGCGCGCCACTACGCGCCCCAGCGCAAGACACACGCCTTCGACGAACTGATTGATATTTGTCTGCCGACTCAGGCGCGCCTCGCCCGCCACATACTCGACGCACGCGCCGAGCGAGGTGAGAAACGGATAATCGTCCGCCAGTTCAGCGCGCGCGGCCCGAAAGTGCGCCGCGAAACTCTCCGGCGACGAGGCGAGCACCGCGCGCTCGACCGCCGCGATCACGTCGCCGCTCAACTGTAAGACCGTGCGCCGGTCTAGATCGTCCTGCGCCAGCACGCCCGCCTGAATAGTTTGCGGGCGCAACTCGTCGAACGATTCCGTCACCGCATGTTCGTAGACGCTGACCACGCCGCCCTCTTCGCGCGCACGCACCAGCAGGCGCTGCAACGCCGCCTCGCCCGCCTCCGCGCGCCCCGTCGCGTGGTCGCGCTCGCAGGCTTCCAGCCGGTTGCGGCCGGCGAGATAGATGTCGCCGTCGTACTCGTCCAGTTCGACGTGAACGCGCCCCGTAAAGTCGCGCTGTTGCAGGTAGCGCAAGAGCGCAGGCAGACTGACAAACGCGGTGTCAAGCTGCTCATACACCACGCGGGGCTGTTCAGGACGACGTTCCGACATGACGGTGCTTAACGCTTATCCCTTCGGCGGCAGAGTCAAACCGGGGCTGCGCCATTATAATTAGCTTTTTATGACTTGGACATTCGGGCCACGATCTTGGGCACGGCGTTCGGCGGGATCAGGCGCTGCCCGCGCATCATCCAGCGATTCACACGACCGGGAATGACCAGCCCGCCGCCGCTATCGAGTTTGGCTAATGCTTCTTTCACGACCTCCGCATGCCCTTGTTCACCGCCGGGAACTTTTTGCCGCTTGGTCTCGTCGCCCGCCGCTTCCGGGTCAGCCCGCAGCCGGCCCGGACACAACGTGACGACTTTGACGCCGGTCGGGCGCAACTCCTCGCGCAGCGCCATCGAGAACGTAGTGAGGAAAGCTTTGGTAGCAGAATAGAGCGCCGCGAAAGGGATCGGCTGGAAGCCGGCGAGCGAGGAGACGTTGATGATGCCGCCGCGCTCGGCCGCGAGCATGGGCGGCAAAAGCTCATACGTCAGTTCGACCACCGCCGCGTTATGCAGATTGAGCATCTCCAACTGGCTCGCCAACGATAGCGTCCAGAATTTTCCGCGCAGCCCGAAGCCGGCGTTATTGACCAGCAACTCGACGGCGAGTTCGCGTGCGCGCAGTTGCGCGGCAAGTTCTTGACCCGCACGCGGCGCGGCCAGATCGAACGAGAGCGGCGCGACCGTGACGCCGTGCGCCGCCCTTAACTCATCGGCTAAGGCTTCGAGTTTGGCCTGCGTTCTGGCTACGAGGATTAAGTTCTGCTTGCGCGCCGCGAGCGCGCGGGCGAAGAACTTGCCGAGACCCGTCGAAGCGCCGGTGACGAGGGCGTAGCTTCCGGGCCGCGTCATGGTGTGGATGTCCGCGTGGTGGTGTCGAGTTCCGCCGGCCGGTTGCTGCGGCTGCGCGCACTGCGCCCCCGGCCATACATGCGCTCGCGCACCGCTGCGGGATAACGGGTCTGGAAGATCACGTCACACACGCCGCTGCTCGTCCCGAAGCCGCGCGTCATGCCGTGTGAGGTGTGATGATAGAAATGGTGCTTCTTCATGTACCTGATGTAGGGATTGCGGAAGTTGTAGAAGTGGACGCAGTGATGCACCCATTCTTCCGCCACGTAGCCCTGCGCGGTCGCGGCTAACACCATCGGCAGTGTGTAAACGGGAAAGAGAAAACTGACGGGCACGGCCACCAGAAAGAGCGGCAGCAGGTCGCGCAATTGACCGCTCATGTGTAAGCCGTCGAAGGGGCGTTCGTGATGTTCCCAGTGGAGCGGGTCGAGATACTTGTGCGCGAGGCCCGTGTAGAATTTCTTCCACCACTTCTTGGACTGCTTGAACCGGCCGTGCAGGATGAAGCGGTGGAAAAAATACTCCACCAGCATCCAGACCGGAATGCCGGCCAGATAGCAGGCGAGGCCCACGTAAGGATGCGGCGAGCGCAGCGCCAGCCACAACACGAGCGCCGAAAAAGCAGTATAGAAGGCCGTGATCGGATAGAGCCGGCGGCGGGAAATTTCCGCCTGCTGCTGTTTATAGACGGCAAAAGGAAGATCGCGCGGCCGGCCCTTTTGCGTAGTTTCGACGGACGCCATGAGCTTACGAGCCTCTTTAAGCACAGGATGGCATTACGAGGAGGCTGAATTTTGGATGAAACAGGCGACGTAGTCAATAGAGCGCGGCGCGGGCGCACCGATGAGCACTGGCGCGCGCCGCCGTTTTTGTTGCGCTCGCGTGCGCCGGTGTGCCAAACTGCGCGCCACCAAGTCAAGCGCAGGTCTGATCACAAGCACCTTGTAATCACAAACCCACTTTCCGGGAGACGAACGCTCGTGCTTCGAGGCATCTTTCGCACCAAGAATCTGGACGACATTCTAGCCGTTGCCGGCGGGCCGCAGTTTGCGCTCAAGCGCACGCTGGGGCCGCTCAACATCACGCTCTTAGGCATCGGCGCGATCATCGGCGCAGGCATCTTCGCCACCGTCGGCACGGCCGCCGCCGGCGACGCCTCGCGCCCCGGCGCTGGCCCCTCGCTCATGTTGTCGTTCGTGATCACGGCGATTGTCTGCGCGTTCACCGCCCTCTGCTATGCGGAGTTCGCTTCGATGGTTCCGATCAGTGGGTCGGCTTACACCTACTCCTACGCCACGCTCGGCGAGTTGGTCGCATGGATCATCGGCTGGGATTTGATCATCGAGTACGCCGTCGGCAACGTCGCGGTCGCCATCAGTTGGGCCAACTACTTCCGTACGCTGATGGACGGCATCGGCATACACATTCCGGCTTGGCTGGCGACCGACTATCGCACGGCCGCGAAGTTTGCCGAGACGAACCCCGCCGGATACGCCGAGGCGTTCGGCGGTGCGCCGCACATCTTCGGTCACGCCATCATCTTCAACCTGCTTGCGTTCCTCATCGTCGCGCTCATCACCATCGTGCTTGTCTGGGGCATACGCGAATCGGCGGGCTTTAACGCCATCATGGTGATGATCAAAATTCTCGTACTGCTCTTCTTCGTCGGCATGGCGCTCTACTACGTCTCGCCCGCGAAGATGGCCACGAACTGGCATCCGTTCCAACCGACCGGCTGGCACGGCACGCTCGCCGCAGCGGCCGTCGTCTTCTTCGCTTACATCGGCTTCGACGCTGTCTCGACCGTCGCCGAAGAGTGTAAAAATCCGGGGCGCGATCTGCCCATCGGCATCATCGCGTCGCTCGTCGTCTGCACCGTCTTCTACATCGGCATCGCGGCCGTTTTCACCGGCATCCTGCCTTATGGTGAACTCGTCCAGAAACTCGCCAACGAACAGGCGGAACCACTGACGATGGCGCTCTCGCACGTTGCGCCCGCCGGGGTGACGTGGCCGAGCACCATTGTCGCCTTCGGCTCGGTCGTCGCGCACACGGCCGTGCTGCTCGTCTTCCAACTCGGTCAACCGCGCATCTTCTTCTCGATGGCGCGCGATGGACTCTTGCCGCCCGTCTTCGCCAGCGTCCATCCGAAATTCAAGACGCCGCACGTGACGACGATCATAACGGGCGTGCTCGTCGGCGTCTTCGCCGCCTTCATGAGCATTGACGAGATGGTTGACCTGACGAATATCGGGACGCTCTTTGCCTTCATCCTCGTCTGCGTCGGCATTCCGATCCTGCGTCACAAAGACCCGGCGCGGCGGCGGCCGTTCCGCGTGCCGCTCGGCGCGTACTTCCTGCCCTTGCTCGGCGCGGCGTCCTGCTTCTTCCTGATGTACTACCTGCCGCCCGCGTCGTGGTGGCGCTTCATCGGCTGGCTCGTACTCGGCATGTCGATCTACACCGCCTACGGCTACACGCGCAGCGCCGTTGGGCAGAAGATCGGCCGGCCCACGCGCACACCCTCTGCGCTCAAACTCGCCTCGCTCGGTTTCCTGTTAACCGCCATCGGTTTGTTTACCATTCCGCACGACGCAGGGCCGGGCCAACTGCTGCGTGAAGCGACCGATTCGGCCAGCGACGATCACACGCGCGCGCTGGTCGGGCTAATCTTGATCGCGCTCGGCATCGTGAGCGGCATCGCCGGGTCGCTGGCGGGCGCGTCGAAGGGCATGAACGGCGAGGACACGGCGGCGCGATGAAGATACTCGTCCTCGGCGCGGGGCGCATGGGTCTCGGCGCGGCTTATGATCTGGCGCACAACTCGCCGGACGTGCGCAGCGTCACCGTCGCTGACATTGATGCGGAACGCGCCCGCGCCGTCGCCGCCACGGTCGGCACGGACAAGTTGACGCCCGTCGCAGTTGACGTAAACGATGCTGACGCGGTGATCGCGCTCATGCGCGGGCACGACGCCGCCATCAGTTGCGTCACCTATCATCACAATCTGCAACTTGCGCGCTGTGCGATTGAGGCGCGCACGAACTTCTGCGACCTCGGCGGCAACAACACCATCGTCGATGCGGAACTCGCGCTCGACCGGGAAGCGCGCGCCGCCGGCATCAACATCATTCCCGATTGCGGTCTTGCGCCCGGCATGGTCTCCGTCCTCGCCGCTCACGGCGCGGCCCGCTTTGATGAGTTGGCCGCCCTCCACATACGCGTCGGCGGCTTGCCGCAAGAGCCGAAGCCGCCGCTCAATTATCAGATCGTCTTTTCAGTGGAAGGCTTGATCAACGAGTACGTCGAGCGCGCACGCGTCATCCGCGACGGACAGATCATCGAGATCGAATCCATGACCGAGACGGAGACGCTCGAATTTCCCGCGCCCTTCGGCGCGATGGAAGCCTTCCAGACCTCCGGCGGCACTTCGACCCTGCCCGACACCTTCGCCGGCCGCCTACGCACGCTCGACTACAAGACGATCCGCTATCCCGGCCACTGCGCGCAATTCAAACTGCTCATCGAGCTTGGTCTGGCCGCGAGCGAAGAGGTTGAGCTTGACGGCGTGCGCCTGCGCCCGCGCCGGCTGCTCGGTGAAATGCTCACGCGCCATCTGCCCGCCGACGAACCCGATGTTGTCCTCGTCCGGCTTGAATTTCGCGGCCGGATGAACCAACAGACGCAGACGCTCCGCTACGACATCATAGACAGCTTCGACGCGCGCACAGGTCTCTCCGCGATGATGCGGACGACCGCTTTCCCCGCCTCCATCATCGCGCAGACGATGGCGCGCGGCGGCACAACCGAACACGGCGCGCGCCCACAGGAACGCTGCATCCCGCCCGCCGAGTTTGTCGCCGCCCTTGCCGCACGCGACATTAAGATCACCGAAAGCATCATCGGTTGAACGGCTCAGTTTGGCGCAACGCGCCCGTCGCGCCGCTCGCCTGCGCGGGCGGCTATAGATTTCCGACGCGCGCGCACTTGCGTTTATAATTCGCCCGCTCCCGCGCGAGAACCTTGAGCCAGCCTGCGGAGGACTTTAACAACTCATGAACGCTCTGCCTGTCATCATCGGCGCGCTGTGCGTACTGGCGATTGCCTATCGCTACTATTCTGCCTTTCTCGCCGCGAAGGTGCTGGTACTCGACGACGCGCGCCCCGTGCCCGCAAAGACGATGCACGACGGGCACAATTACTATCCGACGAATAAGTGGGTGCTCTTTGGGCATCACTTTGCCGCCATCTCCGGCGCTGGCCCGCTCATCGGGCCTGTTTTGGCGGCGCAGTTCGGTTTCCTACCGGGTCTGCTATGGCTGGTGATCGGCGTCTGTCTAGGCGGCGCGGTACACGATTTTCTGATCCTCGTGGCGAGCGTCCGGCGCAGAGGCAAATCGCTCGCCGAGATCGCGCGCACGGAGATCAGTCCGCTCTCAGGTTTGGTCGCAGGCGTGGCGATCCTGTTCATTGTCGTGATTGCGCTCGCAGGGCTTGGCCTCGTCGTCGTCAATGCGCTGGCGGAATCGGCGTGGGGGACGTTCACCGTCGGCTTCACCATCCCGCTCGCGCTTCTGATGGGGCTTTACATGTACCGCATACGCCCCGGCAAGATCGGTGAGGCGAGCGCGCTCGGCGTCGCGGGTCTGTTCTTCGCCGTGATTGCCGGCGGCTGGGTGGCGGAGTCGAGTTGGGCTCAGACGTTCACCTTCTCGCGGGGCACGATCACGCTGTTGATGGCCGGTTACGGTTTCATCGCGTCGGTCTTGCCGGTCTGGCTGCTCCTGTGTCCGCGCGATTACCTGTCGTCGTATCTGAAGATCGGCACGATTGCGTTTCTCATCATCGGCGTGATCGTCGTCCATCCGAATTTGAACATGCCGGCCTTTACGCCCTTTGTCGCGGGCGGCGGCCCCGTCATTCCGGGCAAGGTCTATCCCTTCGTCTTCATCACCATCGCGTGCGGCGCGATCAGCGGCTTTCATTCGCTCATCTCGTCGGGCACGACGCCGAAGATGATCGCCAAAGAGACGGACACGCGCATGATCGGCTACGGCTCGATGCTGATGGAGGGCGTCGTGGGCGTCGTCGCTTTGATCGCGGCCACGTCGCTCTTTCCCGGCGACTACTTCGCCATCAACACGCAGCAGCGCACAGACGCACAACGCGCCGCTTACAGCCGCATGGTACAGGAACACGCGGGCGGCGATTTCGATCTGCAACCGAAAGAGATTGACCGGCTCGAAGCCGAATCGGGCGAGACGAACTTGCGTGGCCGCACCGGCGGCGCGGTTACGCTCGCGCTCGGCATCGCTAAAATCTTCGACGCCATACCGGGGCTGCGGGGCTTGATGAAATACTGGTATCACTTCGCCATCATGTTCGAGGCGCTCTTTATCCTGACGACGATTGATACGGGCACGCGCGTCGCGCGCTTTCTGGTTGGCGAGTTTGGCGGGCGCTTCTATCGCAAATTTGAAGAACCGACGTGGCTGCCGGGCGCGATCTTGACGACCGCTCTCGTCGTCACCGGCTGGGCCGCTTTTATCTGGTCAGGCTCGATCTCAACGATCTGGCCCATGTTCGGCATCGCCAATCAACTGCTCGCGGCCGTGGCGCTCTGCGTGGCGACGACGATCATCATCAACTCGGGGCGCGCGCGTTACAGTTGGACGACGCTTGTGCCGCTCGCCTTCGTCGGCACAACTACGCTCGTCGCCGGCTGGCAGTCAATCACAGACATCTTCTGGCCGCTCGCGCACAAACCGGAGACGGCGGCGCAGGGCTACATCAATACGGCGCTTACCGCGCTCCTGATGGCGGCGGCGGTAATCATCCTCGCGGATTCGATTCGCCGTTGGACAAAGGGCCGGCGCGACGCCCAACCAGCGCCCGCCGCCGAGCCGATATTGCAGACGCAGACCGTCCCCTAGCTCGCGCAATTAAAATTCTCGCAGGAGTAAAGCTTATGCCCCCACGTCTATTTGTTCGCCCGCGCTCTTTGTGCGCGTGCGCGCTGTTCATCATGCTCGCACTCAATGCCGGCTGCACCCAACTCGCCAAACTCAAAGGCTCAGGCGCAAGCACGGAGACGACGGCCGTCGGGCAGAAGCTCGACCTTTACGTCCAGTGCCTGAATGATGTGGATGGCGCTTTGCATCACACCTACGCCGAGTACACGGCGCGCGTTGATCGCGCGAAGGGGCCGGCGAAAGACCACGCGCCGACGAGCCTTTATATCCGCAACGAGATCGAGCCGTGCTTCGACAAGCTGAAGCAGGGTGCCGCCGCCCCGCCGCCTCGCGCCGAACTGGACGCGGCGGCACAAGGCTACCTCGCCGCGCTGCAACAACTAGCGCCCGTGCTGAAAGAGGCCACCGAGTATTACCGGCAGGAAGATTACAAGGATGACAACTTTGCGAAGGGCAAACAACTGCACGCCCCGCTCCTCGCCGCCTTCGAGAGTTTCGATAAAGCGTCCGAGCAGTTTCACACCGCGCTCGACGCCGAGGACGAGCGTTTCAAGGAGCGCGAGTTGAGCGAGATCGAGCAGCAGCAAGGGCGCAATCTCAGTTATTTCAGCCGCGCCGTGATGCTGCGCGCCAAGCAGTTGGTCAAACTGGGTCAGGCCGAGCCGTTTGATCTCGCCAAATACCAGTCCGCGCTCGACGCCTACACGCAGTCCGTAGATGAAGCGGCGAACTACTTCACGGCGCACCGCGCCGAGTTGGGCGACCGCGTGAGTTGCTGGCAGACGGTTGAGCGTGCGGCCAGAGACTTTCTCAAAGAGGGCAAGGAGAAGGTGCGGAACCTGCGCGAGAATAAGAAGCCGCAGCCGGGTCTGTTCTCCAGCGACCGCTTCATAGACGCCTACAATAGCCTGATCATGATGTCGAACAACTGCCGCCGGATGCTCTAAGGCCGCATTGTGAGCCGCGCCGCACTTCTTGTTGCCGGATAGACAGGGCGGGGCAAAATCAGCAATAATGCTTGCCCTTAAGCGTGATTTGCCGACAGAAGGGCCGTTGAGTTTTGAGGGGACGCGCAGGAATGCCTCAGGCGCGTCGTCTGTTCGGCCCCTCGTGTGCGGTCAGCGCATGCTCGAATTTTTGTCTATTCACCACAGGTGTTAACGAACGAAAGGAATTGCTCAATCGTGAAGGTGCAAAAGGTACTCCTCTTTGTCATGAATCTATGCTCAGCCGGTTTTAGGCGGCGCAACGCGCTCGGCGCAGGGGCCGCGCTCGCGGCCCTGCTGTTCTGTTCGATAGCGGCGGGCGCGCAGCCCGGCAATGCGTCGCAGCAGTCCGTGCCACCTGACGCGCGCGGCGCGGGTGCGTCGCATCAGGCGACCGCACACGAAGCCGGCGGCGAGGCCAACCTTGTGCTGCCCGATCTGGCGCGCGTGCAGTTTCTAGGCTTCGACGGTCATACCTTGCTGCTCATCGGTCTGATCGTCTGTTTTCTCGGCCTACTCTTCGGGCTGGCCATTTTCATGAACCTGAAGAACCGCTCGGTGCATGCCTCGATGCGCGAGATTTCGGAGTTGATCTACGAGACCTGTAAGACCTACCTGATCACGCAAGGCAAGTTCATCCTGATCCTGTGGGCATTTATCGCGGCGATCATCGTGCTCTACTTCGGCTATCTTTCGCCGCCCATCAATCCGGCGACCAGCACTATCGGCCGGCTCTTGATCATCCTGATCTTCAGCCTCGTCGGCATCGGCGGCAGCTATGGCGTCGCGTGGTTCGGCATCCGCGTCAACACCTTCGCCAACTCGCGCACGGCCTTTGCCTCGCTTGAAGGCAAGCCCTATCCGATCTACTCGATCCCGCTGAAGGCCGGCATGTCCATCGGCATGCTGCTCATCTCGGTCGAGCTATTGATCATGCTCTTTATCCTGCTCTTTATCCCGCGCGAGTACGCTGGCCCCTGCTTCATCGGTTTCGCCATCGGCGAATCGCTGGGCGCGGCGGCGCTGCGCATCGCGGGCGGCATCTTCACCAAGATCGCCGACATCGGCTCTGACCTGATGAAGATCGTCTTCAAGATCAAAGAGGACGACGCGCGCAATCCCGGTGTCATCGCCGACTGCACGGGCGACAACGCGGGCGACTCCGTCGGCCCATCGGCCGACGGCTTCGAGACCTACGGCGTGACGGGCGTGGCGCTCATCACATTTATCCTGCTCGGCGTGCGCGATCAGGCGACGGTGGCGGTGCAACTGCTGGTCTGGATTTTCATCATGCGCGTGATGATGATCGTGGCGAGCGCCGTGGCTTACTTCGTGAACGAGTACGTGGCGAAGGCGCGTTATGCGAACGCCGCCGAGATGGATTTCGAGCAGCCGCTCACGTCGCTCGTCTGGCTCACCTCGCTCATCTCGATTGCGCTCACCTATCTGGTCTCGTACCTGATCATCCCCGTCTTAAGCGGCGACTCGTCGCTCTGGTGGAAACTGGCGACGATCATCTCGTGCGGCACGCTCGCGGGCGCGGTTATTCCCGAACTCGTCAAGGTCTTCACCTCGACCGGCTCGCGCCACGTCAAAGAGGTCGTGACCTCTTCGCAGGAGGGCGGGGCGTCGCTCAACATCCTGTCGGGGCTGGTCGCGGGCAACTTCTCAGCCTACTGGCTTGGCATCAGCATCGTCGTGCTGATGGGCATCGCCTACATCTTCAGCCAGATGGGACTCGGCGCGTTGATGGTTGCCGAGCCGGTCTTCGCCTTCGGGTTGGTCGCCTTCGGCTTCCTCGGCATGGGGCCCGTCACGATTGCCGTTGACTCTTACGGCCCCGTCACCGACAACGCGCAGTCGGTCTATGAACTGTCGCTCATCGAGCAAGTGCCGAACATCGAAGCGGACATCAAGCGCGACTTCGGTATTGACGTGAACTTCGCACGGGCCAAGCACCTGCTCGAAGAGAACGACGGCGCGGGCAACACCTTCAAGGCGACCGCGAAGCCCGTCTTGATCGGCACGGCCGTCGTCGGCGCGACGACGATGATCTTCTCGATCATCATGGCGCTCACACACGGCTTGACGGTCAACACACAGAACCTGTCGCTCCTGCACGCCCCGTTCGTGCTGGGGCTGATTACGGGCGGCGCGATCGTCTACTGGTTCACGGGCGCATCCATTCAAGCCGTCACGACGGGCGCGTATCGCGCGGTCGAATTTATTAAGCAGAACATCCGGCTCGGCGACGACATCGAGCGTGCATCGGTCGAAGATAGCAAGAAGGTGGTGCAGATTTGCACGGAGTACGCGCAGAAGGGGATGTTTAATATCTTCCTGACGGTCTTCTTCTCTGCGCTCGCCTTCGCCTTCCTTGAGCCGTACTTCTTCATCGGCTATCTCATCTCCATCGCCGTCTTCGGTCTCTATCAAGCCATCTTCATGGCGAACGCGGGCGGCGCGTGGGACAACGCGAAGAAGATCGTCGAGGTGGAGTTGAAGCAGAAGGGCACGCCGCTGCACGATGCGACGGTGGTGGGCGACACGGTGGGCGACCCTTACAAGGACACTTCGTCGGTGGCCTTGAATCCGGTTATCAAGTTTACTACGCTGTTCGGGCTGCTCGCGGTCGAGTTGGCCGTGAAGTTGACGGACGAAGCGGGCGCGAACATAAGCCATCTGCTCGCCGCCATCTTCTTCGCCGTCTCCGTCTTCTTCGTCTGGCGCTCCTTCTACGGCATGCGGATCGGATCGCATAGATAAAACGAGGCAGGCGAGTCCAGAGAGTCCGCAGAGTCTAGCGGGTCGAAAGACTGTTCTGACTCTCCGGACTCTCTAGACCCTCTAGACTCTCTGGACTTTCTTATGAACACTTACGCCAAAGCTGAAACGTTGACGGGCGCGCTCTACGCGCCGCTGGATTGGTCGCGCTCACTTGCGCTCGTGGTCGCGTTCAGTTTGCTGACCGCGCTGGCGGCGCAGGTCGCCATTCCTTTGCCGTTCACGCCCGTGCCGGTGACGATGCAGACGTTCGCGGTCTTGCTGACCGGCGCGCTTCTGGGCTGGCGGCTCGGCGCGCTCGCGCTGCTGCTGTATCTCTTCGAGGGCGCGTGCGGTTTGCCGTTCTTCTCGTTCGGGCGGGGCGGACTGGCGCACCTCTTGTTTGCGCCGACGAGTGGTTACCTGCTCGCTTATCCGTTGGCGGCCGGCGTGACGGGCTGGCTGGCGGAGCGCGGTTGGGATCGCAGATTCCTGACGGCGGCAGCGGCGGCGGCGCTCGGCTCGCTCGTCATCCTAGCGGGCGGCTGGCTTGGGCTGCTGCGCTTCGTGTCGCCCGCAGCGGCCTTTATGCAGGGCGTCGCGCCGTTTCTCGTGGGCGACCTTGTGAAGCTCGCGCTCGCCACAGCCGTGCTGCCTACGGGCTGGGCGCTGCTTCGTCGCACGGGCACGCGGCAGCGTTAAAGCCAACAACAAACTGTCGGCTAATTCTTAAAGCCTCTGCTTGCGCCGTGCGCGCGCGCGCAGAGGCTTTTGTCTCGCGCGCAGGGGGGTCGGTTAGGCGCGTCTCACAGCCTGCGTTATAATCGCCCGTGCTGACCACGTAGTTCTTTTCCCTGACCTTAATTCGTTACACACTTGCTCTTTTCCCTTTGTGCTTTATGAAATATCCGCTCCCGCACAATGAAGCCGCGCGGCTTGCAGCCCTGCGGCAGTTGGCCGTGCTCGATACTGCGCCCGAAGCTGCTTACGACGGCATCACGCGCCTCGCCGCGCATATCTGCGGTACGCCGGTCGCGCTCGTCTCGCTGGTGGACGAGGAGCGCCAATGGTTCAAAGCGCGCACCGGGCTGGACGCGACCGAGACGCCGCGCGACTTGGCCTTCTGCACGCACGCCATCCTGCAACCCGATCTCTTCATCGTGCCCGACGCGCTCGCAGACGAACGCTTCAGCAGTAACCCGCTCGTCACGACGCATCCGAAGATCAGATTTTATGCCGGTGCGCCGCTCACAACCGCCGACGGGCACACGCTTGGCACGCTCTGCGTCATAGACTTCACACCGCGCGAGTTGACGCCCGAACAACAGGAAGCGTTGCGCGCACTCGCGCGCCTGACCGTGACGCAGCTTGAATTGCGTCACAACACGCTGGCGCTCGCGCGGGCCAACGTCGAACTCGACCGCGAGGTGGCAGAGCGCGTGCGCGTCGAGCAGGAGCGCGCCGAGTCGCTGGTGCGCGAGCAGCAGGCCCGCGCCGCCGCCGAAGCCAATGAGCAGCACTATCGTTTTCTGGCCGAATCAATTCCGCAGCAGGTCTGGACGGCGCGCGCCGACGGCATGCTCGACTACGTCAACCAACGCACGCTCGCATACTACGAGTTGGACTCGCCGGAAGTGCTCGGCTGGGAGTGGCAGCGCGTTATTCATCCGGACGATCTGGCCGGCTGTGTGGCCCGCTGGCAACATGCGCTGACGACGGGCGAGATCTACGAGGTCGAATTTCGGCTGCGCCGCGCCGATGGCGAGTATCGCTGGCATCTGGGGCGCGCGCTGCCAATGCGCGGCGCGGACGGCCGCGTCGTCAAGTGGTTCGGCACAAACACGGACATAGACGAGCAGAAGCGACTCTATCGCGTGGCGCAGGAAGCCAACCGCATGAAGGACGAGTTTCTCGCCACCGTCTCGCACGAACTGCGCACGCCGCTCACTTCAATGATGGGTTGGGTCGAATTGCTGCAACTCGGTATGCTCGACGAACAGGGCCGCGCGCACGCGCTCCAGGTCATCAACAAGAGCGCGCAGGCACAGGCGCAACTGATCGCTGACCTGCTCGACATCTCGCGCATCGTGTCGGGCCGCCTGCGCCTCGACGTGCGCTCGGTCGAACTGGCGGACGTGATCGAAGCGGCAGCCGACGTAGTGCGCCCGGCCGCCGATGCCAAGTCCATTCAACTGCACATGAAGCTGGCGCGCAACGGCGGGCTGGTTTCAGGCGACCCGGATCGTTTGCAGCAGGTCATCTGGAATCTGCTCGCCAACGCGGTCAAGTTCACCCCCGAGGGCGGCACGGTCGAGATCAGCTTGACGAGCGCGGGCAAGCACGCCGAGATCACCGTCGCGGACAACGGCGCAGGGATTGCGCCCGACTTTCTCCCTTACGTCTTCGACCGTTTCCGGCAGGGCGATTCGACGACCACGCGCCAACATGGCGGACTCGGACTTGGTCTCGCCATCGTGCGCCACATCGTCGAACTGCATGGCGGCACGGTTGAGGCGGCCAGCGCCGGACTCGATCAGGGCGCGACGTTTCGCCTGCGCCTGCCGTTGCTCGCCGCGCGGCGAAAGACCAACAAGACAGTCCGGCGCAACGGTCTCGGCGCGCACAAAGACTCGCTCATCCAAGCCTGAACGCGCGGGGGGCGGAAGTAGCAGACGCCATGATGTACGTGCTGAAGGTGCATTCGCGTGCGCGCGAGCAGTTGGTCGAGTTCACGGCCGAGGTGCAGGCGCGCCTCACCGAATCCGGCGCACGCGCGGGGCTGTGCGTCCTCTACGTGCAGCATACGACCGCTGGCCTCACCGTCAACGAGAACGCCGACCCCGACGTAGCGCGCGACATGCTCCACGCCTTACGCACGCTCATCCCGCAACACGGCATGGACTTTCGTCATGGGGAAGAAAATTCCGACGCCCACATCAAGGCCTCGCTGGTTGGCTCAAGCGTGACCGTGCCGTTTAGCGACGGTCGGCTGCTGCTCGGTCGCTGGCAAGGTATTTTCCTCTGCGAGTTCGACGGCGGGCGTACGCGGCAGGTAGTAATGATGCTTATATCCGACCCGCAATGACACGACGTGCGTGGCGTGGGCGGCACAGACTATCTCTTACCATGCTCTTGACCAGCGCGGGCCTGTGTGTTCGTCGTCGCGCAGGCGTGAGACGACCCCGGCGCGTAGTTCGAGCAGCCGGCTCAGGAGCCAGATGAGGTCGGAGAGGCGGTTGAGGTAGGCGATTGCCTGCACGGGGATGTCCGCGCCGGTCTCTTCGAGCCGCACGACGGCGCGTTCGGCGCGGCGACAGATGGTGCGGGCGATGTCGTATGCGGCGGCCGGCGCGTGTGCGCCGGGCAGAGACCAATCGGCCAGTATGCCTTCCATCGCTTCGATGCGGGTGACGTGCGCGGTCAGCGCCTCGACCATCGCATCGGTCACGTAGGGCGGCTCGCGCTCGACGCTCGCGGGGTTCGCCACCGCGCCGCTCACGGCAAAGAGTTCGCGCTGAATCTGTTTGGTCAACTCGCCCACTTCCGCGTCCGCGCAGATGGCGCGCGCAAAGCCGAGCGCCGCCGTCAACTCGTCAATCGTGCCATAAGCCTCGACGCGCGGATCGGATTTCGCCACCCGCTCGCCGCCAATGAGCGCCGTCCGGCCTTTGTCGCCTGTCTTCGTCGCTATGCTCATAATGCTCCTCGCAATTGATTAAGACTCACGCATCTTTGCCTTGGCCGCCGAGGATTCGGGCCGATAAGTTTCATTCGTCACTTCCCATGCCTCCACACCACCCGCGACGATGTTAAAGAGCGGATGCGCCTCAGGCGCGGCGAGCGCCTGCACCTCCGCGAACTTGCGCGCGTCGCGCTGGCGTAGCTTCGCGCGCAGGTGCTGCCACTCGTAGAGTAGTTGCCCGCGCGTGCAGTCTAACCGGCCGGCGAAATCGTCCGCTGCGATCTTCTCCGCGTCGAAGCGATAGCCGCGCGCGCAAGCTTCCGCGTAGAGACCGCGCAGGTAGGCCGCGATTGCGCCGCGCGGGTCGGGCGCGGTCTTGAACCGCGTGAGTTGCGGATGATGTCTGTAGCCGCGTGTCTCACCGTGCAAGACCTTCTGCGCGAGCAAGCCCTCGCGCCACGCCGCCAGCAGCCCCTGCGTGTCCAAATAGCGCGGGTGCAATGTCCAGAGTCGCATACGTCCTGCGCCTGCATGGCGCTTAGTCGGCCGCGTACACGTCCGCGCCCATGAAGTGAAGCGACACGTAAGGCTCGTCACCCACGACCCAGCTATCATGGCCGGGCGGCACGCTGAAGAGATCGCCCGGCCCCATCTCGATCTCGCGCCCGTCCGCCATTAACACCTTCGCACGGCCTGAGATAACCAAGCCCACATGCTCCACCTGACAAAGCAACTCGCCCGCGCCCGCGCCCACGTGCGCCGACCAACGCCAGCCCGGCTCGTAGCTTGCGCGCCCCAACGTCATGTTGCCGAGCCGCACCAACTCGAACCGGCCCTTCTCAAAGGTGCGCGTCTCGTCCGGCGCATCAAATCGCTTGAGATCAAGTTTTATCATTTCGTCAGCCTCTCTGTTGCGCTCGCCAGCCAAACTATCACGCGCGCCAGCTAACGTTTGCCTGCTCGTCCTCTCACATTGTCGCCAGCCGCTGCTGCCGGCGCAGCAGCCACAGGAAGACGGGCCCGCCCGCGAGGGCCGTGATCGCGCCGACGGGTAGCTCGCCCGTGCCGAGTGCGGTGCGCGCGACGAGGTCTGCGAGCATGAGGAACGCCGCGCCGAGCAGGAACGAGCACGGCAGAAGCACGCGCACGTCTTCACCGAACAACAGGCGGACGGCGTGCGGCACGATCAGACCGACGAAGCCGATTGTGCCGCCGACCGCAACCGTCACGCCGACGATCATGGAACTCGCCGCGTACACCAGTCGCTCGCTGCGGCGCACGTTGACGCCGAGGCTCGCCGCCGTCTCTTCGTCCACCGCGATGAGGTGCAGGTCGCGCGCCATGAGCAGCAGCACCAGCCAGCCCGGCACTAAAAAGAGCGCCATGCGCCAGATGAGATCGAAGCCCACCACGTCTAGACTGCCGATTGTCCAGCGCAGGATTTGGAGCGCGCGCGAATAGTCGGCGAAGTATTGAATGAGCACCACGCCTGACGCGGCGATGAAGTTCAACACGACGCCCGCCAGCAACAGTGCGCCCGGCAGCACGACCGCGCCCGTGCGCGCCAGCCGATAGACGACCAAGACCGCCACCCCCGCGCCCGCGAACGCCGCGAGAAAGACGAACGGCACGCCCGCTACCTTCGCGCCCGCGCCGAGCGCGATGGCGACGCTTGCGCCCAAAGCGCCGCCGCCCGACACGCCGAGCGTCAAAGGTTCGGCCAACGGATTGCGAAAGAGCGCCTGCAAACTTGCGCCGACCATCGCAAGGCTGCCGCCGACCATCCCGGCGAGGAGCACGCGCGGCAGTCGCAGCCCGAAGAACAGGGCCCGCGCCGCTTCGTCCGCGCGCAGCGCCGCCAGACTGATCGGCGCGTAACCGAGCCACAGCGCGACGACCGTTGTGCCGACGAGTAACAACGTCAGCAACGCCAGCGCCCGCCACAGCCGCGTCCCCGCGTTGTTCATGCGCGCCGGTTCAATGGTCGCACCCACAGGTGCGCGCTCCGGTTCGATTGAAACTGCGTCGCGTTCAAGCATCAACTCTCAATCGGGCTTTATGTGCCCTGCTGTGTGGGCGGGCTGCGGCTTGCGCCGCTTGCTGCCTGCTCATCGCTCGCGCTCAAATTTATTCCGACCAGACGAACGTGCGCCCGAAGGCTTGGCGGGCCCGCACGTGCGCGTCCGCGTAAACGTCCGCGAGCACCTCGTCGCGCAACACCTCGCCGGGCGCACCCGCCGCCACGACCGCGCCCGCGCGCATGGCGAAGACTTCATCGAACGCCGGGTCGAGCAGTTGCAGATCGTGCGTGACGACGAGCGCCGTCATCTGCCGTTCGTCGCGCAGCCGGCGCAGGTGGCGCAGCAACCCGGCGCGATGTTTCAGATCGAGCGCGGCGGAAGGCTCGTCGAGCAACAGGCAGTCGGGTTCCTGTGCGAGCGCGCGGGCGAGCGCGACAAGTTGCCGCTCGCCGCCCGACAGTTCCGTTACGCTGCGCGCTGCGAGGTGCGCGGCTTCCACCGCCGCGAGCGCCGCGTGCGCGATGGCTAGGTCGCGCTCGTTCTCGAAGCGGAAGCGTTGCGTGTAAGGACTACGCCCCGTCAAGACCACTTCGAGCGCGGTCAGCGGAAAGACGGTGGCGGTCGCCTGCGGCACGTAAGCGATGCGGCGCGCGCGTTGGCGCGCTTCGATGCGGCGCAACGGCACGCCGTCGAATAAAACTTCGCCGCGCGCAGGCGCTAACAGACCGGCGAGCAGGCGGATCAGAGACGACTTGCCTGAACCGTTCGCGCCGATGAGCGCCGCGAGCGTGCCCCGCCGCAGCGCGAGCGATGCGCCGGAGACAACTTCCGGCAAGCCCGCCGCGTAGGCGAAGTGCAACCCCCGCGCTTCAAGCAGCACGGCGGCGGGCGCGTGCGGCGTGCGCGCCGTGTTGGCTGCCGCAGTCTGCGCGCTTACATCTTCATTGTGGCTGGCTGCCACTCTGTTTGAACACCTCCGGATGCAGGAGCGCGGCGAACTTCTGCGCCGCGTCACCGACGAACTGCGAAGGATGCAGCACCGACGTATCGCGCATGGCGTAGACGCGCCCCGCGCGCACGGCCTTGACCTGAGCCAGTTCGCGCCAGACGGCTTGCGTATCTTCGGCGAGCCGGTTGCCCGTCGTGTTCTGCTCAAGATCGATGATCACTTCCGGGTCGAGCGTGACGACCGCCTCTTTGCTGATCTGCCCGAAGCCGGACGGCGCAGCCGGCGCGATTGACACGCCGCCCGCCGTCTCGATCAACTGCCCGATAAAGCTGCCTGAGGTCGCCGCGTACAACCCGCGCAGCGTACCCGGCACGCGATCAACGATACAGAGCACGCGCGGGTGCTCAAGACTGCTCGTGCGCGCGCGCACGTCCGCCAGTTTGGCGCGCGTCTCGTTGATCAACTGCTGCGCTTCCCGCTCATGCCCGGTCGCGCGCCCGATCTGTTCAATGCTCGTCAGCGCGTCTTCGACCGAGCGACTCGGCACGGCGAGGGTCTTTAAGCCAAGCGCTTCGAGTTTGTCTTTGATGAAGGGCGCTTGCGCGTCCGCCATCACGACGAGGTCTGGGCGCAGGCTGGCGACCTGTTCGAGATTAGTATTGCTCCAACCGCCAATGCGCGGCAAACGCTGCACCTCCGGCGGAAATTCGTCGTAGTCCGAAACGGCCACGACGCGCGGGAACAGACCCAGCCCGTACAGCACTTCGGTCGTGCTCGGACTGAGCGAGATGATGCGTTCGTACTGCGGCGCAGGCGACGTGGCCCGCTGCGGCGCGTTCGCATCACTGGCCGACGGCGCGTGTTGACAGGCTGCACCACCAACGAGCGCCACGAGCGCAACGCAGACAAGCGCCCGCCGTCTAATCCGCCTCAGACTGCTCAGCAATAGCTTGCTCCTCTGCTGCTGCATCCACACGATACGGACAATGCCGACACCCGCTCGCGCAACAGTAACCCCGGCGCAGATGGTAGCGCGCAGTGAACACGAGCGCCGCGCCTTCCCAGTAAAAATCCTCGCCCTCGACGAGCGCAGTTTGTACGGGCGTTTCCTTCATCAGAAGTTGAACTGCGCGCCCGCGCGCGCCGTGCGGCCCGGCGTGCGGAAGCCGTTCTCGAAGTATTCATAGTTCGTCAGGTTGTCCACATAACCAAAGAAGCGCAGCGAGCGACGATCATTGGCGAGCGGCCAAATGTAGCTTACGCCCACGTCGGCTTTGCGTATGCCCCGGAAGCGAAAGATGTGCGTTATGGACGAACTCGGATCGAAGAGGAGCGCGAGATAATTGCTCGCCGCGATCAGATCGAAGTTTAAGAGCACGCGCTGGCCTAGTCGCTGCGTGGCGACGAGCGAGAACTGATGGGCGGGGATAGCAAACGAGCGCAGAATCCGTTGGAGCGTGGACGTAACGCGCGGTCTGCGCTCGTCCGCGTTTGTGTAGGTATAAGCCACGTTGAGGTCGAGCGTGCGCGCGGGCGTCGCCGCCACGCTCAACTCCGCGCCGCGCGCGAGTGCGCCGCCCGTGTTGACGTAGCCGCCAAAGCGGCCGAACGGATCGTTCGGCGTCGAGTTGGCGAAATCAATCACCTCCTGCAAGCGCGTGTAGAAATAGGTGGCGGAGGCGCGCACGCGATTGCGTGCGAGCGTCTGGTCTAGGCCCGCATCGAAGGCGAGCGCGCGGTCGGGACGCAGGCGCGGATCGCCAAGGGCGCTGAAACTGTTACCGAACGACAAGAAGAACGATCCAAACCGTTCAAAGAGCGACGGCGCACGGTAGCTGTTGCCGACGTGGCCGCGCAGTTTTGTGCCGGTCGTGCGAAACAGGTAGGCGATTGAACCGTCACCGGTGTAAGCATTGGGCGGTGCGGCGAAGTTGAAACCGGCGTAGGGCGACGTGGCAGCGGGCGTAAAGCGCGGCGCTTGCAGGATGAAATGCTGCGCGCGGAACGAGGCCGAGAGTTGCAGCCGATCCGCTAGCAGCCTGATCTGGTCTTGCACAAAGAAGGCGTGGCTATGCTCGACGACCTGCACGGCCGAATCGTCTGCGGGGAATTCCAAGAAAACGTTGCGGTTGTTGAACTCTTCGCGCTCGAACTCGTAGCCGCCGGTTAAGAGTTGCGTGCGGCCGAGTTGCCAGTCGGCGCGAGCATTTAAGGTGTGCGTGCGCCCCTGAAGCTTTGTGTGCGCGTTGCCATTGCCCCCACCAAAGAATCCGCCGTCGGCGCGCGGGCCGTCGAGGAACGTGGCGTTGTGCCGGTTGCCTTGATAGGAGATCGTGTAACTGAACTTGTCGGTCGGGCGCTGGTTGAAGACGAGCGCGCCGCTAAAGAAACGCGCGGCCCGCGAAGCGTCGGGATCGTTGGTCGAAGGGATGAAGTTCGCGCCGGCTTTAGTCCCGCGGTTAAATGTGCCTGCTTCAATGGCGGGCAGCGCAGCACGTGGGATAGGCACGGCCGCGACGGGGTCGGGAGCAAACGTGCTGGCGATTGATTGCGGATCGGTGTTCAGTTGCACAAAGGCATCGGCGGCGTAGAGGCGCACGCTCAAGGTCGCGGTCGGCGTCAGACGAAAGAGCACCCGGCCCTGCCCGCTCGTGTTGCGTGCGGCGTCGTCGCCGTCTATGCCGCGCGTGACGTTGAGGTGTGTGACGGCGGCGCTGTACGTGATGCGGTTTGCGCCTGAGCCGCCCGCGAGTTGTGCGCGCCCGCGAAAGAGACCAAGCCCGCCGCCTTCCGCGAGCAAACTGCCGTGCGTCGGTCGCCCACCCTCGTCGGTGACGATGTTGATGACGCCGCCGATGGCGTTTGTGCCGTAGAGCGATGAGCCTGAACCGCGCAGGACTTCGACGCGGTCTGGGCCTGCGACGAGCAGATCGCTGATGTAGCCGGAGGCGTCGCCGCGCTCGGCCGAGGGGTCGCGGAAGCGCAAGCCATCAACGAGCACGGCCGTGTCTTGATTGCGCAGTCCGCGCGTCTTAATCGTTGTGAACGAGCCGGGGCCGCCGAGTTGTTGCACGCGCAAACCGGGCACGGTGCGCAGGGCTTCGGGGATTGAGTATTCGTCGCGCGCCTCCAGCTCGCGCACGGTGACGATTGAGATCGCCTTTGAGACTTCGTCCACCGTTTGCGGCGCGTCGGCGGCCGTGACGACGACTTCGGCGCGCACGCCCGCGACTTCGAGCGGCAGATCGAGCGTCGCCGCGCTCCCGCGCGCGAGCGTGACGGCGTGGGCCGTTGCGGGCGCGAAGTTGCGCGCGTCCGCTTCCACCAGATAGTCGCCGGGCGCAAGCCGTTCAAAGCGGTAAGCGCCGCTCGCGTCGGTCGTCGTGTTGAGCCGAAGCGGCGCGGTGCGCGCGTAAATGGTCACGATTGCGCCGGGGACGGCCGCGCCCTGTGGATCGACGACGCGGCCTGCGAGCGTTGCGCCGTCGGTCTGCGCGAAGGCGTGGCCGGCGCACAGGCTGAGGAACGCGAAGGTCAAAACGATCTGCTGAATTAGACTGCGGCTCATGTTCTCTTCCTTTCCGCAAGGCGGCAGGCGAAACCACTGGCGCAAGCGGGAGCAGGAGCGGGGCCGCGCCGTGAACTGGTCGCGGCAAACGCAAAACGCCCTCGATCTTCCGCGCGGAAGATCGAGGGCGTACTCGTTGACGGTGTCTGCGTAGATTGGCAAGGTCGCGGAAGCGCCAACGCAAAAGAGACTTTTGCGCGGCTCGCCGCCCGTCCATGCAGAGCGCCCGACGCCACTCGCTCTTGCCCGGAGCGTTAGCGGTCGCCTCCGTCGAAAAACAGTCTTCAGTTTTTAGGGCCCGTGCGGGGCTGAAACTGAAAGCTAAAAACTGTCCTTATGCAGGCAAGGTTTCCTGACTCCCGGCTCAAGCGCGTCGCCGCACAGCCTTCCCCGTCCCTTAAAGACGAGTGACATTAAAAACGGCAGCGACACAATCGCCGGTACACAGTGGCGGGAACCGTGCGGGCTTTACACCCGACTTCCCTTGTCGCCCTTCTTTCGAGGGCACACCTGCGACGGTCAACCCGCGACGCGTCGTGCGCGCGGGTCGAAGTAGCGATTGAAAATGTTAACAAAGAACGGCTGACTGAAACTCTCTCGCTTTGTCAGTTGTGCGGCGACAAGCTAGCACCCGCCCGCCGCGAACGTCAAGGCGGCGTGGCACTCCGGTTATCCATGAAGCAAGGCGAGCGGATAGAATAGCGCGGCCGCGCCGCCGGGCTGAACACGAGGACGGATGCCCGAACAAGTTTACGATCAGCTTGCAGACCGCTACGACCGCGCGCTTGCGCCGCTTGAACGCTGGTTTCTGGCCCGTTGGCGCGCGACGACGCTCGGTGAGTTGCCGCGCGCCGGGCGCATACTCGAAGTGGGCGCGGGCACGGGTCTGAACTTTCGCCACTACCCGGCGGGCGCAAGCGGTGTCGCCTGCGAGCCGAGCCGCGAGATGCTCAAGCACGCGCGGCGCAAACCGGAGCGCCCCGGCAACGTGGCGCTCGTGCAGTGCTCAGCCGAGCGCCTGCCCTTCGTCGAAGATGCGTTCGATGCAGCCTTTGCCACGCTCGTCTTCTGCTCGGTCGCATCGCCCCGCGCGGCGTTCATGGAATTGCGCCGCGTCGTGCGCCGGGGCGGGCGCGTCGTGTTGCTCGAACACGTGCGCCCCGACAATCTGCTCGCGCCCTTGTTCGACTGTCTCAACTTCTGCACCGTGCGCCTCTGCGCCGACCACTTCAACCGCCGCACGGCACTCGAAGCCGCGTCGGCCGGCTTGCGCGTCGTGCGCGTTGCGCCGCGTCTGCTCGGCGCGGTGCAATTGATCGTCTGCGAGGTCTGCTAGAATCGCCCGCCATGAATGCTGCGCGCGCGCAAGTCGGTTGTCAGGGCTGGAACTACGACGATTGGGTGACGCCGCCCGCCGCCCCCGCGCCCGTCTTCTATCCGCACGGCACGCGCCCCAACGCCATGCTTGAGCTTTACGCCCGCGCCTTCGACACGGTCGAGGTTGATTCAACCTTCTACGCCGTGCCGGCCGATGCGACCGTCGATCAATGGCTGCGCCGCACGCCGTCCGCTTTCACGTTCTCGCTCAAGCTGCCGCAGGCGATCACGCACGAAGCCGGCTTGCGCAGTGAGAGCGACGAGACCTTAGCGAACTTCTGCACCGCCGCGCGCCGGCTCGGCGACAAGCTGGGTGTTGTGCTCGTGCAACTGCCGCCGCAGTTTGAGGCGACGGCAGAGAACGTGGGCGCGCTCGAAAGTTTTCTGCCGCGTCTGCCGCGCGATGTGCGTTTCGCCGTCGAGTTTCGGCACGGCAGTTGGGCGCGCACGGAAACGGCCGAGTTGCTGGCGCGGCATAACGTCACGGTCGCGCTCGTCGAGGGTCAATGGATCGCGCGCCGCACGCTCTGGCAGATGTTTGCCGCCGCGCCCGCCGACTTTGCCTACGTGCGCTGGATGGGCGCGCGCGACATCGCACGTTTCGATCAGGTTGTGCGCCCGCATGATCGTAATCTTGACCTCTGGCGCGCGGCCATCACGCGACTGTGCGAACGCGGCACGCGCGTCTATGCCTACTTTAGCAACTACTACGAAGGGCACGCGCCTGCGAGCGCGAACAAGCTGAAACACCTGCTGGGGCAAGCGCAGGTCGCGCCTGCGGAGTTGGCCGATCAACCCTCTCTTTTCTGATCAATTCCCGCCCGTCCTGAGTTAAGATAACGCGCGTGTAGCGTCTTTGAATCTTTGAAAGGCGAGAATGGTATGAGCATCCCCTTTGCACAGACCTCGCAGGGCGAACCGGTGCGGCGCATCAAGACCGCGCTCTTTGTTGATTTCGATAACATCTACGTCGGGCTGGACAAGATTGACCCTGAAGCCGCGCAGAGTTTTGCGACTTATCCGGCGCGCTGGCTCGCCTGGATGGAACAGGGTATGCCAAGCCGCGAGAACGGCGCGGCCGCCACGCTCGAAAAACGCGCGATCCTGATCCGCCGCTGCTACCTGAATCCGAAACTCTTTTACAACTTCCGGCCCTACTTTACGCGCTCGGCCTTCTCCGTCGTGGATTGTCCGCCCATCACCCAACGCGGCAAGAACAGCACCGACATTCAGATGGTCATGGACATCCTCGACCTGATGAACCACGCGACGCGCTTTGACGAGTTCATCATCCTCTCCGGCGATTCGGACTTCACGCCCGTGCTTCTGCGCCTGCGCGCGCACGACCGCCGCACGTCCATCCTGACCATCGGCCCCATCGCGCCCGCTTATCGCGCCGCCGCCGATCTGGTCGTCAGCAGCGACACGCTCATCGAAGACGCGCTCGGCATCGTGCCCGGCGTGCTGGACAAGACGGGCACGCCCGTCGAAGTGCCGCCACCACCGCCCTCGCCCTACGAGCCAGTGCTGGCCGCAATGGCGCAGAAGGTTTACGACGCGGTGCTCGCCGATGGCGAAGTGCCCGCCACAGGTCTCGTCCTCATCTTCAAAACTTTTCCCGAGTTCACCGCCAGCGACAACTGGCTCGGCTTCTCTTCGCTGCGCTACCTCACGCTCGAATTGCTCCGGCGCCGCCCCGAACTGCGCATGGTGGACGGCGACCCTTGGCGCGTCGTCCTCGCAGACATGCCCGCGCCCGCAGCAGTTACGTCACCAGCCGATCTAACCGAGCCGGAGTTGGTCGAACGCACGCAGGCGGACGAGGCAGCGCCTTGCGCGCCTGCGCTGCGCGAGCAGATCATCGAGCACGTGCGGCAATGCGTGGCGGACGCAGCCGAGCCGTTGGACATGGCGCGCATCGCCTTTGAAGTGATCCGCACGTTCGGCCCGCAGGTGACGGAGACAGAGTGGGGCGGCGCAGGCTCGTTCAAGCTGCTGCTGCAAGGGGCGGACGCGCTCGGCTTTGAAATCCTGACCGCGCCCAATCAGCCCGGCTATCTCTACGACCCCGCGCGCCACACGCCGCCCGGCGCGGCCGATGCGGTGGCGCTCCCCATCGCGCCCGACAAACTCGAAAGCCTGCCGCCCGCGCTCGCCGACTTCATCCGGCGCGTCAGTCAAGTGACCGGCACGCCGCGCCTGACGCCCGCCGAGTTCGCGCTCGTCTTCACCGCCATCGCCGACGATCTAACTCAGCGCCCGTTCAATCTCACTTACACCTCAAAGGCCGTGCGCGACTATTGTCTTGCGCGCGGCGCGGCCATTCCGCGCAAGAGCGTCTGGTTCATCCTGCAAGGCATCACCTTCACGGGTCACCGCTTCGGCAAAGGACCCGAACACGATGCGGCGGCGCGGCTCGCCCAAATCTTCCGCGACGACGTGCTCAAACTCTGCGAAGACGCCGGGCTTGAACTCTCGGCGGACGAGCGCCGCTTGCTCGACGACTGGCTGCTCAGCGGTCTCGACGGCGCACACACGGCCAACGGCTTCGTCCGCGTTCATGATGAACCGCTCGATCTCCCAACCGATCTGGCCACCGCCACCGAACAACCAGAAGCATTAACAACGCCGCTGGATTGATAACAGCGCGGCAGAATCTACCTGTAAGACAAGGCAAGGGCGGGGAGTTTTAAGCTCCCCGCCCTTGCGTTGTTATCTTCAGTGAACTCGCTAGTCTTCGGTTTCCTCGCCGGCAGCATTCATTATCTCGGTGAACTGCTCCACGTCGGCGCGCGTGCGTTCGAGGACGCGGCGGCTGTCGAGATAAGCAGCCCAGTGCGGCGTGATGGTGAGCGCCTTGACGGTCTCTTCATCGAGCACCTGCGCCATCAGCGCGAGCAGGTCGCTCAGGATGCGCGTGTGTTCGAGCAGCGATTGAATGATTGAATAGGCCAGCCGCGCCTGCGCGTAGTCGAGGTCGCGCGCCTCGTGCGCCGGTGCGGCGGGCGGAGTCTCTTCGCTCATCGTCATGCTGCGTGCTCCGCCCACCAACTCCCGCGCACGAGCGGCAACTCCGCGACGCGCGCCACCTGCCTTTCGTCGCCGACACGCACCTCCGTGCCTGCCGCGAGGTAGTCGAACTTGACATAGCCGAGACCGACGGTGCGCCCCAGCTGCGGCGAGAAGACGGCGGACGTGACGCGTCCGATCTCTTTGCCGTCGGCGATTGTGATCCCGGCTTCGGGCATGATCGTTTGGTCGTGCTCGAATAACAGACCCGTCAACTTCTTGGCCACATGCCCGCGCCAGTGTATGCGCGCGATGATCTCTTGGCCGACGTAGCAGCCTTTGGTGTAGCTCACCGCTTCGTCGGGCACGGCTTCGAGCACAACGTTCGTCTCCGTCATGTCCACGCCGAAGCGCGGCACACCAGCCTCTACGCGCAGCACTTCCAGTGCGTCTTGACCGCACGGTAACGCGCCGGCCGCGCACAGTGCTGAGCGTAGCTCGGCCATCACGTCAGCGCCTGTGATGAAGTCGTAGCCGTCCTCGCTCGTGTGCGTCGCGCGCAGCACGGTTAGTTGTTGGCCGCGCCACGTGATGGCTGCGCCGTGCAGGCGCGCTACTTGTGCGGCGTCGCTACCAAGTACGTCCGCCGCGATACGGAGGGCTTGCGCGCCTTGCAGCGAGAGTTGCGCGGTCTCGTCCGTCAGGTCGCGCACCCGGAAATCACCCGCGAGCGTGAAGCGTGCGAGGCTCTCATAGAGGCGCGCGCGGGTGGCGGCTTCTGTGTCGAAGAGAAAAACGTCCGCGCTGTCTGCTCGCAGCACGCGCGCGAGTGCGAGCAAGCGCCCCTGCACGTTCGGCAGGGCCGCATACATCCACGTGCCGGGCGCGAGCGTCTTTACGTCGTTTGTGACGAGACCGTTGAGGAACTGCACGGCCTCTGCGCCGCGCACCTCGATGCGCCCGCGCGCAGACAGATCAAATAACCCTGCGCCGCCGCCGCGCACCGCCTCATACTCGGCGCGCGCCAAGCTACGCGGCGACAATTGTGCGACCGTCTCACTCATAACCCGTCCGGCTCGTGCCGAGCGTCTATTTCAACTTCTCAAGCTCGGCGCGCAGCGCATCGTAGTCCGCCTTGTCGCCCGCCTTGAAGGCCGGGTTGCTGTAGCGCACGACACCATTTTTGTCGAGCAGGAAGACGGAGCGGTTGTTGAAGCCCGCCGCCTCGTTGTACGTGCCGTACATGCGCGCGACCTTGTGGTCGTGGTCGGACAGGAGCGCGAACGGCAGCTTGTGGAACTTCGCCCACTCGTGATGCGAGAAGACGTAATCGCCACTGATGCCGAGCACGGTCGCGTTCAACTTCGCAAGCTCCGCGAACGTGTCGCGCAGCGTGCAGACCTCTTTCGTGCAGCCGCCCGACCAGTCCGCCGGATAGAACGCGAGGATCACGTTCTTGCCGTGCTGCGCCGAGAGCGCGAGCCACTCTTCCGGCTTCAAGTGAATCTCCTCCTGCGTCGCGTAAGGCAGTTTGAAGTCCGGCGCGGCCTCTCCGACCTTCGGCGCGGCGGCAACAGTTGCGGGCGTCGTCGGCTTGCTCGCCGCACTCGCGCCGCCACCGTAATGGTCGCTGCCGGCCGCGGCTTGCGTAGGCTGCGTCTGGGCGCGCGCGCAGGCAGTGCCGCAGATGACGAAGGCCAGACAGGCGAACGCTAAATTGATGCGCCGCCCTGCGGTCGCACGGATTGATCTGTGCTCAGGGAACATAATTTTTCACCTCGCTAAATCTAACCTGACAAATTGACCCGCCGGTTTACTTGCTGATGGTAATCTCGCGCGTGGTCACGTTATAGCCACCGTTGTCCACCGGATGACCGTCTTTGTCCACGAGTTCGAGTTTGACCGTGTGCTTGCCCGGCGTCCAGCCGGTCAGCCAGATGGGGCCCCACTTGTCCACCGACTTCGCTTCGCCGCCGTCAACCGTGTAGAGCACGCGATACTCGCCGCCATCGCCTTGCAGTTTCGCGTTCGCCAGCCAGAAGTCGATCATGATCGCGTCGGCGTCCGCGCCCTTATACTCGCCTTTCGGCCGGCTGTAAGTCAGCAGCGGCTTATTGCGCTCGACCGCGCCGCCCGTACTCGCGGGCATCTCCTTGCCCTCGCGCGGTGCGGGGCTGGCGTTCGTGTTCGCTGAATTGGTGTTCGCCAGATTTGCGTTCGCTGTGTTCTTGTTGGCGGCGCTCGCACCCGGCGCGGCGTTGGTGTTCTTGTTGTCGGCCACCTTCTGACCCGTGCCCGTCGTGGTCGGCTGTGAAGCATCACCGCCGCCTTTGACGTTGAACGTGACCATCTGGAACGCGCCGTTGTTCTTGTAGCTCTCGTGCCAGGGGCGCGAGGGAAAGACGCGCAGGGTGTGTCGGCCTTCGGTCACGTTACGCAACTCGAACGGCTCGTCCAGATTGTAGTAAGCCTCGTAAGGGCTGTTGTCGAGAATGACGTGGATGTGGTTGCCCATGCCGGTCGCGGGGTCTTTGTGCGGCTGGTAGCCTTTCAGGTCGCCGCTCAAAGCGAGTTTGACGTTAACGGTCGAGCCGTTGATCGTCGCGCCTTCAGTGGGCGACAAGAAGCGGAGAGTCGGCGTAGCCTCGTCCTCCTGCCCGCGCCCGGCCATCAGGTCTTTAATCTTCTGCGGGCGGTCAACGACCGACAGGTTCTGCACGGCCGGCGTCGCGGGCGGCGGCGTGACGTTCGTGGTCACGGTTGTGTTGGCGTTCGAGTTGTCCGCCGTCGCGCAGGCGGCGAGCAGTAGCGCGCAGGTCAAGCCGACGGCGCAGACAGCGAGCAGGCGGGCAGAGAATTTCATGGACTGGCCTCCGAGACGTGATCGGGAATTGCACCGAAATTATAAACCCAACGGCGCAAAAAGAGACAAAGGGGAAAGCGGTCAGGCTAACTCGCCGGCCCCGCGTCGCCACCTTTGAGCCGTGCTTCGACCGCCGCCCAATCAATGTTTGAGAAGAAGGCTTCGATATACTTGGGTCGCTCGGCCGGTTTGTAGTCGAGCAGGAAGGCGTGCTCCCACACGTCCATCACGAGTACCGGCTCGAAGCCGGCGACGTTGCCGGTTTCGTGCAGGCTGATCCAGTGGTTCGAGATACGCCCGTTTGCCGGGTTCTGGTAGCAGATGGCCCAGCCGACGCCGCGCATCTTGCCGACCGATATGAAATCCGTCTTCCAGATGTCGTATGAGCCGAAGGACTGTTCGGCCCGCTTGAAGAAGTTCGAGACCTTGTCGGGGTCGCCCGTGCCGCCGCGCTTCATGTTCTCGAAGTAGTATTCATGCAAGACCATGCCGTTGTACTCGAAGCCGAGCCGGCGCGTCAGTTCGGAATAGGCGGGCATCTCCTCTTGATCTACTTTGCCGTCGGCGAGAATCGCCGCGATCTTCTCGGTCAGATGGTTCGTCTCTTTGACGTAGCCCTCGTAGAGTTTGAAGTGCATTTCCAGCGTCTTATCAGAGATGCCGGTTAGCCCGCTCAGGTTGAACTGTCGGGGCTTGTAAGGCTCAGGCACGTTTAAGGGATTAGTGCTCATCTTCAGCTTCCTTTCTTCAGTTGGCCGGTCATGGACTAGCGCCAGTTTAGCCCCACGCCAGCCGCGCGCATATAACGAATCGGTAGCGAAATGGTGACGGCGGGCGCGCGCGTGTAAAAGTTAAGAGGGAAGGTGCGGCCGGCGCACCTTGCGCGCCCGCCCGTCGCACCTTCCCTCAACTGTCTACACCGGCTCGGCCCGCTCAGTTAGCGCCCGAGGATGACGTAGTCGCCGTGCGACGTGCCCATGAAGAAAAGCATGGGGAGCGAGAGCCAAGTGTTCGTGCGCGACGCAAGGAAGGCGCGGCGCGCAAGTTCGGGCGGCGCGGCCGGGCCGCCCGCGAGACCCGCGAGAATACGCTTGTTCGACGGCCAGATAATGCCCCACACGTTCAAGAGCATGATGAGACCCATCGCGCCGCCGATGCCGATTGAGTAGGTCTTGTTGCTGGCGAAGTTGTCGCTCCCGACCTGAAACGTAGAGTCGAACCACTTGACGATCAGAAACGCCATCACGATGAACAGGATCGCGGCGACCACCGCGAAGATGCGCCCGTCCTTCGTGAGCGCCGGCACTTTGTTGATGATCAGAAACTCGATGACGAAGAAGACGACGGCGATTAACAACCAGACGATGAGCGCCAGCCAGATGTTCACATGCCCGCCGGCGGCGTTGGCGTTCGTCACGTCGGTCGAGAGAATGAACATCGCGTAGTAGGTCAAACCCACCAACACCGTCACGAGCGCGCCCCAGCGGAAATACCAGAGCGAGCGCCCCAGCAGGTCTGGGTTCACCTTCTTCTTCGTGTCCGCGTCAAGGCCCTTTTGAAAGGGCACGTTGACGAGGTTGAAGAAGTAGAGCAGGCCGATCCACGTGATGCCGGCAACGAAGTGGAGCCAGCGCAGGATGATGCGCGGCAGGGCTTGACCCGTTGGGCCGTGGACAAGGTCTTGCAGGAACGCGAAACCGACGGGGAGATGAACGGTTGACTCGATCAGCATACGACCTCCGAATTGTGATTAGTGATTGAAGGAAGAGTCGCCTAGCGTGCGCTCGCAGGAAGCACCGCGCGCCGGGCCACTCAAAACTGTCATGATGCCGCGCGCGAGATTAACACCAAGCCGCACGCGGCGCAATAAACTTGAACCGCAGAGGTCAGCGGTTAGCGGTTAGCGGTCGGTCAGCACTGTTCTCTCTAATCGCTGATCTCTAATCTCTATTCCTCTGTCGGGCGCGGCCCCGGTGTCAGGTTGCGCGTGCTCGCTTGCCCCAGCACGCGCACTTTCAGGTCGCCCGCGACGCGCACCTGACAGGAGAGACGGACGTTGTCGGCGAGGCCGGTTTCCATAGCGAGCCGGTTGCGTTCGAGTTCGCCCATCGCGCCTACTTCGCCTTCAAGTATTTCGACGCGGCACGTCGTACACTTGGCATTGCCACCGCAGCGATGCAGTATGTCTATGCCGGCGTCCTCAATCGCCAGCACGAGTTTGCGCCCCTCGGTCGCCTCAAAAGTCTTGACACCCTCGGCCGCTTCCGCTTCGATCCTCGGCATACCCTCTTCGGCTCCTGAATTGTAGTTGGTTTGAAAACGTCAGTAGTGTACCGCAAAAACAGGAAACGCGGTACGCGCGAGCGCGTCATGGCCGGACATAACCGGCCATGACGAACGCAGGCGCGCACCGCGTCTCTGGTGCGAATGCTCTTTACGAGCGCTAGACCGTGAACGAGGAGCCGCAGCCGCAGCCGCCCGTCGCGTTCGGGTTCTTGAACGTAAAGCCCGACCCCATCACGCTGTTGACGAAGTCGATCTCGACGCCGTTCAGATACTGCGCGCTGAACATGTCCACAAACAGGCGGACGCCGTGCTGATCAAGCACGTGATCGCCCTGTCGCGCGTCCTCTTCGATATTCAGGCTGTACTGGAAGCCGGAGCAGCCGCCCGGCACTACGCGTACGCGCAAGCCCGACGTGACCGGCAAACCCTCTTCGCTCGCCATGAACTTCTTGATCTCGGCTGCCGCATTCTCTGTGACGCCAAGCGTCACCGTCGGCATGGTTTCTGTCGCCATCTTCTCTCTCCTTCGCTGAATTACCCAGTCAATGAATTATAACAAATTAGCCTTAACGCGCCTTACCCAAAACGACCAATTCAGGCTTCAGCGCTTCAATCGAAACTTGCCGCGCCACCTCTTCCGCGACGTGCCGGAAAGCTTCAGCCTGCGCTGAACCGGGATGCCCGACCACGACGGGCACGCCCCGGTCGCCGCCCTCGCGCACCTCCAAGCCAATCGGGATCGCACCGAGAAACGGCACGCCGTACTGCTCCGCCAACTTCTGCCCGCCGCCTTCGCCGAAAATGTTGTAACGCTGGCCCGTATCCGGCGCGATGAAATAGCTCATGTTCTCGACGATGCCCAGCACGGGCACGTGTACCGTCTCGAACATGCGGAGCGCGCGGCGCACGTCCGCAACGGCGACCTCCTGCGGCGTCGTCACCAAGACCGCCCCCTGCACGGGCACGAGTTGCGCTAGGGATAACTGCACGTCGCCCGTGCCCGGCGGCATGTCCACGATCAGGTAATCAAGCTCGCCCCAGAGCACGTCGCCCAAAAACTGTCTGACCAGACTGTGCAGGATCGGCCCGCGAAAAATCATCGGTTCGTCGCCGGGTTTTAAGATGCCGATAGACATCAATTTGATGCCGTGCGCCTCGTTCGGGACGAGTTTGTTGCCGGAGACGACCGGCTGCGCGTCGCTGATGCCGAGCATCAGCGGCGTATTCGGGCCGTAGAGGTCTGCGTCCATCAGCCCCACGCGCGCCCCGTCGCGCGCCAGCGTCACCGCCAGATTCACCGCCACCGTTGACTTGCCGACGCCACCCTTGCCCGACGACACCGCCACGATGTTGCGCACGCCCGGCACAACCACTTTCTCCGTGATGCCCCGCCCCTTTGGCACTTCCGCGTCCATCGTCACACGTACCGCCGAGACGCCCGCGAGCGCCCCGACCAACTCCTGCGCCTGCGTCTGCATCTGCTCTTTGACCGGGCACGCGGGCGTCGTCAACACGATGCGAAACGACACCTCGCCGCCACTGATCCGCAAATCCTTGATAAAGCCGAGCGTGACAATGTCCTTGTGCAAGTCCGGGTCAACGATCTTGCTTAAGACAGCCAACACGCCTTGTTCGGTTACTTGTGCCATAGTCGTCTTCAACAGTTAAGCCCTAAAACTCCTATCTTAACACGTTATCTTTATTGCCCGTTAAGCACCGCCGGTTGAATCTACGCGAAGCGCGGGTTAATTTGCAAACAGCTAGGTAACGGCGGCTGCGCGCCGCCCGCACCGTCGAGTTGGTGTCGCCTCCTTGCCAAGCGCCGCGCGTAGTTTTACCCTTGTGCTTGTCCGCTCTCGCCCCGATCATCTTATGACTGAAACATTGACTGAAAGAATCGTCCACGCGGCTTGCCCGCACGATTGCCCGGACACGTGCGCGATGCTCGTGACGGTGGCGGGCGGGCGGGCGGTGAGCGTCGCGGGCGACCCCGCACATCCGGTCACGCGTGGGACGCTCTGCACGAAGGTCGCCAACTATCATGAGCGCACGCATAGTCCCGACCGCGTGCAGACCTGTCTGCGCCGCGTCGGGGCGAAGGGCGCGGGGCACTTTGCCCCGATCAGTTGGGAGGAGGCGCTCGACGAGATCGCGGCGCGCTTTGGTGCGCTCGCGGCATCGCGGGAAGGCGCGGAGACGATTCTGCCCTACAGTTACTGCGGCACGATGGGGCTGGTGCAATCGCAGTCAATGGATCGACGCTTCTTCCACCGGCTCGGCGCGTCGCTGCTGGATCGGACGATCTGCGCTTCGGCGGGCGCGGCCGGTTACAAGGCGACCGTCGGGCTTAGCGTCGGCACAGACCCGGAACGCTTTACTGACGCGCGCCTCATCCTGCTCTGGGGCACGAACACGATCACGAGCAACGTACACCTCTGGCCCTTTATCCTCGAAGCAAAACATAAGGGCGCGCGCCTCGTCGCAATCGATCCACGCCGCACGCGCACCGCCGATCAATGCGACGAGCATATCGCGCCTTTGCCCGGCACTGATGCCGCGCTCGCGCTCGGGCTGATGCACGTCATCTTCGCCGAAGGGCTGGCAGACGAGGATTATCTGGCGCGCTACACCGTCGGCGCGGACGATCTGCGGCGACGCGCGCGTGAGTATGCGCCCGCGCGCGTGGCGGAGATTTGCGGTCTGCGCGCGGAAACCATCGTGCGGCTCGCGCGCGAATATGCGACGACCAAGCCCGCCGTGATCCGGCTCAACTACGGACTTCAGCGGCATGCGGGCGGCGGCATGGCGGTACGCACGATCAGTTGTCTGCCTGCGGTGACAGGCGCGTGGCGCGACGCGGCGGGCGGTGCGCTGCTTTCGACGAGCGGCACGTTCCCGCTCAACTACGCGGCGCTCGAACGGCCCGACCTCATGCCCGAGCCGCGCCCGCGCACCATCAACATGTCGCAACTCGGCGCGGCGCTCACGCGCGTGGACGATCCGCCCGTGCGTGCGCTCTACGTTTACAACTCGAACCCGGCGGCGGTTGCGCCCGATCAGGCACAAGTGCTCGCCGGGCTAAAACGCGCAGACCTGTTTACGGTCGTCCACGAGCAGTTCATGACCGACACGTGCGATTACGCAGACATCGTGCTGCCGGCGACGACGCAGCTTGAACACTTCGATCTGCACAAGGCTTACGGCCACCTCTATCTCGTCCTGAACGAGCCGGCGGTCGCGCCGCTCCACGAGGCGCGGGCCAACTCCGAAGTCTTCCGCCTGCTGGCCGCGCGGCTGGGGTTTGCGGAAGATTGTTTTAAGGATTCGGATGAAGAGATCGCGCGGCAGGCGCTCGATACGGATCATCCGGCGCTTCGTGGCATCACGCTCGAAGCCTTGCGGGCGCATGGTTGGGTGCGCCTGAACGTGCCGGAGACGTTTGCGCCATTCGCCGAGGGAAACTTCCTGACCGCATCGGGCAAGTGCGAGCTTTATTCCGAGACGCTCGCCGCGCAAGGATTACCGGCCGTGCCGGAATTCATCCCGCCGCACGAGTCGCACGCAAGCACGCCCGCGCTCGCACGACGTTTCCCGCTGGCGCTCATCAGTCCGGCGGCGCACGCGTTTTTGAATTCGAGTTTTGCCAATCTGCCGAAGCAACTGCGACAGGAGAAACGACCGTTCGTCGAGATCAATCCGCAGGATGCAGCCGCGCGCGGCATCAATGACGGCGACCGTGTGCGGGCCTTCAACGAGCGCGGCGCGTGCGAGTTGCTGGCCGTCGTCACGACGCGCGCGCGGGCGGGCGTCGCCGTCTCGCCCTCGGTCTGGTGGAACAAGCTGTCACCGGACGGTGTGAACGTCAACCAACTCACGTCGCAGGCGCTCACGGACATGGGCGGCGGCGCGACCTTCTACGACGCGCTTGTCGAGATTGAGCGCATCGCCGCGACGTGAGCCAATGGCTGTCAGCCACTTTCTCTTTGCGGCTTGACAGCGCCGGCCCATCTCGCCGATACATTATGCAACCGCTCGTGACCTGACGCCGTTGGCGCGGTCAGCGTCTTTCTGCCAAACGATCAAATTTGCTAAGCCCAATGTCAAAGCCAGAACAACCTGACTCTTGCGCGCGCGCCCGGCGCGGCTGCATCTCGTGTACGCTGCTCCTGCTCCTCGCGCTTTGCCTGCTGCCCGGCGCAGACGCACAGACGCGGCGCACCCAACCGGCGCGCACGCCCGCTTCGAAGCCCCTGCCCGAAGAGATCGTACTCAGGATCGTGCGCGCCGAGGACGAGCGTCGTTGGGACGCGGCCGATCTGGGCGCGCTCGTGGCGGACAAGAATCCGGGCGTGCGGCTGCGGGCGGCGCTCGCCGCCGGACGCATCGGCGACGAGGGCGCGGTCGCACCGCTCACGGCGCTACTGCAAAAGGACGTGAACGCAGGCGTGCGCGCGATGGCGGCGTTTGCGCTCGGCGAGATCGAATCGGCGCAGGCCATTGAGCCGCTCGGCGAAGCGTTGCGCACAAGTACGGTCGCCGATGTACGGGCGCGTGCGGTCGAGGCGCTCGGTAAGATCGCCGCCGCGTTGCCGCAGACGGAAGAAGCGCGCCGGCTGGCCATCGGTCAGGTGATTACGACGGCGCTCACGAACGAGCACAGGTTAGCGGCGCAGACCGCCAACGGTGTCGCGGCGCGCAATCTTGAACTGCTCGGTTTGACGGCGCTGCTGCGCGCGCGCCCAACCGACGGCGGCAAGGTGGCGGCGCTCTTTCTCACTTCGCCGGACGCGCGCGTGCGCGCCGACGCGGCGAATACGCTGGCGCGGCTGCGCGCAAAAGAGGGCGCGGAACAGTTGCGCAAACTCTTGGCGGGCGATGCGGACGCGGTCGTGCGCGCCAACGCCGCGCGGGCGCTCGGCATCGCTGAAGATAAGCCGGCCTTTGACGAGTTGTTAAAGCGTGTGAACGACGACGAAGACCTGCGCGTGCGCGTAAGCGCCATCCGCGCGCTCGCCTTGCTCAAGGATGCGCGCGCCGCCGCGCCGCTCGGCAAACGTGGCGATGCGCTCCTCGTCGGCTATCGCGCCGCGAAGACGGCCAAGACCGCGCGCCCGACCGAGTTGAACGAACTGCTTGAGATCGCAACGGCCCTTGGCCGCCTGCTCCCCTACACGAGCGACGAGCGTGCTTTGAACTTCCTGCGCGCCCTGCGCACGGAGGAGCAATGGGCCGCGCCCGAAGCTGAAGCAGCCTTCGCCCTCATCGCGCCGACGCAGTATCTACACGAAGCGCCGTTCAAGAATCTTTTCCTGCGCCCCGCCGAGAGCAAACTCGCGTGGCAGGCGGTGGCGGCCGTGGCCAACGGGCTGGGCGAACTCGCCAAATTGTCGAGCGAGAAGATCGGCAACAGCGCGTTGACCACGCAGGCCGACGCGCAGTTGGCCTTACGCGCGCTCACGAGCGACGCCGCGACCCCTGCGCTCGCCATGCCCGACGTGCTGCGCGCCGTCGCCGCCTACAAGCCGACTGATCTCGCCGCCATCCTGCGCACGCAACTCAAGGCGCAGGACGTGATCGTGCGCGCAACGGCCGCCGAACTGTTGGGCGATCTGCCGCCCGATATCGACACGACGCGGGCCCTGAGCGCCGCGCTCACGCCCGCGCTCACCGACCAGTTGAACGACGCCGCGCTCGCCATCCTCGACGCGCTCGCCAAACAGAAACACGAAGCGGCCACGACCGCGATTAAAGCGACGCTCGACGCGCAGGATTATCTCGTGCGGCGACGCGCGGCGACGCTTTTGGCCGCCGCGCAGCCGGACGCGAGCGCCGACGTACACAGCCAGACGGTCGCCACGCGCAACCACTTGGCCGATTATCACCGCGCGCTCGCGCGCAGAGACCGGCGCGTGCTCGCCGTCGTTGCGACCGACAAGGGCCCGTTCACGATTGAACTGCTGCCGGAGGTCGCACCGCTCACGGTTGATAACTTCGTGGAACTGGCGCGGCGCGGCTTCTTCAACAACATCCCGTTCCATCGCGTCGTGCCGAACTTCGTCATTCAAGGCGGCGACCCGCGCGGCGACGGCAACGGCGGCCCCGGCTACCAGATTCGCTGCGAGATCAACGAAGTGCCTTACGCGCGCGGCGCAGTCGGCATGGCTCTCTCCGGCAAAGACACGGGCGGCTCGCAGTGGTTCGTCACGCACGCGCCGCAGCCACATCTCGACGGCGGCTACACCGTCTTCGGGCGCGTCACGCAGGGCATGGAGGTCGTTGACCGCATCGCGCGCGGCGACCGCATCCTGAGCGTCAACGTCACAGAGAGCAAGAGTAAGTAAGACGGCCGCGGACAAGAAGACTGCTTGCGGGCGACGGGCGGGCGGAACGGCGCGTTGCGTTTGACCGCGAGCATGTTGGCCGTTTATCTTGGCGGCGCGTCTCCCTTCTCTTTACTTGTTCCCCGTCAACGGGCCCCCGCGCCCCCGAGCTTTATCATGCAGCGCACGAACAAGACTGCCGGCGGCAGAGAGAGCGGCCTGCGCCCTCTTGCTGTCTGCGCGCTCGGCTCGCTACTCATCCTATTGTGCGCGCCGCTTCTCATTCATGCGCGCACGAGAACGCCACGCGCACCGCAGACGCTCCCCGCGCAGGACGCGCCGCACCTGCGTTATCAGATCAATCTCAAATTAGACTTCGACGCGCGCACCTACACCGGCACGGAGCGCGTCCGCTGGGTCAACCGCGATAGCAAGCCCACGACGAGCGTCTATTTTCACCTCTACGCCAACCTGCGCGCCGACACGCCGCACAACACCAACGCCCCGCCCACCGCTGGCGACGACGCTCAGGCATCTTCCGCGCCCGACGAGCCGCGCCTTGAGATCACGGCCGTGCGTGCCGGCGCAACGCAAACGGCGCTCGCCTACGCGCTCGACGATCAGGCGACGCTCCTGCGCATCACCTTGCGCGAGCCTGTGCCGGCCGGCGCGAGCACAGAGATCGAGATCGCATTCGCCGGCAGCCTGCCCGAGATCGACCCGGACGAGACGAGCCTGCCCGCACACGTCGTCCAGCAACTCGGCGCGGCCCTGCGCGATACGCGCGAGACGCGCCGCGCGCGCGATCTGAACTTCCTATCGCGCGGCATCATGCTGCTCGGCGCAGCTTATCCCGTGCTCGCCGTGCGCGACGGCAACGAATGGCAGCGCGAGATCAAACCGAGCGTCGGCGATCTGTTGTTCACCGAAGTGGCCGATTACGAGGTGGCGATCAGCGCGCCGGCCGACATCAAGCTCTACACTTCGGGCGAGGCGCGCAGCCTGCCGCCGCGCAGCACTAACGCGCCGCGCGAATTTCTCGCCGTCGAAGCGAGCCAGTTTGCAGGCACGAACCTGCGCAACTTCGTGCTGCTCGCGGGCCGGGGTCTGCGTGCGGACGAGCGGTTGGTTGAAGGCGTGCGTGTGCGTTCGATCTGGACGGCGGAGCATGAGAAGACCGGGCGGCACGCGCTTGAAATGGCGGCGACGGCCGTGCGTCTCTTCAGCGCGCACTTCGGCCCGCTCCCCTACCAGAGCGTGTCTGTGGCGGAAGCGCCGCTCGTCGCCGGACTTGGCAGCGTGGAGTTTGCGAACATGAGCGTGATCGCCAGCGCCTTCTACGTTGACTTCGATGCGCCGGCGATGCGCAACCTGCCGGAGATCGTGCGCGAGCAGCGCGCGTCGGTCGAAGACAGTCTTGAGTTCACGGTCGCACACATGATCGCGCATCAGTGGTGGGGCATGACGGTCGGCAGCGCACCCGACCGCACGCCCGTGCTCGACGAGGCGCTGGCGCACTGGGCGGCGCTGGTCTATTACCGCGAGACGAAGGGGCCGGAGCGGGCCGCCGCCGCGCGCGACGATCAACTGCGCGGCGTCTACGAAATCTATCGCACCTTCGGCGGCGACGACATGGCGGCCGACCGCCCCGCGCGCGAATACCGCAACTCTTTCCAGTACGCTGCCATCGTCACCGGCAAGGGCGCGCTCATGTTCGAGGCGCTGGAAAAACTCTTGGGCAGCGAGCGCATCTTCACGGCCCTGCGCCGTTATCAGGAAGCCAACCGCTTCGAGATCGCGGAACTCGACGACCTGCGCGGCGCGCTCGTCGCCGAAGCACCGATTGAAACCCGCCGCGCCGTCACGCGCACCTTCGACCGCTGGCTCTCAGAAAAGCACGGCGACGAAGACGTAGCCCCGCCCAATCCCCAACTCGCCGCCGCCCTCGGCATCAGCACCGAACAACCCGGCGGCAAAGACCGCAACGCCTTCTCCCGCCTCGGCCGCTTCTTCTGGCGACAAATGACGCGCATTCGTTAACTGTGGGCCGCACGTTTGTGCCCCGGGCGCTTCAGGTGCGGCGTGCGCTCGCCATGCGTGCTGGCGAATCGTTAATTATGTGCGCCTGCGGGCGACGCAGGCGCGGGCGGCGGCGTGTCGGTCGGCACAGCGCCCGGCTCGCCCTCTTCGACGATCCGCACCTTGCTGCGAAACTGCTTGTAGTCCGTGTAGCGCACGACCATGCGCAGATGCACCACCTCGCCCTTCGGGAAGACCAGTTCATCGTCGGCATAGGTGTAGGTCGGAAACCAGTATTTGCCGTCGATCTGTTCGCGGTAGGTTTCGAAGACGGGGAAGCGTTGATTACCTTCGGGCACGCCTTTGCCTTTGACCTTCACGATCTGTAGGTCGCGGTCGTCCACCCACACGCGCCCCTGAAAGAAACGTTCGCTGACCTTCTTCGGCACAATCTTTGGTGCGACATCGAAGACGTAAGTATCGAGTTCGTCCAGACGTTCCTTGCCGACGTAATGAAAGCTGTACTGGTCGAGTTTCGCCAACTCAAGCGCGAATGGCTGGACGCCGCCGAGGTCTTCCAAGTCTTCCTGCGTGAAACTGATCTCGGTGAGCGTCGGCGGCGGAAAGAAATTGATCCGCTCGAACCGCGCGCCCTGATCGTCGAAGGCAAACTGCGAAACGCGGTGATACTCGCCCGTGATCTGCCCGCCCATGCCGATGGTCTGAATCACGGCGTCGCGCTTGAAGGAATAACGACCGAGCGCCTGCCGAAACTCCGTCTCTTTAGCGGTGAAGGCCCGCACGATGCGATTAACGTCAATGCTTTGGTCGCCCGCCGCGCGTGGCTGCGTCTGCTGCTGCTGCGCCGAGCCGAAGCGTGCGCTGCACGCGAGCAGCAGGAGCGCGCAGGCACTGAATAAAAAGATGCGTCTCATGTCAGTTAAGATGCGGGGCGGTGGATTAAGGATGAACGCCCCTGCGGCTCCTTTTATGAAATTGCCCGCGCGCGCGGCGCGCGAACGTTTGGGCACGCCTGCTTTGACGCCCGACGCCCCGGCGGGCGTGTAAAGAGTGCGTCAAGCCCGTGTAAAGATTTGTCAGCGGCTTTGTCATTTCCGTCTCGGCGCAGAATTGTTTCGTACCGCTGGGCCGGCCGCCGCATCTAATTTGCTGGTGTGCGCGTCCTTAACTCGCCGCATAGACCGTGCAGCGAGGGCGACGCCTCTTTGTTAAAAGGGAGGGCTGGAAGCAGATGCAGTCACACAAACTGGTGCACGAAGCGGCGCGCGGGCGCAACACCGAATTGAAACTGGTGCGCCCGCATCGCACTGAAGTCGAGATCGAGCAGAGTCTTGATCAGTTGAGCCGTTGGATGGACGGCTTGTTTCGCATCCCCGGCACGGGCTGGCGCTTCGGTCTCGATGCCATCGTCGGGCTTGTGCCCGGGCTTGGCGACACGGCCAGCACCATCGTCTCGCTCTACATTCTGGCAGCCGGCGTGCGCTATCGCGTTTCCAAAGCGACGCTGGCGCGCATGGGCGCGAACATTGCGATTGATTACGTGGTGGGCGCAATCCCCGTCGTCGGCGATCTGTTTGACGCCGCGTGGAAAGCAAACCAGATGAACGTCGAACTGCTCAGGCGACGCGCCACTGTCTCGGCGGCCGAGGCGCGAAGCGGCCGCTTGAGCGACTGGCTGTTCCTCGGCCTCATCGCCGTCTGCCTGCTGGCGCTCTTGGCCGGCTCAATCGCCCTCACGTTCTTCCTGCTCAGCTTCGCCGCGCATCACCTGCCCGCAGTTTTTTAAGCGCAGCGACAACGTGAAACGAAACAGGCGACCGGCATTGTGCCGGTCGCCTGTTTGCTGTTTCGCCGTCAGGCGCGCAAGGTTTACGCCGAAGTCTGCTTTTCAGCCGCGAGCACGCGGTCGAGCGTCGCGGAGATCATGTTTAAGCCGCGTTCACCGGCGGCGAAGCCGCGCAGTTTGCCCGTGTGGTCGAACAGGTAATAGGCCGGCACATAGCCCTGTTCGTTCTGGAACGCATCGCGCAGGCGGTGTTCGTTATCCACCGCGCACGGCTCCGTGATCTGATACTGCGCGACCGCCGCGCGCACCGCTTCCGCGTCCGTGTCTGCCTCGTACCGCGGCATGTGTACGGCGATCACGCGCAAGCCTTCGGCCGCACGCGCATCGCGCCACTCTGCCACGCGCGGCATGTTGTCCTTGCAGATGTGACAACTGATCGACCAGAAATGCACCAGCGTCGGCCGCCCTTCGGCTTCGTGCGCCGCGTGCGCGCCCGTCGCGTTCAGCCACTCCGTCGCGCCTTCCAGCGACGGCATCTGCGTCCCAATTCTCATCGGCATAACTTTAACCTCAGTGCTGAGTGACAAGGGACGAGTGACGAGCAAGCAGAAAGTTGTCACTCGTCACCTGTCACTCGTCACCGCTGTTCACGCTCCTGCGCTGAGCGTCTTTTGGCCCGGTTTCCATTCCGCCTGACAGAGGCCGCCGGTTTGGAGCGCCTGTATGACGCGCAGGGTCTCTTCCGCCGAGCGCCCGACGTTCAGATCGTGGACGACCGCGTAGCGCAGTATGCCTTCCGGGTCAATAACGAACAGCCCGCGCAGCGCGACGCCCTGATTCTCAATCAGCACGCCGTAAGCGCGCGACACTTCTTTCGTCTGATCCGCCGCGAGCGGGTAGCGCAAGCCTTCGACGCCGCCCTTCTCGCGCGCCGTTTGCAGCCACGCGCGGTGCGAAAAGACCGAATCGGTCGAGACGCCAATCACGTCCGCGCCGATGCCTAAGAAATCGTCGTAGCGGTCGCTGAAGGTGGTCAACTCCGTCGGGCAGACGAAGGTGAAATCGAGCGGGTAAAAGAGCAGCACGAGCCACTTACCCTGATAGTCCGAGAGCTTCACGTTCTCGTTCAGCTTCTCAATGTTCTTGGTCGAGGCCATATCGAAATCCGGGGCGGGCTGGCCAACCTGCGCCGTCTGTGTCGTAGTCGCCATAATCCTCCATGCGGTAAATAAAATTTGCCGACGAAGACCGGCGTGCGTTGCGTCAATCGTTTGCGCGCAGCGCGCCGGCCCGTAAAAATTTTCAACGCTAACTCTTGCGTCGGCCCACCCGCCGCGCGTCCGGCTGCGCCGCGCTGCAATCGGGGCAGACGCCCATGAGCGTCAGGTGAATGGATTCAGGCTTGAAGCGCGAGCGCCGCGCGGCGAGTTGCATGAGCGTCGCCGTCTCCGCCAGATCGAAGTCGAGGAGTTTGCCGCAGCGCGTGCAGAGGGCATGGTCGTGCCGCTCCGTCTCGCGGTCGTAGCGGCTCGCGCCGTTGCCGAACGTGATCTCGCGCACGAGACCTGCGTCTTTCAGATAGCGCAGCGAGTTGTAGACGGTGGCGTAGGAGAGCGACGGACGAAGCTGCCGCGCCGCCGCGTAGATTTCCGCCGCCGTCAGATGCTCCGCGCTCTCGCGCACGACACGCAACACCACCTCACGTTGCGGCGTTAGCGCCCGCTCGTTGTCGGGCTGAATCTTCGGGCCTGTTTTCATGGTTCGTATGAAACTGGATTTAGAATAATTCTAAACTGCCCACCTGTCAACCGGCGCAACAGAAATGTGAGTTTTAGAGTTTGGGATGCGCGGCGACGTAGTTGACGAGCGCGCGGGCGTAGGTGGGAAACGACGGGCAGTTGACGCCGTGCGGTGCGAGCAACGTCTGGGCGCGGGCCGTATCGTAAGTCTGCTGGATGAAGAAGTAGGGGACGCCGACGATGGGCAGCCCCGTGAGCGGCTCAGCGATGGGCAGCATGAGCGAGGCGCGCACGAGTGGGGGCGGCGCTTGCAGGAGCGAGCCGCGTGCGGCGAGGATTTGTGCGATGGTTTCGAATAGCTCGTAGGTCGTGAGCGGCTCCGGGTCGGCCAGTTGCACGGTTGCGCCAATGGCCGCGTCGTCCTCGGCGAGCGCGGCCATCGCGGCCACGACGAAGTCCACCGGCACGACGTTTAAGCGCACGGCCCGGTTGCCGATGTTGGCGAGCGCGAGCAGGCGCGGACTTTTGCGCAGGTAGTGGATCAGGTAATAGACGCCGTCGTACTTGGCGGTCTCACCCGTGCGGCTGTCGCCGCAGACGACTGCCGGGCGGTGAATGGTCACGGGCAGTTCGGCTTTCAGTTGCTCGACCTCAAGCTCGGCCAAGTATTTGGTCTCTTCGTAGTAGTTGCGAAAGCCTGCGTCGTGCTGAAGTTCGCGCTCGTAGATGACGCCCGTGCGCTTGCCCGCGACGTAACAGGTCGAGACGTAGTGATAGCGTTTCAAGTTGCGGACGGTGCGCGCCAACTCGTTGACGTGGCGCGTGCCGGCGACGTTCACCTTGAGCGCCGCGTCGCGCGCGACGGCCAAATCGTAGATCGCGGCGAGATGAAAGATGATGGTCGTCTCGGCCCGCGCCTGTGCGAGCGCGGCGGGCGCGAGACCCAGTTGCGGTTCGGTGATGTCGCCTGTGAGCAGTTGAAAGTTTTCGCGGGGCGTGCCGGTTGCGGCGCTGATGCGGGCGACATCTGCTTCCGCGCGGCTCATAAACGCGGGCTGCACGAGCAGCAGGAAGCGCGCGTCTCGCGTCGCCAGTCGTTCGACGAGCCGGCCGGCGATGAAGCCGGGGAAGCCGGTCAGGAAGATCGTCTCGCCCATCATTGCTGCGGCGCGTTAGCGTGCGCCTGCGTGCCCGCGAGCGCATAGCTAGCGTCGGTCTGCTCTGTAGCTGCCAGCCGGCCCAGATAGATCGTGAGCGCCAGCACGACCGCCAGTTGGCTGAGCACTTCCGAGACGACGAGATTGAGCGCGTTCGCCAGCACCAGCGCGCCCTGCCCCAGCATGAACGCCGCGCCGACAAAGACGGCGCTCACAACCCCGCCGCCGATAGACGCGAAGATGCTGATCAGCACGATGGCCCCGAAGATGGGCCAGCGCACGCCTTTCGTCAGTTCAGCGCTGCGGCCGAGCACGCGGTCAACGCCGAGCGCCGGCTCGAAAAGTGCGACGGGCAAGACGAGCGAATACATCACGCTCAGGATGAGGCCGGGCACGATGAGCAGCATGCCCAAGAGCGTGATCAGACCGCTCACGAGCAGCACGCTCAACACGCGCAGCCAGCGCCCGGCCGCCCACTGATAGCTCGCGCTGATGCCGGGCGCAACGCCGGTCGTCCATTTCCGCGTGACCGCATAGATAACCGCCGAAGGGATGAGCGACCAGCGCACCAGCATGAAGATGAGCGCATTGAGCGCGATGGCGATTAAGGGATTTTGGATGCTGCTCTGCATCCGGTAGGTCAGCGCCGCCTGGCCCAACGCGAACGGGATCGCAGCGAACAGTACGAGCTTCGCAATCAACGTGAAGTTCTGCGTGTAGATCGCCCACGCTTGATTTAGCCCCGTGCCGACACTCGTGAAAGGTGCGACGCGCGGGCCAAATTCGTTTTCGTGCGTGTAGATTTGATCGGCGAACGCCGTGCCCACGAGTGGCGCGCTGTCAGCCGCTGCACCCGGCGCGAAGTTCCCGGCCGTGTCGGCCCTTTGCCTCGCACCTGTCTGCTGCACCGCGAGGTCGGACGCAGTGTAGGCGGCGGTCGTCGCGCCGGCTTCGGTCAACGGATAACCACAACGCGCGCATTGCGGCGCGTCCGCCCAGTTGACCAGATGACAGTTCGGGCATTTACGATTGTCCATAAGCTTCCTCGCTGCTGGCGCGGCCGGCGGCACGGGTCAACGGCGCGCGGAAATTCTAGCAGAGGTCGTCAAAGGTTGACGGCGCAGACGAGTTCGACCAGCGTGCGGACGCCTGTGCCGGTTGCGCCGCGCGGCGCGTGCGGCTGCGGCTCGTCGTGCCATGAGGTGGCGGCGATGTCCAGATGCACCCAAGGGGTGTCGGCGGCAAACTTACTGAGGAGCAGCGCGGCGGCGGTCGCATCGGGTCGCCCGCCGTAGTTTTTGAAGTCGGCGATGGGACTCTCGATCTTCTGCTTGTAGTCGTCGCTCACAGGCATGCGCCACGCCGGCTCGCCCGCCCGCGCGCTGGCGGCGAGCACGCTGGCGGCCCAGCCGTCGTCGTTGCTGAACAGACCGGCGCGGTGGTCGCCCAGCGCGACGATGATCGAGCCGGTGAGCGTGGCGAGATCGACGATGCGCGCTGCGCCGAGTTGGCGTGCGTAGGCGATGCCGTCCACGAGCACGAGGCGACCTTCGGCGTCCGTATCAACCACTTCGATAGTGTAACCGGCGAGCGTGCGTAGCACGTCGCCGGGCTTTGTCGCCTTGCCGGACGGCATGTTTTCGGCGGCGGGCACGATGCCGACGAGGCGGCGCGCGGGTTTGAGTTGCGCCAGAGCGCGCAACGCGCCGAAGACGGCCGCGCCGCCCGCCATGTCCGCCTTCATCTCTTCCATGCGCTCGCCCGGCTTGAGCGAAATGCCGCCCGTGTCGAACGTGATGCCCTTGCCGACGAACGCCCACAGTTCATCGCTCTCGCTTGCGCCGGCCGGCTCGTAGCGCACGACGATGAGCGCGGGCGGTTCGTCCGAGCCACGCCCGACGGCCCACAGTCCGCCCATGCCGCGCGCGCGTATCTCGTCAGCGTCGAGCGTCTCGACCGTCAGCCCAAATTCCCCGGCCATCGCGGCGACGCGGCGCGCGAACTCGCGCGGCGGCAGACTCGCGCCCGGTTCGTCGGCGAGCGCGCGCGCCCAGTTGGCTGACTCCGCGATGATACGCCCGCGCGCAACGGCCGCGCGGAGTGCGTCGTGCGGGGCGGGCGCGACGATGGTCAGACGGGTGAGCGCGGCGACTGCATCGTCATCGTCCGTTTGTTGATAAAAGTCGTTCTCGTAAGCGCCATGGAGCGCGCCTTCGGCGACGGCGCGCGCAAGTTCTGCGTCAGGCGGAGCGGCGTTGCCGACGTTGGGTAGCATGAAGTGTAGTTGTCGCACGTGCGCCGCACGCGCTGCACGCAGCGCCGCGCCGGCCGCGCGCCACAGCACGCAGGGCGTAAAGTCTGCGCGCGCGCCCAGACCGAGGAGCAACAGACGACGGGGCGCGCCGCCATCGTGCGCGACGTGGACGAGCAGCGTCGTGTCCTCTTTGCCGTCGCAATCGCCGCCGCGTAAAAGTTCCGCGCAAGGGTCGCGCACGCCTGCCGTCTCGACCGCCAGCGCAGGCTGCGGTTCGCCGGCGAATAGACAGACGACGACGGCGGCCGCAGTTGTGGGCGACGGCAAGCTGGCGGCGATGTCAATTTCGAATGAAGCGGGCTGGTACATGAGGTTACTGGTGCGCGTGGTGCGTGTTTCGCGCTTCAGCCGCCCGGCACGGCGTTGTTGGCGCGCGTCGCGGCGGCTCAGTATAATGCACTCGCCGCGACGCGACCTAACTGTGGTTGCGTGCCCGACCGGCCCTTTGCGCCAGCCGACTCCCGCAACGAACGCGCACACTTGTTATGCACCCATTCTCCATGTTCGAGGGCGACTTCTCCGAAGGGGCGCGGGGCGCGGCCAAAGAGTTGTTCATGCGCGCCTACGCGGCGCAGCAGGCGGGCGATTACGCCGAAGCCATCGAGCTATACCGCCGTTCCATCGAGACGCACCCGACGGCCGAAGCGCACACCTTTCTCGGTTGGGTCTACAGCTTTCAGGAACGCTACGACGAAGCGATTGACGAATGCCTGCGCGCGATTCAAGTGGACGCTTCGTTCGGCAATCCTTACAACGACATCGGCAGCTATCTGATCGCCAAAGGCGATCTCTATAACTGCATTCGTTGGTTTCAACGCGCGCTGAGCGCCCCGCGCTACGAGTCCTACGCCTTCCCGCACTTCAATCTCGGGCGCGTCTATGAACAACGCGGACGGCTCTTTGACGCCGCGCGCCATTACGGTCTCGCCCTTCAACAAGCGCCCAGTTTCGCGCAGGCCGCGCAGGCGCTCCGGCGCGTGCAGGCGCGGCTCAATTAATCGGCGCACAGGCAGAGAGAGCAGCGACCCGCATGGTTGCGGCGCGCGGTCACAAGCTGCAAACGCTAAAGGAGTTCAGCCAATGCCACGCACTTTTATCGCCCTGTGTTTGCTGTTCGTCGTGTGCTCGTTCGCCATCGCGCAGCCAGCCGCGCGGAAGTCGAAGCAGCAAGCGAAGATCGAACAGGAGTTGATGCAGCTTGAGCGCGACATCGGCGACGCGAACGTGCGGCGCGACAAGGCGTTCTTCGAGCGTGTCGAGGCGGATGAATTTCTCTTTACGGACGCGGGCGGCGGCGTGACGACGAAGCAGGAGGACGTAAGCAGCCTTGACCAGCCGCCCGGCGAGTTTCGCCTTGTCTCATACGTGCCCGACGAGATGAAGGTCTACGTCTACGATCAGACGGCGGTGGTCTTCGGGCGTGTGACGACACGGGCACGCAGCAGCAAAGACGGGCGTGAGGTGACGAACCAGAGCCGCTTCACCGATGTGTTCGTCCGGCGCGCAGGACGCTGGCAAATCGTCGCCGGCCACTCGTCGCGCATCCCGCCACCGAAGAAGTAACGGCAGATGCGGCGCGGAAGTAACGGCCGTGGCTCTTAAGCGCCGGCAATTTTCCTTGTCGCCCGCCGCACGCTGCAAGGCCATCACGGCCGAGATCAGCCCGCACTTCCGCGTCCCGCTACGTGGGACAAGTTCGACGACGCGACCATCAACACGAAAGCATTCAAGACGCGCCCGGTCAGGCTCACTGGTCAGCAAACGCGCGCGCTCCTCGTGCTTCAAGCCCGCACGAGTCTGCGCGGAGGCAAACTACTCCGCTCGGCCCTCGCGTGCGATCTTCATCTTGCGCCGGTTGGCATCCACGGCGACGTAGACGACTTCCGCTTCCGTGACCTTAATGCGCTCCGACGTGCCGCCGTAGCGTTCGGCTTCGACGACGACGTGGATGGTGATCGAGGTTGTGCCGATTTGTCTGGTCTGCGCGTAGAAACTGACGAGGTCGCCGACGTAGACGGGCTGGTGGAAGGCGACCTCGCGCATGGCGACCGTGACGAAACGCTCGATGCCTGTGTGCCTGTGCGCTTCGACCGCGCCAGCGATGTCAATGTAGCTGAGAATGATGCCGCCGAAGATCGTGCCCTGCGGATTGGTGTCGCGCGGCAGCAGCGTGATGCGAATGGCCGGGTTGGTGTAAGCGTTCGATTCGGTCATAAAGTTTAGTTGTCAGCAGTCGGCCTTTCGGCCGCCGGCCCGGACGCGCGCAGAGGCTGTCCGGCGTTCACGGGCTGACCCTTTTCTGTGCCGATTTCTGTGCTGATTTAACGTGCAGCATGGACGCGCGCAGCAGCCCCTGTCAAGCCGCCGGGATGCCGCAAAACTTCCCTTTCTTTAGCCTGTTGGGGCAGCCAACGGCGCGTCCGCGAGCCTCATCTAACCGCTTGCCGCACAGAGAATAAACCGCCGGTTAGTAGCTGCTCAAATCTGGCCCGGCTGGCTCGTGTGGGCGAGACTCGACGTGCGTGCCCGGCGACCGGCCGCGGGCGCGTGTATAATCGGGCCAAAGTTTCAAGCGACGGCAACCTGACGGACACCCTGTTTATGTATATCTTTCAGCACTCTCAGCAGATGACGCGCGCCACCCGCGCACTCAATTTAACGGGGCTGCTCACAGTCCTATCATTATGCCTGTTCGTCATCAGCGGTCAGGCGCAGCCGCGTCCGCCGCTCCGGCGCAACACGCCGCCCCGGCCGACGCCCACGCCGAGCGCGACATCCACGCCCGTGCCCACACCCGCGCCGACGCCCGTCCCCCTGCCGCAGACGCCCAACACTACAGGCCGCGCCCGTTTCGACATCACCAACTACAGAATTGACGCCGAACTGCGGCCCGCCGAACACATCCTGCGCGCCTCGGCCGACGTGACCTTCACGCCGCTCGACGCGACGCGCACGGTCGTCTTCGAGTTGAACGGCTCGCTCAAGGTCGAAGCCATCGAGCGCAATGGCAAGCCGCTGACGAACTTCGTGCAGGATCAGGTCGGTGTGGATACCATCGGCCCGAGCGTGCGCGTCGATCTGGACGAGGTCGTGCAGGCGGGTCAGCCCGTGACGCTGCACTTCCGCTGGTACGGTGCGCTGCTGACGCCCGAAGGCGGCCCGCTCGCCACGAAGCGGTTGGCTTACGTTGGTCAGGAAGGCTCTTATCTGATGTACGCCGCGCGCTGGTTTCCCTTCCACGACTACGCGGCCGACCGCGCCACCGCCGACATCAACGTGGCCGTGCCCAGCGGCTTCCTCGTCGCCGGTTCGAGCGATGAACCCATCACGACGCAGACGAAGAACGGTCTGAGCTACTACCATCTGGTCAACCGGCAACCGGCGCTCATCGGCAACATCGTCGCCGGCCGCTACGTCACGCGTACGCTGCACATCGGCGGCTACGAACTGAATTTTTACGTCCAGCCCGGCAGCGAAGGGCGCATTGAGCCTTACGGCGAGTTGGTCGGGCGCGCGCTTGAGTTCTACACCAAGAAGTACGGCACGCCCGCGTTTGGAACGCGCTTCACGGTCGCGCAGATCGACAACGAGAGTCTCGAAGCTTACGCCGCGCCCGGCATGGAATTTCTCTCGGCCAGTTTCTTCGATCCGGCCCGGCCGCCCAAAGAGGAGCGCGTCGAGCGCGAGGTCGCTTATCAATGGTGGGGCTTTACGGTCGCGCTGAAATCGTTTGACGACGCGTGGCTCTCGCAGGGGCTGTCGGAGTGGAGCGCCTACGCGTTCCGCGAAGCGACGCTGCAAGGCGGCGCGCTTGATGCCGCCGAGCGCGACATGCAGGAACGCGCGCTCATGTTCGAGCAATCGGCTTCCATCCTGCGCGCGCCTTCGACGCTCGACGACACGTCGCCGCAGTATCAATCGGTCATCTTCTACAAGGGCGCGATGGTCTTTCGCATGCTGCGCGAATCAATCGGCAACGTTGATTTCGATAACCTGCTGCGTCGGCTGTTGCAGCAATATCGCGGGCAGAGCGTTTCGATTGACGACTTCGAGAAGCTGACCTCGCAGACCGTCAACCGGAACATGCGCTACTTCTTCGCGCGCTGGGTTGAAGGCACGGGCGTGCCGGAGTTTACCGCCGACTACCAGATCATACGCACGCGCGCCGGCAAGTTCCGCGCACGCGGCACGGTCAAGCAAAATTTCGAGGGCTTGCGTATGCCCGTCGAAGTGATGCTGCGCGCCGAGGGCGAGAACAACAGCCAGACGATGACGGTCTTCGTCGAAGACAAGAGCGAGGATTTCGATTTCGAGACGGCGGGCCAGCCGCTCGAAGTCATCATTGATCCGAACAATAAGATCCTGCGCCTGTCGGAAGATTTGCGCGTCTCGGTGGTTGCGCGGCGCGGCATCGAACTGTTCCGCGAAGGGCAATATGCGGAAGCGCAGCGCCAACTGGAAGAGGCGCTCAAGCTCGACAAGTCGAACTCCTGGGTCTATTACAATCTCGGGCTGCTCTATCTGGAGCAGCGCAACTACGATCCCGCGCTCGACAATTTTCAGGCGTCGCTCGATGGCAGCCTGAAGCCCACGTGGATCGAAGTCTGGGCGCGCATCAAACGTGGCAACGCCTACGACGCCAAAGGCGACCGCACCCGCGCTGTCTTCGAGTACAACAAGGCGGTCGAAACCGGCATCAACTACGACAACGCCCAAGCCGTCGCCAAGCAATATCTCGCCACGCCCTACGATCCGAAGGCCGCTACGCAGCAGACGGCGAGCCAGTAAAGACCTCGGGCACAAGGTCGGTGCGCGTAGCAAAATTAAAGCCCGCGAAGATCAAATCTTCGCGGGCTTTGTTATCTTCGCGCTTAAATTCTCTATTCGCGCTTTATCCCTGCGGCGCGGCCACAATGGCGATGCGGTGCTTGTCCGCGAGTTTGAGCATCTCGGCGCGGTCGAAGATCAGGGTCTTGCTCGCCGTGATGCAGAGACAGGTTGCGCCCGCTTCGATCATAGTTTCAACGGTCGGCCGGCCGACGACTGGCACGTCGAAGCGCATGTCCTGATCGGGCTTGGCGATCTTAACAACGGTGAGCCGGCCGCGCACTAGTTCTCCTGCGCGTTTGATCGTGGCGTCCGTGCCTTCCATCGCTTCGATGGCGACACAGGCGCGGGCGCGCACAACTATGGTCTGACCGAGATCGAGGCGCGCGATCTCGCGTGCGACTTCGAGACCGTATTCGATGTCGCCGCGCTCGCGTTCGTCCGGCGCGCGGCGCGTGAGCGGGCCCGGTTGCGGCAAATGGTCTTGCAGGAAGTAGGTCGAATCAATCAACTCGATGCCTTCGCGGGCGAGTTCGGCGGCGACCGCGCCGATGAGCGCGTCCGTGTTGCGGCGTGGCAGACCGATGAGCAGCTTGAGCATACGCACGTCGGGCAGCGCGCCGCTGAAAATCTGCACGTGTTTGACCTGTCCCGCCATGATCGCGCGCGCCACGCCCTCACGCTTGAAGAAGCGGATCATCTTGCCCAACTGCCCGATGCCTACCCACGTTAAGCGCTCTGCCACCTGTTCGATGCGCGGGTCGGTCTCCTCGCGAATGGCCGCCACCGCCAGCGACACGCCCTGACGCCGCGCCCCTTCCAGCACGAGAAAAGGAAACTGGCCGTTGCCTGCGATCAAGCCGTAACGCATAAGAGCAGTGACGAGTGACGAGTGACGGGTGACGAGCTAAGGGATTTTAACTCGTCACCCGTCACTCGTCACTTGTCACTTTTATTTTGTGACGCCGCGCTCAGAGGTTTCGATGAAGCGGACGAGTTCGGCCACTTCGGGCGAGTCGGCGAGTTCGGCGCGGATGGCGGCGAGCGCCTGCGTGGTGTTGAGTTTGGCGGCGAGCAGCAGGCGAAAGGCGTGGTGCAGGGCGTCAATGGTCGCTTGCGGGTAGTTGCGCCGCTTCATGCCGGTGGTGTTGAGGCCGTAGCACTTGGCGTGGTTGCCGACCGTGAGCGCAAACGGCAGCGCGTCTTTGACGACGACCGAGTAGCCGCCGATGTAAGCTTCGCGCCCGATCCGGCAGAACTGATGCACGCCCGAATACGCGCCGATGTTTGCGCCGTCGGCGACGGTGACGTGGCCGGCGAGCGTCGCGGCGTTGGCCATGATGACGCTGTCGCCGACGAGGCAATCGTGCGCGATGTGCGCCTGCGCCATGATGAGGCAGTCGTCGCCGGTGCGTGTGAGCATGCCGCCGCCGGCCGTGCCGCGATGAATGGTGACGAACTCGCGAACGTGGTTGCGCCGGCCCAGACGCGTCTCCGCCGGCTCGCCTTTGTATTTTAAGTCCTGCGAGGCGAGACCGATGGACGCGAAGGGAAAGACGTGCGTCTCGTCGCCGATGAAGGTGCGCCCGTCAATGACGCAGTGGCCATCGAGCCGCACGCCGTCGCCGAGCGTGACTTCATCGCCGATGATCGAGTAAGGGCCGATGTGGCAGTCGCGGCCGAGTTGTGCGCGGGGGCTGACAACCGATGAGGGGTGGACGTAGGTCATTGCACGGCGCTGCGGTCGGCCACCGCACTCATGATGACGGCTTCGGCGACGAGTTTGCCCTCGACCTTTGCTTCGCCGCGCATGCGCTGAATGCGCGAGCCAATGCGCAGGGCCGTCACTTCGAGCATGAGCGTGTCGCCGGGCACGACGGGCTGGCGGAAGCGCGCCGTCTCGATGCCGGTGAAGAGGACGAGCTTGTGCTCGCGGTCCGTCATTTCGCGCAAAGCGAGAATCGCGCCGACCTGCGCCAGCGCCTCGACCACGAGCACGCCGGGCATGACGGGTGCGCCGGGGAAGTGCCCTTGAAAGAACGGCTCGTTGATTGTGACCTGCTTGACGCCGACGATGCGCTCTTTCGGGACGAGTTCGACGATGCGGTCAACGAGCAGGAAAGGATAGCGGTGCGGCAGCAGAGCTTGGATGGCGCGGGCGTCGAGAAGGGTGTCCATGAGCGAGTCGCCAGTAGTCAGTAGCCAGTAGTCAGTAGCAAAGCAGGAAGCCCGGTTTATCTCTTCCTACTGGCTACTGACTACTGGCGACTGGCTACTTTGTTATTCGGGGCGGCCGGGGCCGGCGGGCGCAGCCGTGGCGGCAGCCGACGCCGGGTGCGTCCGGTTGTATTCAGTGATGAACTCTCTGGTGATGTCCATGCTGTTGGCGACGTAGAGGATCGGGTTCGGCGCATTGGGGTCGCGGAACGCGTTCATGTCAATCAGGAGCGTGATGCCGCGCGCCTGCGCGAACGATTGCAGGGCGGTGGCCACGTCCTGCCGCAGCGGGTCGAGCACGTCGGACATGCGCTTCTGATAGTCGTTGCGCGCATCCTCGGCCTTGCGCTGAATCTGCACCTTCAAGGCGTCGGCCTGATCCTGCTGCTGCTGCGTCACCTTCGGGTCTTGCACGGGCGCTTTCTTCTGGATATCGGCGACCAGCGTGTTGTAACGCGTCTGCATATTCTGTAGCTCGGTGCTCTGCGGCTGGAACTGCGCGTCCAACTGCTTGACCGCATTGACGACGCGGGTGATGCCTTCCTTCTCGTCGCCGAACGCGCCGGAATCAATGACGGCGATCTTGGCAGGGCCGGCGGGCTGACCCGTGGCCGGGCTGGTGGACGGTTGGGCTGCACCTGCGGCGGGCCGCGTCTGCGCCTGCGTTGAAACAATCATGAGCGCCGCAAGCACGAAGGCGGCGATGGTAAAGCGAACTGGTCTCATTTTCTTTCTCGTACTGCTCCTTACAGTGTCTGAAAATAGGATGACGCGCTGTTAGATGCGAATTGTCGCCCCTGCGTCAACCCCGGAGTATAACTCGAACCGGCAGAAAAGTCCGCCCCGCGCGAGCGGTCGGGCCCTTTAGAACGTTCTGCCGACGCTGAAGCGGAACACGCTCCGCTCCTCGTTGAAGATAAGTGGGACGCGTGTGCTGAGGCCCGTCCGCGCGTTCGGGTTGAAAGCGTAGATCAGGCGGAACGGCACGTTGACGACCGGCAACTGCACGCGCAGTTCGACGCCCAGACTCGAACGGAAATCCGAAATCTTGTTGAAGGTGCTTTGCGACAGGCGCACGGCCGTGTTGGTCTGCGCTTCGCCGCGCAGAAACACCTGATAAAAGCCGAAGGGCAGCAGCGTCTGCGGATCGACGGGGCCGAGGCGTTGCGCGTTGACGAACTCTTCGGTCGTGACCAGGCGGGTATCGCGCGCGACGAGTCCGCCTGTGCCTGCGAGGAACGCGAGCGGCGATTCGTCGCGGCAGGCGGCCAGCGAGTTTAAGCTGATGAAGGCGGTCGTGCCGCGACAGGTGGTGAAACCGAGACTGCCGAGGAAGCGCGGGTCGGACTGAAACTCGGACGAGAAGACCTGATCGGTGCCGCCGCGCAGGTTGAAGGCCGAGCCGATGTCGGCAAACGCCGCCGCGCTCACGGTCGTGCCAAAGATCGGCACGCGGTACTCGAAATTGCCGAGCACTTGCGTATCCGCGCCGACCGACTGGAAGCCGCGCGACAGCAGACGAGGGTTTGCGCCGGTGAGGCCCGTGAACGTGCCGAGCCCGGCGAAATCCTGTAGTCCGTTGATGAGCACAGGCGTGCCGGTGGCGTTCTCCGCGACGACGACGTTTCTGGACGTGACGAACAGTTCGAGCGGCACGATGGGCGCGATGGAGCGCACGTTGTAGCCGCGAATTGTGTACTCGTCGCCGAGGAAGAAGCGTTCGTAGACGGGCACGCCCTGCACAAAGGCGAGCGAAGAGTTCTGCGACGCGCGCACCTTGCTCGACGTGGCGAAGCTGCCGACGTGGCCCGCGATGATGCGGAAGCCGAAGACCTCAGGGATGAGCGCGCGCTTGCGCCGGATGGGGAAGAACTGCTGATACGAGATCGTAGGCTCGTAAGTCCGCACGTCGCCGCCGAGACCGGCGAAGGCGAGCGCCGCCGAAACCTGCCGGCCCGCAACCGCATCCACGCCGCGTATGTCGCGCGTGTCGTAGATGAACGAGGGCGTGACGCGGCTTGTGATGATGTTCGGCTGGCGGTAGATGACCGGGATGAAGTTCGGGTTATTCGGATCGGCGTTGACCGTCGGGTCTTTCACGCTCGTGCGCGAGAGCGTGTAGGACAAGCCGACGCGCGAGGCGAGATTAAACGGCGTCTTGCGACGAAACTCCGACAGGAGCGCCGAGGCGAAGAGGCTGCCGCCGGTCGAGGTCTGCGTGAACAGATTTTCCTCGCTTGTGTTCAGGAAGTCTAAGGTGTTGCCGAACGCGCCGTTTATAGCCGCCTGATTTTGCGACAGGAACGTGCCCTCGCCGAAGTATTTCAACGACTGCGAGTAGAGCGAGAAGCCGGCCGAAATTTGCCGGTTGCGCACGTAAGGCTCGGTGAACGAGAAGACGAACGAACGTTGCCGATTGCCCGCCGCCAGATCGAACGACAACGATTCGCCGCGCCCGAACAGGTTGTTCGTCGAGTATTGCAGCCCGAAGAACGAGCCGCCGATGCCGGAGATGCCGCCGTTGAAGGAGATCTGCTGTCGCCCGCGCTCGGCCACCTTGATCGTCGCGTCCACCTCGCCGCGTTCCTCGTCCTGCCGCAGATCAACGTCCTTCTGTTTGTCGAGCGGATCGAAGAAGCCGAGTTGGTTGAGGCGCAGGATCGAAAATTCGAGGTACGACTGATTGTAGGTGTCGCCCTCGTTCAAGACCACTTCGCGGCGCAGCACGTAATCGCGCGTGAAGGTGTTGCCGGTGAACTCAATGCGGCGCAGCGTAAACTGCTTGCCCTCGTCAATAGTGACGACGTAATCGACGACGCCCTCTTTCGGGTTGTTCGGGTTATCGTGGAACGTCGGCTCAGGGTCGGCCGAATACTGGATGAAGCCGTTGTTGCCGTAAGCCTTTTGCAGTTCCTCATAGAACGCCTTATAGACGCGCTCGCCGCTTGCCACGTCGCCCTTCTTCAGGCCGAGCACGGCCTTGATGCGTTCTTCACTGAAGATCGAGTTGCCTTCGATCTTGAGATCGCCGAGCCGGTAGAGTTTGCCCTCGATGACGGGAATCGTGATGCGCAAGCCTTCGTCCACGGACGAGAGCAGCGGGAGCGGCAGGATAAAGCCCGTGCGGCGCGGCCCCAGACTCTCCACCCGTGGGTCGCCCGCGCGCCCCTGCAAGTAGCCCTTGCCGGCCATGTAATTGCGGATGAGTTTCAGGTCAACGTCGAGTTTCTCGCGGTCGAGAATGTCCTGCCCCTTGAAGCGCGTAAACAGCCCGGCCTCTTTGACGTACTTCATCGCGCCGCGCAGTTGGCTGTCTTTGAAGACCTCATTGCCCTCAAACTCAACTTCGACGACGCGCACGCGTGCGCCCTCGCTGACGTTGAAGGTCAGCGCGCTCGAACCGGCCGAGACGGCTTCCGTGTCCAAGTCCACCGTCGCGTTTGGATGCCCTTTCGCCGCCAGCAACTCTTTGATCAGGCGGCGCGCGTTGTTGGTCTTGACCGGATCGAGGATGTTCTCCTTCTGCACGCCGATGCGCTTTTCGCGGAAGGCTTTCAGCACCTCGGACTCGGTCAGACTGTGCAAGCCTTTGAACTGCAAGTCGCGGATGATCGGCAGTTCCTTGACCTCGAAAATGACTTCGACGCCGCCGCGCGGGCCGTCCTGCGTCAGCACGCGCGACTCGGTTTTGCTGAAGAACCCGAGGGCCATGAGCGCCTGAAAATCGCGCTGCACCTGCGCCTCGTTGTAAGGGTCGCCCGCGCGCGTCTGGACGTAGTAGAGCAAGTCCTCGTCGCGGTTGCGGCGGTTGCCCTGTATGTCCACCGCCTCGACAAGCCGTTGCGCGGTCGGGGCGGGCGTGGTCGGTTCCTGCGCCCGCGCGTGCGGCACGCTGACGACTGCAAACAGGGCGAGGTGACCGGCCGCGACGGCGGCGGCCAGCAATAAGCGCCGTAACGGCGCGCAAGTTCGCATAATCGCTTGATGCCTCAAGACTGATAGAAAGACTACGGGATGTAGGATCAGAAATCCTCTCGGTTGACTGCTCTGGCTCTCGGTCTTGCGCCCGGAAAACGCGGCGCGACTGAAACGTCTGGTGGCACTTGGATTCTGCCCCGCCGCAAGACGGTTGCCAGCCGCGCAGATCAAGCAAAGGCGCACATTATAAAGAAGGCAAAAGGGAAACGGCAAACGCAGGCCGGCGTGGGCCGTCGGACAGGCGACGGTAAAAAAGCGGGCCGCCGGTTGGGCGCGTCCGCGTGAACAGACGCGGGCACGGCAACCAGCGGCCCGGCTATTTGTCTTTAACTGCCCGTTGCTTACTACTTTACGCCTGCGGCGTTAGTGAATTAACAGTTCGTCGCCCAACTCTTCGATGCTCACGGGGCGGTGGCCCAGCACGCCCGCGTCCTCGTAGATTTCGATGAGCGCCGCCCCGGCCAGTTCGCCCTGAATCAGCGCCTCCGAGAGCGGATCTTCGACATATTTTTGCAGCGCGCGCCGCAGGGGCCGCGCGCCGTAGGAGCGGTCGGCGCACGTCTTGGCGACGATCCAGCGCCGCGCCTCGGCGGTCAGACGCACCTCCAAACCTTTGCGCCGCAGCATGCGGTTGATGAGTTCGACCTGTAGCCCGACGATCTCCAACAGCTCATCTTCGATCAGTTGATCGAAGATGATGATCTCGTCGAGGCGATTGATGAACTCAGGGTTGAACGTCTGCCGGACGGTAGCCATGACCATCTCTTCCATCTTCTCGCGCGTGTCGGCGGGCGTGGCCTGAAAACCGAGCGCGCCGCGTTTCTGAATAAAGCGCGCGCCGATGTTCGAGGTCATGATGATGATCGTGTTCTTGAAATCAATCGTGTTGCCGAGCGCGTCCGTCAGGATACCATCCTCGAAGACTTGCAGCAGCACGTTGAAGATGTCGGGGTGCGCCTTTTCGATCTCGTCAAAGAGCAGAACTGAGTAGGGCGAACGCTTGATGCGCTCGGTCAACTGCCCGCCCTC
>DASVQA010000131.1:0-13371 GCA_036389375.1 Pyrinomonadaceae bacterium | reverse complement strand
CGTCGCTTGTTTGCGGCGGCGCTTGGGCAGCAAAACTTTGCATCCTACTTACGCATCGTGACGTGTTAGCTTTTATCGCCTGATGGCAGTGCTGAAGAAAATTCGTTCGCGTCTGTTCTCGGGCCGCGCACAAGCGGCGGGCGCGCACGGTGCGCCCGCGCTGGGCGTGCTCGAAGCTGCGCCCGCGCTTGACCCGCGCTACGACATACGCCCGCTCACCGTTGCCCAACTCGACGAGTGCTGGCGACTCGACCAACGCTGCTTCGTGGACGGCGAGGCATACAGCCGCGAGACGTTTGAATACCTGCTGACTTCGCCAGAGTCGGTCGCCTTCCGCGCGGTTACGCCCGACGGGGCGATGGTCGGCTTCATTGTGGGCTTGGTCGAACCTGACCGCACAGGGCACGTCACGACGCTCGGCGTCGCGCCGGAACACCGTCGTCGCCGCATCGCCCAACGCATGCTTAACAAGGTCGAAGAGAGTTTCCGCCGCCGCAACGTCCGCACCGTCCGCCTCGAAGTGCGCGCCATCAACGCGGGCGCGCAACAGCTTTACCGCAACGTCGGCTACAGCGTCACGCAGCGCCTGCCCCGCTATTATTCAAACGGCGGCGACGGGCTGCTCATGATCAAAGCCATTGACTAGCGGCCGGACTGGCGCGTAGACAAAAACCGAACGGCGCAAAGGCTAAGCGAAACGGCAAGCGGGCGAGAGTGCTCTCACACTCTCGCCCGCTTTTCAGCTTTAGCTTTTACGTCTGTGCTGCCTCGCGTCAGTTCTTGCGTAGTTCGGTCAGCACGAGTTTGGCGATGGACTTGAGCGTGTCGAAGACGCCTGTGCCTTTGGCGGCGACCGCTTCGTGGACGGGTTCGTCCTTACGGCGCAGTTCGGCGACGAGGTCTGGGGCGGCGATGGCGCTCGGCAGGTCGCGCTTGTTGAGTTGGAGGACGTAAGGCAGTTTCGCCAAATCGTAGCCGTTGACCTTCAGGTTCTCTTCCAGATTGTAGAGCGACTCGATGTTGGCATCCATGCGCTCCTCCTGACTGTCGGCAACGAAGACGACGCCGTCCACGCCCTTGAGGATCAGTTTGCGCGAGGCATCATAGAAGACCTGACCGGGCACGGTGTAGAGATGAAAGCGCGTCTTGAAGCCGCGCACCGTGCCGAGTTCGAGCGGCATGAAGTCGAAGAACAGGGTGCGGTCGGTTTCGGTCGCCAGGCTGATGAGCTTGCCTTTGGACGCGGGCGCGGTCGAATCATAGATGTACTGCAAGTTGGTCGTCTTACCGCACAAGCCGGGGCCGTAATAGACGATCTTGCAATTGATCTCGCGGGATGCGTAGTTGATGAACGTCATAGGTCAAAGGCAGTGCCAAGTGGCAAGTGACGGGTGCCAAGCAGGCAGAAGTTTTTACCTGTCAGTTGGTGCTTAATTAAAGAGGCTGTCAATGTCGTCGTCGGTGATGCCGGCGAGCAGGGGGTTGTCGTGCGCCGTCTGTTCGGATTCGCGTTCGATCTCGTTGAAGATGCCGGCCAGTTCGCGCGAGGCCTGTTTGACGCGCAGTTTGACCAGCCCGAGGCTCGACCGCTCGTCGAAGACCACGACGAGCAGTGTCCGCCCGATGAGGCAGATGTGGATGGACTCGCGCTCGCCCTCGTGCGACAGCGTCGGAAACTCTTTCTCGCCGATGAGTTGCGCCATGCCGCCCGTCGCGGCGACGTTGCCGGCGGCAAGGCTCGCAAGGCTCGTCGTGTCAAGCCCGCCGACCTCGCCCTGCACGGCTATCTCCTGCCCGTTTTTGTCCACGAGAAAGACCACGCGGGAGAAAGAGTCGAGCCGGAGTTTGCCCAGTACGGTGACAAGTCGCCCGTACTGCTGTTCGCGCATAATGATAGGTGTGTCCGTCATCTGTACAGACGCTTTCGCTCACTTGATGCGAATGTGGTGGGAGTTCAGGGGCGCTTGGTTAGATACTCCGCACTGAAATCTAAACCCAGGCCGAAAAAGCGGTTTGAGTTGTCGAGAAGTCGCTGGCGCTGCTGCCTGCTGAAGAGACGCATGGGCGCGAGCGACTCCTCAGGCACTCTAGCATAGCGCGCTAAATGACTTCAACTGTTTTTCTATGTTGCCTATGGTTTGGCACATTCAGCTTACTGCAAAGCATCTTAGTTGCGCCCGCAAACTATACTCTTACGTTGCTTTAAGACCCGGCCTGTGCTACCCTGTGCGCGTTTCGAGGCTTCTCTGGTAGCGTGTCCTAAAGTGGATGGAAGCCATTTTGAAAAGCGAGTGCTTCGCATGAGCGATCCTGTCATCAAGGGCGTCAAGCGACCTACCCCCCGCCCTGCCACACGTAGCGCGTCCTCAGCGTCAGCCGCTAAGAGTCGAAAGTTGCCTGCAAAAGCTGGTCAGCCCAAGCCTCCGGCCAAGCGCGCAACTGCGACCAAGCCGCCCGTGCGCAAGGCTGCGCAGAAGACAGGCAGCGCCGCCAAAGCGACGCCGAAGGCGACGAAAGGCAAACCCGCCAAAGCCGCCAGGCCTGCGAAGAAAGCGCCACCCGCCCACAGCGCAGCTCCAAAGACCGCCGCCAAATCAGCCAAACGACCGGCCGCGCCGCCCGCTAAACACAAAACTGCGGCTAAACCTGCCGCCAAGTCGCGCCCGTCGCCGCCCGCCAGCCGCCCGCAGACGCCGCCCAGACCTGCGCCCCGGCCCAAACCGTCGCAGGATGAAATGGCGGCGATTCATGCCTTTGAGCGCGCGCACAAGGATTTTTCGCGTGGTCGTTTCAGCGAGGCGCGGCAGGCTTTCCGCGCGCTCATCGAGCAGCACCCGCACGCCTCAGAGGTGACGGCGCGGGCGCGCATCTATCTAGCCATTGCCGAATCGCGCCTGCGCACGGAGACGGCGCTGCCGCGCGACCCGGACGCGCTCTACGACCGGGGCGTCATTGAACTAAATCGCGGCGACTATGTCGCGGCGCAGGAGTTGTTCGAGCGTGCCCTGAAGCGCGAACCCGAAGCGGCGCACGTACACTACGGGCTGGCGGCGACCCGCGCCCGGCTCGGCTCGATCACGCCCGCGCTCGAAGCCCTTGAGCGCGCGCTCAATCTGCAACCCAACCTGCGCATCCGCGCGCAGCACGATCAAGACCTCGCGGCGCTCCGCAACGAGCCGGACTACGAACGGTTGATCTTCGCGCCGCGCGCTTGAGTCACAACCCCCTCTTGCCACGCCCCTCGACCAATCCGGCGGTATCGCCCGACCCCCGCGTTATTCCCAAACCTCAATTCTTTCTATTTTCAAACCCCAACTCTTTTGGGTATAGTTTCTTTAGGGCGCATGTAGAGCGCGCCGGGCGTGTCGGTACAGGGGAGAGCCGTAAGTTTTGCACAACATCACAACGCAGGGCCTGAACTTGGTCGCCATCGGCGGCGGCACGGGTCTTTCGACCGTGCTTGCAGGGCTGAAAGAACTGGTCGGCCCGCGCGCAGAACCGGGCGACGTGTGGCTCGAAGCGCTCGCCGCCATCGTCACCGTCTCGGACGACGGCGGCAGTTCCGGCCGTCTGCGCGACGAGTTGCAGATTCTCCCGCCGGGCGATATACGCAACTGCATGGTCGCGCTCTCGGAAGATTCGACGCTGCTCTCGCGCCTCTTCCGCTACCGCTTTCGCGGCGAAGGACAACTGAGCGGGCACAGCTTCGGCAATCTCTTTCTCGCCGCGCTGACGGACGTGACCGGCGACTTCGTCGAAGCCGTCCGCCTCTCGTCCGAAGTGCTGGCGAGCAAGGGGCGCATCTATCCGGCGACATTAAATGACGTGCGCCTCGTCGCCGAACTCGAAGACGGGCGCGAGGTGCGCGGCGAGACGAACATCACGGCCTCGCACGTGCCCATCCGCCGCCTGCGCCTCGAACCGGAACAATGTCTGCCGCTGCCGGAAGCACTCGCCGCGCTTCGGAGCGCGGACATCATTACGGTCGGCCCCGGTTCGCTCTACACCAGCATCCTGCCCAATCTGCTCGTCGCCCGCGTCGCGCAGACCATCAGCGACACACCCGCTGTCAAGATTTTCATCTGCAATCTGATGACGCAGCCGGGCGAGACCGACGGTTACACCGCGCGCCAACATCTCGAAGCCGTGCGGCAATACGCGCCGGAGATTCATTTCGATTACATTGTCGTCAACGACCGCCCCGTCAGCGCCGCGCAGGCTGCGCGTTACGCCGCCGAGGGCGCGCATCAGATCGGGTTGACCGATCACTTGCTGGAACGCGAGTTCAGCGGCGAGACGGAGATTGTGCGCGCCGACCTGCTCGACGAAGGCGAGATGGTGCGGCACAGCCCTACCAAACTCGCGCGTGTGCTCGTCGCCTGCTACGAACAGGCGGCGCGCGCGCGTCAATCATTCGCCGGTCTGACGCGCTAGAAAGTTTATGGAGAGACAGTCGCCCACGAATGCGCCGGAGACGGCCGGCGGCGCGCAGGCGCAGCCAACCAGCGCCGCGCCGCTCGACGTGCTTATCCTCGCCGCCGGGCTGGGCACGCGCATGCGTTCGCGCACCGCCAAAGTCCTGCACCAGCTTGACGGTCGCCCTTTAATCGCGCACGTCTGCCATACGGCCGCCGCGCTCGTGCGCGAAGGCCGCCCCGTCCACGTCGTCGTCGGTCATCAGGCGGACGAAGTCAAAGCAGCGGTCGAGGCGGAACTGGGCGCGAGCCGCGCCGTCTTCATCACGCAGACCGAGCAACGCGGCACGGGCGACGCGGTGCTCGCGGCGCGCGACGCGCTCGCCGGGGCAAACTCAACTTTGCTCGTGCTCTCCGGCGACGTGCCGCTCGTGCGCGCGGAGACGCTCGGCGCGCTCGTCCACCAACACCGCACGCATCGCGGGCACGGCGCGACCTGCACGCTGTTGAGCGTGCGCCTTGACGACCCGACCGGCTACGGGCGCGTCGTGCGCGATTCGGAAGGGCGCTTTGAGCGCATCGTCGAACAGAAGGATGCGACAGCGGAAGAACGACAGCTTAACGAGATCAACGCCGGCATCTACTGCTTCGAGACGCGGGCGCTGTTTGCGGCGCTTGAGCGCGTGCAGCCCGTCAACGCGCAGGGCGAATACTATCTGACCGACGTGCCCGGCATACTGCGCGCCGACGGCGCGGACGTAAGCGTCTTCCTGCACACGGACGCGCGCGAAGTCTCAGGCATCAACACGCGCGTCGAGTTGGCCGAGTTTGAGCGCATCCTACGTCTGCGCACGTTGCGCCGTCTGATGCTCGACGCGGGCGTGACCATCATCGATCCGGCGCACACTTACGTAAGCGGCGAAGCGCAGATCGGGCGCGACACGATCCTGCACCCGGACGTACACATCGAAGGGCGCACCGTCATCGGCGAAGGCTGCCTGATCCGCTCCGGCACGCGCATCACCAACGCGCGGATCGGCAGCGGCGTCGAACTCAAAGACCATTGCGTCATCGTGGATTCAGAGATCGCGGATAACTGCGCGGTCGGCCCGTTCGCGCATCTGCGGATGGGCGCGCTCATGGAAGAGGCCGCGGCCGTCGGCAACTTCGTCGAGATGAAGAAGTCGCGTCTGGGTCGCCGGGCCAAGGCCATGCACCTGACCTATCTCGGCGATGCGACCGTCGGCGACAACACCAATATCGGCGCGGGCACGATCACCTGCAACTATGACGGCAAGCAGAAACACCCGACCGTCATCGAAGACAACGTGAAGATCGGCTCGGACACGATGCTCGTCGCGCCCGTGCGCGTCGGCGCACGCGCCGTCACTGCTGCCGGTTCGGTTGTCACGAAGGATGTCCCGCCCGGCACGCTCGTCGCGGGCGTTCCCGCCGTCATCAAGAAACAACTGCAAGACGAATCGGAAGAAATAACCGCAGTGGCGACTGACGAGTGACGAGTGACGAGTAGGAAGAAATTCTTAACTCGGCATTCGGCACTCGGCACTCGCCGCTGCTTTCCTGAAAGGAAAGCAATTCATGTGTGGCATTGTCGGCTACGTGGGTAACAAACAGGTCGTGCCGGTCATCATTGACGGGCTGCGCAAGCTGGAATATCGCGGCTACGATTCAGCCGGCATCGCCGTCGTGGACGAGGGACAGCACCTCGACATCCGCCGCGCCGAAGGCAAGCTCCGTAATCTGGAAGAAGCCATCCGGCTGAAACCGCTCGACGGCACTTACGGCATCGGGCACACGCGCTGGGCCACGCACGGGCGTCCGACCGAAGAGAACGCGCACCCGCACCGCGACTGCACGGGCCGCGTCGTCGTCGTGCATAACGGCATCATCGAAAATTATCTGCAACTGAAAGACCGCCTGCGCGCTTCTGATCACCACTTCGTGACCGAGACCGACACGGAAGTGATCGCGCACCTCATCGAAGAATATCTGCGCGAGGCAGATTCGTTTGAGCGTGCCGTCCTGCGCGCCGTGCGCGACCTGCGCGGCATCTTCGCGCTCTCGATCATCTCGGTGGACGAGCCGGACACGATCATCGCCGTCCGGCAAGGGCCGCCCGTCGTTATCGGTCTGGGTGATGGCGAGTTCTTCGTCGCTTCAGACATTCCGCCCATCCTGCAACACACGCGCGACGTGTTCTTCTTAGGCGACGGCGAGATCGCCGTCCTGACGAAAGACGCCGTGCGCGTCACGGATTTTGAGGGCAACATCCGTGAGCCGCAGCAGCAGCGCATCACATGGGATCCGATCATGGCCGAGAAGGGCGGGTTCAAGCATTTCATGCTCAAAGAGATTTACGAGCAGCCCCGCGCCGTCCGCGACACCGTGCAGGGGCGCGTCTCTCTGGATACGGGCCGCGTCTATCTCGACCAGATGAACATCACGGAGGCCGAGTTCAAGCAGTTCGACCGCGTGATGATCGCCGCCTGCGGCACGAGTTGGCACGCGGGGCTGGCGGGCAAGTACATGATCGAGCAACTGGCGCGCGTGCCCGTCGAAGTTGATTACGCCTCAGAGTTTCGCTACCGCGACCCGGTTATAGACGAGCGCACGCTGCTCATCGTCATCTCGCAATCGGGCGAGACGGCCGACACCATTGCCGCGCTGCGCGAAGCGAAAGAGCGCGGGGCGCGCATCCTCGCCGTCTGCAACGTGCAAGGCTCGATGATCACGCGCGAATCCGACGGCACGATCCTGACGCACGCCGGCCCTGAGATCGGCGTGGCCTCGACCAAAGCGTTCACCGCGCAGATGGTCGCGCTCTACCTCTTCGCGCTCTACTTCGGGCAACTGCGCGGCGCGCTGAGCGCCGAGGCGGCGAAACAGCACGCGCAGGAGTTGGCCGAGTTGCCGGTCAAGATCGAACATCTGCTCTCGGAGTCTGATGAACTCGAAGAACTCGCCAAAGAGTTTCACCGCTCGCAGGACTTTCTCTACTTGGGGCGCGGCATCAACTTCACGGTCGCGCTCGAAGGCGCGTTGAAGTTGAAAGAGATCTCCTACATCCACGCTGAAGGCTACCCGGCCGGCGAGATGAAGCACGGCCCCAACGCCTTGATCGATGAGCGCCTGCCCGTCGTCGTCGTCAACACACGCGAAGCGGGCAACCATGCCTCTGAGCTACGCTACGAAAAGACGCATTCCAACATCGTCGAGGTCAAAGCGCGCGAAGGCGTCGTCATCTCCGTCCTGACTGAAGGCGACGAACTATCGGCCAAGGTCTCCGACTACACGATCACCGTACCACCATCGAGCGATCTGCTCACGCCGATCCTCTCCATCATCCCGCTCCAACTGCTCGCCTACCACATCGCCGTCCGGCGCGGCTGCGACGTAGATCAGCCGCGCAATCTGGCTAAGTCCGTCACCGTCGAGTAAGACCACAGGACAAACATAGACACACCACAGCGAAAGCTTGGCAGATTGAAGAGTTTTTTGACGCAACAGAGAACAATTACGTCCCCACCATCAACATTAACTCTCGGCGGCCGATATGTACTATTCACTTACTGCGCCGCCGCTTCGTAGTTTGCTCCCTTTTGCGTTCCTTGCGTTTAGCGCCTTTTGGCTTGCCCCTAGTTGGTAGCGGCATCAATAGAAGCATATTGTCTGTCAACTCTATTTCCGGTGGATATAACTCCGGTGGTAGATCTGGCAGGCTGCGCCATCCTTCAATGTAGTTGTTTAACCGCTTGGCCGAGAGTATGGATAGCCCCCCTCTTATGACAAGTAGTAATTTCTCAAACTGCTCCTTATCTAGATTGCATTTACCGAGATCACAAGCTTCCCTGACTAATAAGCTCCATGAGATTAACGGGTGATTAACATTAAGCAAATATATCTCGTTGGTCACCGAGCCATCTACAAATCCTAAAATTGAAGAACCCGGAATCTCGACTAGATAATAGCGCTCTCTATTTATAATAACTACGTTCGCTATTCCAAGATGCCAATCTATTGCAAGATGCCCACTTCTGAGCCAACGAAGGTTCTTAGGCACTCGATCTTTTAATAGAGCAATCTTGTGTTCTATAGAGATAGCACGCCAATCCCCCTCAGAGATTGAGGGATCAGCACTATCCCAAGCCGGCGTCATGACTTTATTTCTTTCTGATTTGGCCATACGCGAGTGTCCCCACCAATCAGGATGCCGAACCATAGTTATAATGGGCATAGCCTGAACGTGATCAAGAGAAAAGAGTTGAGAATTATTGCCTTGAAAGATGCGGATAGTTTGAGGCAACGCTCGCCAGAATTCAAAAAGCGGGAAGCTGTCAACAAGTAATTGTTTGTATTTCCAGCTATCGTCTGACTTAGCCAGTGAGGTGTTCATCAAATGCTCGCTGAGGATTTCCTCTAAACGCGATGTAAGTTCTGGGTCTGGCTCTCTATTTGAACCGTGACGGTGGCGAGCCATATCACGTGATAGAGCAATCTTATGAGTGTTGCGGCGGTAATCAAGGCGGACACTATACGGTGCATAATAGCGTCTCGGTAATTCCTCACCTTCACCAATTGCAATTCCATGTAAACAGGTAACGGATTCTGGTAATGTCGGCCTAACGGCATGTGGATGTGCTGTTGAATAGTTATTGCTTGCCCACTCCCAAGCATCCCATGATTCCCTCTTACTATTGATCCCGGCAAAAATATAAATTTCCCCTTCGATGCCAGGACGGTTAATCGGGAATTGCCGTACGACAAATTTGGCGTCTTCTTCGGTAACGTTTGGCATCTCATACACGAACTGTTCGGGACTTTCGGCTACGACTGTTTTTTCCACTCCCAAATCATCTACAGCAACGGGGAATTCGACGCGCCGACACCAGCTTTCAATTAACTCCGTTAGCCTTCCTTGTATCATCTCTTCACGCAGTTGAACCTCAATGCGGGTGCCGGTCGAACGACGTTCGCCACGCTCTGTTAGTAGATAGTTTCGTGGGCCTGTCAGGGTCAAACGGATCGCTCCGTCCTGACCTGGCAAGGTCACTTTGTAAGTCTCTACCGTAACTTCGTCACTAACAGCAAATACGGAAAGAAATCCAACACCAAAGCGACTTGTCGGGATAAAGCCATAGTTTCGCCGGAACTCTTCCGTCACATAATAAGAGCGCCCCACTTGTAGGAAGTAACGCTTAATGATGTCCGTGTCCATCCCAATTCCACAATCTTCCACCTTGAGGACTTGCTTGGTTTCTACCTCACCGGATAGATCGTTTTTTACTTCTTTCGTGCCTAAACTCACATGCAATACATATCGGCGGCGGCGTGCTTCTTCGACCTGCGTTGGATACTCTGGTGGCTTGACTCCGTCGAGCATCAAGTCCGCATACATCTTGCAACGCATAGCGTCTAATCCATTCTGGATTAGCTCACGAATGAAAGATTCGGGCGAATCGTACACATCGTAGATGAGCCGCTGGAAGACCGCTTCATTATCTAATTCAAAAGACCACTTAGAAGGGAAATAACTTGCACCTTTAGCGGGGCGAATGACAATCGTCTCTTCTTCGCCCTCGAAGCCAACGATAGGTAGTTGCCAATCTCTATGACGTGCCGCACGTGGCATCAACACTTTGGCGTTCTTTACCTCTTCAACTATCCACTGACACCAATCTTGGAGTACGCGATGCTCTTCTTGTTTTTCGCACTCGGCCCGTATCTCAATTCGATCCGGGGACGTGAGCCTATGCTTAATCATGTCGTACTGTTTCCAGTGCGCTAAGCTGTCGGCCGGAACGGGGGATGCAGCATTCAAAAGTAGCGGGCACGCACGGTCATGTGACATGTCGAGCAGATCACCCAGACGCAACATGATAGCGACGAAGCGCACATTGACCGTTTGCCCATTAATGTCACGCCTATCCGGGTAATGCTCCGCATCTTCCAGTTCATGTTGTCTGAGTCCATGTGCCACACAAACATCTGCGATGGTGTCGCGCAACATCTGATTATCGAAGGCGAACCGACCTAACAGAGATTGATGCTGTTCGATTACGTTGGCTGCGCGCCGGTGATGTACGCGGCGCACGAATTCTGCCACGAGAAATCGTGTTTGTACGTCGGCCAGAAAATTTCTGACTGCATCATCAGTTGGCTCTTTACCTTGCCGGAAGTTTTGAATATCTAACCACCTTTTAGCTCCACCGCCATCGCCAGATGTCCAATTCTTCCATGCCTCAGAGGAAAGAATCTCGGCCTTCTCCCGATCAGGTGTAACCATGCCCGCATCATGCAGGAAGGCCGCTGCGATCAAGATATAGGCTTCGGCAGGCGAAATTGGCACGACCGGCTTGGATATATTGTCGTCCGCAAAGATCAATTTGGAAGCCTGCAACACTATCTCTTCGCTGTGTTCGATGGTGTGTCGCGTGTAATGCGGAAAGGTTGCGGGCACATAGGAAAGCCAACCTGCTACCTCTTTTCGGAGTTCGCGCACCTTGGCAAAATAATCGATAGCCTTTGCTTCTAGGAATTTCATCAGGGCCGTATCTTCTAACTCTATGTTCATAAAATGCTGCTCCACGCCGTAGAAGTAAGGTCTCGCCGCGCTCGGTGATGTTGGTTCGACCACCAGTAGGTATGACGCCCTCAATTATATATTCGCAGCAAATTTTGGAACAGACAATTTGTAGTCGGGCCACTTTACATTCAACTGTTTTGCCTCTCTTAATTGATTTGCTCAACGCAGATCAGCCGCGCAATCTGGCTAAGTCGGTGACGGTCGAGTGAGGCGGCGCGGCGGCGTGGGTTTGTGCGCTCGCGCCTCGGCCTATCTTTGGCATTGACATTCAAATAGTCCGCGCATATCGTCCGTTGCGTTCTACTTGCGGCTCGCGCTGGCGAGGGCCTTACGCTCGCCAGTCTCACAACAACTCAAAGCGCACGCGATGACGAAAGGAGCGCGAATTCCCTATGGCTACGAAGAAAGCTTCAACCAAGAAAGCGGGGACGAAAAAGGGCGGGGCGGCCAAGAAAGGCGCGGCGACGAAGAAGGGCGGAGGCGGAACTAAGAAGGCGGGCGCGAAAAAGGGTGCGACGAAGGCCGGGGCGAGCACAGGCAAGTGTACGGGCTGGCGCGCGGTGCAGGACAGCATGCCGCCGGGCGCGCCGCGTCTACGCGTCACGGGCCGCTGCACCTTCCCGACGCACGGTTACAAGGTCACTTTGCGCGAGGCCGTGCCGCAGGGCATCAATCCGCGCATTCTCCTGTTACAGAAGATCGTGCGCCCACCGACCGGCCCCGTCATCCAGAGACCGGAGACTGTTGACGTGCGCTTCGATAAAAAGAATGCCACGACCCGCTACACGAACGTAACCATCCTGCCCGACGGCGGGACGATCAAGGTGACGCAGGTGGCTTGAAACCAAGCCGCCCTAAGCTGAAGCGCGAGACCGGGCCGACCAAGCGTCGGCCCGGTCTCTTTAAGTTTATACTTGCGTTCAGGTCGCGCCCGGCTTTAAGCTTTGCAGCACACCCCTTAAGTTCCCCTTTTAAGTTTACGGTCAAATGCCCCGGCGTCGGCGCGTGCGGTCGCCGCCTGTTTGACCGCTGCGATCTTAGCCGTTGCCAGTTTCCGTAGATGGAGGGGAAGATGAAGCAACTTCGACGCATCGTTTGTGCTGCGCTCGTGTGCGCTGTGTGCGCCGCGCAGTTGACGCCGCCGGCCGCCGCGCAACGCCGCCGGCCCGCGCCCGCGCCCACGCGCCGGACGACGACGACCACGACCAGAACGCAGCGCACGCCGACGGTCGCCACGCCGAAAACGTCTGCCGCCGACGCACGCCTGACCGGCGTCTACCAACTCGATCAGGCGATGAGCGACGACCCGCAGGAGGCGCTCGCGCGCGCCGCCAGTACGCTGCCGCTCGCCACGCGCGAGACAATCGAGGACAGGCTGCTGGCGCGGCTGACTTCGCCCACGCAGTTGACACTGCAACGACGCGGGCGCGTCATAGACATCGCCTCTACGCGCGCGCCGCGCATCACCTTCAACGCCGACGGCCGCACGCACATCGAACGCGCAGCGGACGGGCACACCGTCCGCACACGCGCCCTGATCATCGGCCCGAGTCTTGAGATCAGTTCACGCGGCAGCGCCGACGACGAGTTCATCGTCAATTTCGATCCGCAGGAGGAAGGTCAGCGCCTGCGCGTCACGCGCCGCATCTTCGACGCGCAACTGCCGCAGCCCGTCGTCGTGGAGAGCGTCTATGACAAGACGGCCAGCGTCGCACGCTTCGACATCTACGGGCAGCCGGAAGCGGCCCCGACGAGCGCGCGTAACCGTCGGCGCACGCCGCCCGCGCAGCCGTCCGTGACCGCCAGAAATCGCACGCCGCAGAATCCGCCCGTGATGCGCCCGCGCGTGCCGCCGGCCGCGCCGACAACGACGAACGCGCCCGCCAACACCGTCTTCACCATCGGGCGCAACACACAGTTCGTCGCCAGCTTAAACGACGACCTCAGCACGGCGCAGGCGCATCCCGGCGACCGCTTCACGATGACCGTGCGCGAGCCGGCGCAGTTCGCGGGCGCGACGCTCGAAGGGACGGTCGCGCGCGTCGAGCGGGGCGGGCGCGTCGCCGGGCGCGCTGAACTTGCGCTCAACTTCGAGCGCATACGCCTGCCGGACGGGCGCGCGGCCGACTTCACCGGGACGGTCGAAGCTGTACGCGCGCCAAACGGCGAAGAGGCGCGCGTTGACCCGGAGGGTGGCGGCGAGGTGCAGGATCGCAGCAGCCAGACAGATCGCACGGTTGAGCGCACGGCCATCGGCGCAGCCATCGGTGCGATCATCGGCGCGATTGCACAGGGCGGCAAAGGCGCAGCCATCGGTGCGGCCATCGGCGCGGGCGCGGGCGCAGGCTCGGT
>DASVQA010000130.1:0-6967 GCA_036389375.1 Pyrinomonadaceae bacterium | reverse complement strand
CGGCGATCTCTACAAACTGGCGGGGCGCGAGCGTGAGGCGGCAGCACAGTATGCGCTCGTCGAGCAGATCGCGCGACTCAGCACGCTGAACGGGCAACTCTACAACCGGCAACTCGCGCTCTTTTACGCCGACCATGATCTGAAACCGGCCGAAGCCTACGCGCTCGCCACGCGCGAGTACGCCGCGCGCCACGACATCTACGGTGCAGACGCGGTCGCGTGGACTGCGCTCAAGGCCGGGCAGTTGGCTGCTGCCCAAGCCGCGATCAAAGAGGCTTTGAAACTCGGCACGCGCGACGCGAAATTGCTCTATCACGCCGGTCTCATCGCGCGCGCGGCGGGCGACAAAACGGGCGCGGCCGATTACCTCAAGCGGGCGCTCGCCCTCAATCCGCAGTTCGATCCGTTGCAAGCCTCGTTTGCGCAACGCGCGCTGACAGAGTAATCTCGTGCGCCTGAAGCGATATGCATAACCCCCGCATTACGACCCCGCGCCGCAGCGTCTTCGCGCTCTGCCTCTTTGTTCTCTGGCTCAGCACCGCCGCACACACAGCCGCGCACCCGCTCGGCAACTTCACCGTCAACCACTTCGCGCGGCTCGAACTCGACGGCCAGCGTGTGCGCGTTCACTACGTCGTGGACATGGCGGAGATACCGACCTTTCAAGAGAAGCTCAATCTGGACGCAGACGGCGACGGGCAGATCACGCCCGCCGAACTTGAGACTTACGCGCTGCGGACCGCGCACGTCTATGCTGATGCGTTGACCGTCACGATTGACGACACGCGCGTGCCGCTCGCCCTCGCCGCGCACAACATCAGCTTGCCCGCAGGCGCGGCCAATCTGCCGACGCTCCGCCTTGAATGTGATTACGCAGGGACGTGGCCTGCGGCGGCAACCGCGCGCCCGCACCGCTTGCATTTCGAGGACGCGAATTATAAAGAGCGCGTGGGCTGGCATGAGATCGTCGTCGTGCCCGCCAGCGGACTACAGGTCTTCGACAGCACAGCGTTCGGCACAGGGCTGAGCAACGAGCTACGCGCTTATCCGAACGACCGGCTGGCCGCGCCGCTCGATGAGCGCACGGCCGATCTTTCATTTGCCGCCACCGCGCCGCCGGCCGGCGCGCGCCCGCTCGTCGCGCGCGATGGGCGCAAGGTTGAACCGCCCGCGCGCGACCGGCTCGCCGAGTTGATCGCCGTGCCGGAGTTGACTGTGGGCGTGGCTCTGTTTGGTCTGTTGCTGGCGGCCGTGCTCGGCGGCTTCCACGCGATGTCGCCCGGTCATGGCAAGACCGTCGTCGCCGCTTATCTCATCGGCTCGCGCGGCACGGCGAAGCACGCCGCGTTTCTTGGGCTGACCGTGACCATCACGCACACGGCCGGCGTCTTCGCGCTCGGTCTCGTCACGCTCTTTGCGGCGCAGTACGTCGTGCCCGAGCGCCTGTATCCGATCCTCAGTTTCATCTCCGGCGCAATCGTCGTCCTCATCGGCCTGAGTCTGTTCGCACGCAGACTCGGCGCGAGCCTCGGCATCGTCCCGCACGAACACGAGCACACGCACGAGCACGAGGGCGCGCACGAACACGGCGGGCGCGCGCACACGCACCTGCCGCCGGGCGCAGACGGCGAGCCTGTGACGTGGCGCAGACTGCTCGCGCTCGGTATCTCCGGCGGTTTGCTGCCATGTCCTTCGGCGCTGGTCGTGTTGCTCTCGGCGATCTCGCTCCATCGCGTCGGCTACGGGTTGCTGCTCGTGGTCGCGTTCAGCTTCGGGCTGGCAAGCGCGTTGACCGGTATCGGCCTGCTGTTCGTCTATGCGCGCCGCTGGGTCGCGCGCCCCATGGCCTCTGCGGGCGCGCTGGTGCGCGTCTTGCCGGTGCTGAGTGCGTTGGTCATTACCTGCGCGGGGCTGTTCATCTGCTACGAGGCGGTGGGGCAAGCGGGTTACAGTCTGCGCGGCGTGATCGCAAGCGTGGCGGGGCAATACAGGACACTATTCAACGGCGGCGAGCCTGCGTTTGCCTCGACGAGCGCGCTGGCGGTGCTCACGCTCGGCCTCATCTTCGGCCTCAAGCATGCGACCGAGGTTGATCACGTCGTCGCCGTGACGACGATTGTGAGCGAGCACAAAAAACTCTGGCGCGCGGCTCTGGTCGGTGGGCTATGGGGCGCAGGGCACACGGCATCGCTCGTCGTCGTCGGCACGATTGTGCTTGTGCTGCGCGTGGCGATCCCGGAGCGGGTGTCTAGCTGGCTAGAATTTTGTGTCGCGTTGATGATCATCATGCTGGGGCTGGTCGCCTTCACCCGCGCCTTGCGAAGTCGCGGCGCGGTACACGTACACAAACATCGCCACGACGGGCTGACGCACGCGCACGTGCATTTCCACGACGAACAGACGGCGCACGAAGAACCCGCGCCCGCGCATTCGCACGCCGTCAGACGGATCGGCATAAAACCGCTGCTCGTCGGCGCGATGCACGGCTTGGCCGGCTCGGCCGCGCTGACGCTTTTAGTGCTCACGCAGATCGCCTCGCCCTTCGTCGGCCTGCTCTACCTGCTCGTCTTCGGGCTTGGCTCGATTGTCGGGATGCTCTTGATGTCCGGCTTGGTCAGCCTGCCCTTCGTCCTCACCGCGCGCAAACTTGACCGCTTCCACTACGGACTGCAAACCGTTGCCGGCGCGCTCAGCATCTGCTTCGGTCTCTGGTACGCCTACGAGACCGGCATTGCAAGCGGACTGTTGATGAAGGGCTGAGGGTTGAAGAAGAACTGCTTAACATGAGCAGTCTTCGGCCCTCGTCCCTATCCTTTACGGTGTCGGTGTGGTGTCGTCTTCGTTGCCGTGGAGTTGGCGTTCGCCGTAGGGGTGTTCGATGTTGATGTCGGTGTCGGGGGCAGGCAGGTCGTCGCCGGTGAAGTGGGCGATGACGACGGTGATGTTGTCTTCGCCGCCGCGCCGGTTGGCTTCGGCGACCAGTTCATCGCAGGCCGCGGTGAGATCGTTTTTGCGCGCGGCGACGATGTCGCGTATCTCTTCGGCGCGCAGCTTGCCGGATAGCCCGTCGCTACAGAGGATCACGAGATCGTCGCGCCGCAGGGGCACGCGCGACATGACGGGCGCAAGTTCGCTCTGCGCGCCGAGCGCCTGCAAAATGACGTTGCGGAACATGTGCGTCTCGGCGTCCTCTTCGCTGATCTGCCCCACGTCCACGAGTTGCTGCACGAGCGATTGATCTTTGGTGGCGAGGCGAATCTCGCCGTTGCGCATGACGTAGGCGCGGCTGTCGCCGACCTGCACGAAGTCGAGCGCGTGGTTGGTGACGGCGGTGGCCGTCAAGGTCGCGCCCATGCCGCTGCAACGCGGGTCTTCGAGGCTCTTGCGGTGGATGGCATAGTTGGCGTAGCCGGCGGCATTGCGCAGGCATTCGACGAGCGGTACGTCGGGGCCGCAGCCGCCACCTTCGCCCGTCTCGTCTTCGCTGCCGACGAGCATCTCACGCACGGTTTCGACCGCCATGCGGCTCGCCACATCGCCTGCGAGCGCCCCGCCCATGCCGTCCGAGACGACCAGCACGACGCCCTCTGCGCCCAACTGAAAATCGCGCAGTTCGGCGGGCGGCGCAGGTCTGCCGTCTGAACCAGTCCAACTCCGCGCCGACGCGAGATCGAGCACGAGGAAATTATCCTCGTTGCCCTGGCGTATGCGGCCTACGTCCGTCTGTGCGTGCAACGCGATTTTCATATAGCCGTGACGGGGTGCGTGTGACGTGTGACGAGCAAGAGCAGGCAGTTTAGCCTGTCCGTCGGCAGTTGTCACCCGCCGCCGCCGGTCAAATTTTGTCGAGCGCCTGATCGAGATCGGCGATGATGTCTTCGGTGTCTTCGAGGCCGACGGAGACGCGGACGAGTCCGTCGGTGATGCCGAGCCGGTTGCGCGTCTCCGGCAGGACGGAGGCGTGCGTCATCGTGGCCGGGTGGGAGATTAAAGACTCGACCGCGCCCAGACTCTCAGCCAGCGTCAGGACGCGGACGCCTTCGAGCACCTTGCGCGCGTTCTCCAGAGAGCCTACGTCGAAAGAGAGCATACCGCCGAAGCCGCGCTGCTGGCGCTGCGCCAGTTCGTGCTGCTTGTGCGAAAGCGACCCCGGATAATAAAGCTTCTGCACCTTCGGGTGTTCTTCGAGAAAGGCGGCGACCGCGCGCCCCGATTTGTCGTGCTGCTCCATCCTGAGCGCCAGCGTCTTTGTGCCGCGCAGCACCAGCCACGAATCGAACGGCCCGAGGATCGCGCCCACGCTGTTCTGCACGAACTTCAGCCACTCAGCGTCCTGCTCGTTGTTTAAGACGACGATACCGCCGACGCCGTCCGAATGACCGTTCAGATACTTCGTCGTCGAATGCAACACGATGTCCACGCCGAACTCCAACGGGCGTTGCAGGTAAGGCGACAGGAACGTGTTGTCGCAGACGACGCGCGCGCCGTGTTTGTGCGCGATGTCCGAGACGGCGCGCAAGTCTGTCACGGTCATGACGGGGTTGGTCGGCGTCTCGACGTAGATCATGCGCGTGTTGTCTTTGAGCGCCGCCTCGACGTTGGCCGCCTCCGACGTATCCACGAACGAGAACTCGATGCCGTAGTTCGACAGGATGCGCGAGAACAGCCGATACGTGCCGCCGTAGGTGTTGTCCGAGACGATGACGTGGTCGCCCGCCTTCACGAGCCGCAGCGTCGCATCAATCGCCGCCATGCCGGAGGCGAACGCGTAACCGTACTGCGCGCCTTCGAGCGCCGCGACGTTGCGTTCGACCGCCGAGCGCGTCGGGTTCTGCGTGCGCGCGTACTCGTAGCCGCCCGTCGGTTTGCCGAACGCTTCCTGCGCGTAGGTCGAAGTCTGGTAGATCGGCACGGAGACCGCGCCCGTCTTCGCGTCAGGCTCGTTGCCCGCGTGGATTGCTGTGGTTGAGAAGCCCATAAGAATAAAGTAGTCAGTAACCAGTAGTCAGTCGGCAGTAGCTGGCAAACGATTCGTCCTTCGTCCTTTATCAGTGCCGCGCGGCCAGTGTTTTTCTACTGGCTGCTGGCTACTGACTACTGCCTGCTTCAATCGAAAATTCCTTGACTCAAATATCGCTCCGCGCCGTCGGGGAAGAGTGTGACGACGCGGCGACCGGGGCCGAGGCGTTCGGCGATGCGGCGCGCGCCGACGGCGGCCGCGCCCGATGAGCCGCCGCAGAGCACGCCTTCGGTCGCGGCGAGGCGGCGCACGGTGGCAAAGGCTTCGGTGTCGCAGACGGTCATGATCTCGTCGGCCAAGTCGCGGTCGAAGTTGGGCGGCACGAACTGCCATTGCCCGATGCCTTCAACCTTGAAGTCGCCGGGCGGGCCGCCGCCGAAGATCGAGCCTTGCGGTTCGACGAGCACGCAGAGCGCCTGCGGGTTCGCCTGCTTCACGGCGCGCGCCACACCCGTAAAAGTGCCGGCCGTGCCCGCGCCCATCACGACCGCATCAATGCGCCCGTCCATCTGTGCGACGATCTCGCGCGCCGTCGTCTCTTCGTGAAACGAAGGGTTGGCCGGGTTGGCGAACTGCTGGGGCACGAAACTGTTATCGTCTGCCGCCGCCAACTCCTGCGCCAGCGCGAGCGCGCCCTCCATGCCGGCCTCTTTCGGCACGTAGCGGATTTCGCCGCCGAGCGCCTCCATCAGTTTCATCTTCTCGCCGGAATAGCCTTCGGGCACGCATAGAATAACACGATAGCCGCGCGCGACGCCGATGAGGGCGAGGCCGATGCCGGTGTTGCCGGCGGTCGGCTCGATGATGGTCGCGCCGGGTTTGAGCCGGCCCGTGCGTTCGGCGTCGAGGATCATGCCGAGCGCGGCACGGTCTTTCACAGACCCACCGGGGTTCATGTATTCGAGTTTGGCGTAGATGTCTGCGAGCGGCGGGCGGGCGAAGCGTGAGAGGTGCAACAGCGGCGTGCGGCCAACGAGTTCGAGGATGCTTTCCGTGACACCGAGCGGCATGAAAAATGCGACCAATAACCGCCAAAAATGAGGAGAACGCTAAATATCTTGTGCCTAGCCGTGACCGCCACGCATGGTAGCCCGCTGCCTGTGCAGTGTCAAACACGTCGCGCACGCAACGCCCGGCCCGTGCGTCGTTACCTGTCGGGCGGGCGCGCAGTTGCACGCGCTACATGATTATTCCAACCTGTGTTCGACGTTGTACGCGCCGATGAGACCCTGCTTGTGCTGGTCTTCGTAATACTCGTGCCACCACTTGGCGGCCTGCCAGATCGCTTCGGGGCAACTGGAACGACTCTCAAGCCCAGGTGTCACGTCGAAGCCGGCCGCGCCGATGGCCACTTCGAGCATGGCGGCCGAAGGGATGCCGAGGCCGCTGAGCAACGGGTTCGGGCTGTTGGAGACGCCCCACACATACGACAGCCAGCGGATGATGAGATCGACCGTATCGAGCACGGAGCGCTGTTTTTGGAAACGGTCGAGCGCCGCCACCACTTCCGTCAACGGCACGGGCGCGACAATGACGGCGATGTTGGGATAGGCTGCCGCCTCACGATACTGGCTGAGTCGCCCTTTCTGCATACCGTTCGTCGGCGGCGGGAAACCAAACCCGTTCAGTGGCTCTAAAGAAATCTCGTAAACGGGCGTCAGCGCCGAATTTTTGCTCGGCTTGCCGAGCAGCATGACGTGCGACCAGTAGCTCGGCATCAGATCGTGGCGGACGTGCGCCTGCCCGATCCGCAAACGGAGCGAGGTTTGAGTCTTGCCGCCGACGAGCACAAAAGTAGCGTTGCCCGTGCCGTCCGGCAGGTTGCGGCTGAGCCACTGCAAGTTGTCTTCATCGGCTTTCCGCTTGGCCTCCTTGAACAGCCTGCTGGGGTCTATGGCGTCCGAGCTTAAGATGTTGATCATGACGGTTTGCTCCTATGCGCTGATG